>CAZAZR010000300.1:0-1682 GCA_964489685.1 uncultured Solibacteraceae bacterium | reverse complement strand
ATGCAGACCCATGGACCCCAGGACTCCTGGACCCCGATAAATGACTCATGTCCTCTTCCTGATCAGCATCCATAAAAAGAATGGGCCTCCAATGAGTGCGGTAATGATGCCCACCGGCAATTCAAGCGGCGCCATGATGATGCGCGAGACCACGTCGCACACGACGAGGAAGGCCGCGCCGACAAAAAACGACGCGGGCAGCACCAGCCGGTGATCGGCACCCACGACAAGTCGCACCAGATGCGGCACGATGATGCCGACAAACCCGATCGGTCCGCCGATCGAGACCGCCGCGCCCGTGGCCAGCGAGCCCGAAAAAAACGCCACCCGCTGTGCCCGCCGCACATCCACGCCACGAGTGGCGGCCGCATCGGCACCCAGGCTCAGGAGATTGAGGGGCCGCGCGAGCCATGCGAATCCGCCAAGCGCGACGACCACCAGTGGGAGCGCGCCAAGGATGGGCCCATAGCCGGCCACGTCGAGGTCCCCCATCAGCCATCGCAAGGCGCGGAAGGTCTCGGTGAAGTCGCTCAGGTACTGCACGAACAGGATCAGTGCCGAAAAGAAGGAATTCATCGTGACGCCGGCCAGCAGCAGCACCGTCGTCGACAGACCCGAGTGCCGCGCCGACGCGAGCGCATAGACGACCATGACCGCGAGTAGTGCCCCGGCCAGGCTCGCCGACGTCACCCCAACCACCGGCAGCATGCTGCCGAACGTAATCGCCGCCATCGCACCAAATGACGCGCCTGCCGAGATCCCGAGTGTGTAGGGCGTGGCGAGGGGATTGCGCAGCAACCCTTGAAAAACAACGCCCGCTGCAGCCAGTGTGCCCCCGACGACCGCGGCCGCAAGGGAACGGGGCAGGCGGGCCAGAAAGAATATTTGTGCATCGATGTTGTCTGAGAAGGGCAGCGACATCGAGAAGACCCGCCCAAACTGCAACGGCGTCTGCCCGATGAACGGCGCCACCGCGACGGCCATGACGGCGACAACGGCGCTGGTCAGCACCCAGGGTACGCCTCGTCGCAGTGGAGAGGTCAGGCGCGCACCCGAGGCAGCAGCGGCGCCGCGAGCGCCCTGGAAATGCCGTATACCGTTGAGAGGGCGTCCACGGTCAGCACCTCGACCGGCGGTCCATGGGCGACCACACGGCCTTCAGACAGCAGCACGACGGTGTCGCACAGCGAGGAAGCAAAGTGCAGATCGTGTGTGGACAGCACGACGGTCAGCGGCGCGCCCGCGGCTGCCGACGATTCGTGAAGCCGTCCCACCAGTGCCGCCACTTCCACCTGGTAGCGCAAGTCGAGCGCTGCGGTCGGTTCATCCAGAAGAAGCAGCGGAGCCGTGCGGTCGTCGGGTGAGTTTCGGCGATCAAGTTGCGAGAGGGCCGAGGCGATGATGACGCGTTGCTTCTCGCCGCCGCTCAGCGTTTCGTACGCGCGGTGTGACAGATTGAGCGTGCCGGTCGCCTCGAGCGCGGCCGACGCAGCGGCCAGGTCGGCCGGGCCTTCCACCTCGAACGAACCCAGGTGCGGAAACCGCCCCATGAGTGCGACGTCCATGACGGTGTAGTCGAAGGCGAGGTGTGTGTCCTGCGGCACCACCGCCAGTCGCCGCGCCACCGCGCGCCGGTCGAGGCGCGAGATGTCCTGGTCGTCGAGGGTGACCCGTCCCGATTG
>CAZAZR010000299.1:0-1682 GCA_964489685.1 uncultured Solibacteraceae bacterium | reverse complement strand
ACAGATACCCGAGGCCCACGAGTACCACCGCGCCGATGGCGAGCTTGACGAACACTTTCGAGCGTTTCCTGCCGGGCATATCCTCAGATGTTACCCCGACTGCTCGACGCGACCCCCGGACGTTGATCGAGGCGCGGACTGCGGCGACGTTATGTCAGGGACACCCGGTCAGAGACACCCGGGCTGCCCGCGATACCAGTATCCGCCAGGCACACGTCCCGTCATGGACCTCGGCGGGCCACGGCGTCAAAAGCGGGCACCAGGTCGCTTTGTGACAATGCGTCTGCGAGCAGGGTGAGCACCTGCACGGCGGAGAAGGGCTCCCAGCCTGATGTGCGCGGCCAAGTCACTCGCGCGCGATTCTGCATCCGGCCACGAGGGATCCTGAAGCCGGAACTGCTTCCGGAGTTCTCCGGCGATTCGGAGACCCTCAATCGCTCCGAGGCGCACAATCCGGCTGCATCGTCAGCACGCCCTGCGGCTGAAAGCCGAGATCGCGGCCGCGCAGGCGCTCGAACGCCGACAACAGCATGCCGGCCGCGGTCAGCAGCACCAGCGCGAGCGCGACTTCGACAACCACGAGCGTGCCGAGCGTGCCTCGGCTGTGTCTGATGATTCGAGGTTATGTCACCGAAACACCCCCTTCATGCGGACTATCGGCGAGACACCCGCCATCGCCATGCACAGAACGGCCGCCCGCCGCTCTACACGCCGTGGCTGCACGACCTGCTTTCCGGAGTCCTTCCCGCCGAGGAGAGCAAGGCCACCTGCGATAACTGCGTGATGTGCCAGGCCGGCGAGACCACCTCGCCTGGCGTGTTCTTCGATCCGTCCGTGCGCTGTTGCACGTATCAACCCGCGATTCCCAACTATCTCGTCGGACGCATCCTGAGGGATCGCGACCCCGCCCTCGCGGCGGGGCGCGCGACCGTCGAGCGCCGTATCGAGGCGCGCATGGCCGTCACCCCGTGGGGCCTCGATCAATCGCGGGGCTTCCGTCTGCTCTACGACAATGGCCGCGCGCATTTCGGTCGGGCGCCTGGCCTACGGTGCCCGCACTACATCGATAGCGAGGCCGGCACCTGCGGCATCTGGAGGCATCGTCCCGGCGTGTGCGCGACATGGTTCTGCAAGCACGAACGCGGCAAGATCGGATTCGAGTTCTGGAAGCAGTTGGCGCACTTGCTGCGTGAAATGGAACGAGAGCTCGGGCTGTGGTGCGTCCTCGAACTGGGCGCCGCGTCGACGCCGGTGATTCAGTGGGAATCGTCAGGCCCGCTTCCACCAACCTTCGCTCGTGAGTACAGGCGAGGTTGCCCACCAGAGCGCCGCAGGCGCGACGGTGGGCCGATCCTTCCAGATCTGAAGAATGGATTCGTTCACCCCGCGGGGCTCGACTTGAAGCATCCTGGGACGCTCGGCCTGCCTCCCTTGGACCGCCGCGGACCTTGATGCCGCCGCCCTCATCAATCGATTGGGCGCGTATAATTCCAGCGAGGGTTTCAGACATGAACGCGGTCAATGTGCTCGAGCAGGTTCCCATCCATACGGATGCCCACGGGGTGGTACGCGTGGCCGGCACCCGGGTCACTCTGGAGACGATCGTCGACGCGTTCGCGGCCGGTGCGACCGCCGAGGAGATCGCGCAGCAGTACCCCACCGTTCCGCTCGCCGACGTGTAC
>CAZAZR010000298.1:0-1708 GCA_964489685.1 uncultured Solibacteraceae bacterium | reverse complement strand
GCACAACACCGCCGAAATTGTCCTCTACGCCGTGCGCAAAGGCATGATTCGGTAGACTCGCCTGGCTACGGCCGTGGCTCGGCACGAAACAGCGTGAGGCGGAGCGCAGCCGGCAGAGTCGGTGCAGGAGCCAAGGGCAACACTCGCGTCAGCGTCAGGTCCTGGGAAAACACCGCGACGCTCTGCTCGGGAATGATGAGCCAGGCGGGTGACGGCCGCGCTTTGAGCATGTCGAGCAGACGGCCCACCGGCGCCACCGTCTGTACGCAGTTTTCGAGTGTGAGGACAAACCGCACGGCCTGCGTGTTGAAGTAGGTCCACGTCCGTGAATCGCCTGGCGGCAAGCCGAGGGCGTCCGTATCTTCGATGAACACACCGTCCTGACACAGGCTGTGCTGATCAACCGCATCCCTGAGCGACAGCCACGCGGCATTCGACTCGCCCTCCTGCAATGCGCGGCGCTCAACACGAACAATGGCCACCAGATTGGCTGTCAGTATCGCAATCACGATACCGACGGCCGCGAGGCGACGGGCGCTGGCCGCGCCCTCCCAGACCCTTGCACACGCCAGCCCGATGCAGACACACGCCACGGGCACCAGCATCATGAGATACCGCGACTGCAGCGACCGGGTGAAGAGCGGCAGCAACAACACGGGGAGCAGGAGCACGACCGCCAGGAACGATCGCGACCGAACGGTCGAACTGCTCGCCAGTGGGCGTCTGGACGCTGACAACACCAGACCGCACCCCGCCACCAGCACCACCAGGAGCAAGACGGCCTGGCGCGTCTGAGGCGCCTCCGGAAATGCCGCCCACAGCCGCTCGCCGACACCCGCGATGGTGATCCCCAGCATGCCGAACGCCGCCAACACCCGCTCGAAGTACTGCCCGCCGGACTCCACCGGCCCAAACACGTACGACTGCTTCTGGGCACTCGCGATCACCTGATCCAGCCGCCCAGCCAGGATCCACAACATCGGCGCATACCCCACGGCAAACGAGACGGCGGCCGCGTACACCTCGGGACGCTTGAACCACTCGGCAGGCGGGCAATACACGAAGTACCACGCGACAAGCGCCGCGATCAGGACCACGCTCAATGGATGGGCCTGCATCGTGAGGCCGGCCAGGAAGCCACCCAGGGCGAGCCAGGTCCATCGGCGCTGGGTCACCCCCAGGTACACCGCCGTCAACATGGTGGTGGCCAGGAAGGGCACCAGTGAATTCGACCAGCCGAAGTGACTTCCCACCACCACCAGAATCGGGCTCGTCAGCGCGAGCAGCGCTGCGACCAGGGCCACCCGCTTGCCACCCACCACGCAACCCAGAAGGTACGTCGCCGGCACCGTCAGCGCACCACAGACGACGGCCACGGCCCGCGCGGTCAGCAGGTCCACGTCCACCACCCGGAAAAACGCGGCAACAATCAGGGTAAACAGTGGGCCGTAATAGATGTCGTACCCGATCAGCGGGACGTTCGTTCCGCGCGCGACTTCCAGCGCACGAATAACTTCGAGTCCCTCATCTTCGAAGCGCGGGACCAGATGGAAATACGGGAGACGGATCGCCAGCGCGAGGAGGAACAGCAGGCCGAACGTTGCCATCCGGCCCGGACGTGACCACATCGGGAGAGTCTACCCGCAGGTGACACCGGTGCCGCCAATGCCACAGTAGCCGCTGGGATTCTTGTCCAGGTACTGCTGGT
>CAZAZR010000297.1:0-1871 GCA_964489685.1 uncultured Solibacteraceae bacterium | reverse complement strand
CGACGCCGACGGCCCCACGCCCGCCGCGGGCCCCGTCGCCGCGCGCGTTGGGGCCCGCTGAGCGGCAAGCCATTCTCGACACCCTGCAGAGTGAGCGGTTCGTCGATCAGTCGCCCGCCGAAGTCCATGCCACCTTGCTCGAGCAACAGCAGTACCTGGGCTCGGTGCGCACGATGTATCGCGTGCTCGCCGCCGCGGACGAAGTCCGCGAGCGGCGCCACCAGGCCCGGCATCCGGTGTATGCCCAGCCCGAACTCGTCGCGACCGCGCCGAACCAGGTGTGGAGCTGGGACATCACCAAGCTGAAGGGGCCGATCCCCTCCCTCTATTACTCGCTCTATGTGATCCTCGACTCATGTGGAGCATCTGGTTATGTGGAGTTGCGCCCTGAAGCCCAAGCGTCCGTTGGATTCCGGTGTCTCCGACTCCACATAATCGGGGTCGCGTCACAGCGCCTCAAGCCACGCGAGGATTGAGGCGTCCGCGCGCCACGCCGCGAGCGCCGGATCGTCGTCGCCGACGGGGCTACTAGCCTTCGCGAGAGCGGCGCGTTTCGTCTCAAGGTCGACGACGGCATAGCGGTTGGTGGTTTCAACGCTCGCGTGGCCGAGCCAGTGGCTGATGGTGACCAGGTCGACGCCGATTTCCGTTTCCCTGTGTCTGATAACTCGAGGTCATGTCACCGGAACAGCCCCTTCATACGGCTTATCGTCTCGGCTGTTTCATGGGTACGGAAATCGAAGCCTTGGCTGTCGGCAACTGCTTCCTGAAAAAAGAAGAACAGAATCCTGAGCTAAAACTCAACTATGAATCCGCCTTTGACCTCGACGAAGAAAAACAGCTTTGCGCAGTGGCTCGGCAGCGCCTTGGTCGTACTCGTCTTCTATGCGATGCTGTCCGCGGTGGTACTGCTCGTCAGCTTCGTCCTCCTGCAACGGGGCATGACGCCAGATCTGCCCTGGATATCCGTCATCCAGAATAATCTCTACATGAAAGGCATGCGCAGCATCTGGCAAAACAAGATTGACTGCGTCGCCTTCGATGGTGAGCTGATTTATAAACCAAAGCTGGGTATCTGCCAGTTCAATAATGCAGAATTTAGTACGACGCTGAATTTTTCTGCGGATGGGCGCTACACCGGGGACAAGCCCGCTGGCAGCGGTATCGCCGTTATCGGCGACTCCCACGCGATGGGTTGGGGTGTCCACGACGAAGAGACCTTCTCCGCAGAACTGCAAAGCTTGAGCAAGCGCCCGGTCTACAACCTGGCAGTGTCTAGTTACGGCACGGTGCGCGAAGTGCTGCGGTTGGAACTATCAGGTGTTTTGAGCAAGGTAGATACGCTCATCATTCAGTACTGTGACAATGACATCGAGGAAAATCAACACAACCTGATCAGCGACACCGAAGAGAACAGAAGGAAGTTCGAGCGAATCACCCAGGGAGAAAAGAGTCAAACCAGTCTGCTGCGTGTTATCGCAGAAGCTTACGGGTATGCACTCAGAGCACCCTACAACGGCCTGAAGTCTCCCAAGCCCCCCGCAGACTTTTCGCCGCACTACCAGGCCTTCATGAAAGTTCTTGCGCAACACCCCGAACTGAAGGAAAAGCGCATTCTGGTTTTCTACACGAATGCGCACGGCCGGCAGTTTCAGGGATTCCCCGCCGGCAGGGATAAACAGTTAGCGAATGTCGAGTTTGTCGATTTGGGCCTTGCTGCTAGCGATTACTACCGGATAGATGACCACCTGACGCCTGCGGGTCACAAGAAGGCGGCTCAACAACTTTTCGACTTGCTCCAGCATCCCCAGTAGCACGTGATTGAATCGTACCGGGATTGTCGGAGGGCGAATTCCCTGAGAGGATTCGCA
>CAZAZR010000296.1:0-1965 GCA_964489685.1 uncultured Solibacteraceae bacterium | reverse complement strand
CGATTCGCCAGCACACCTCGTTCATCGAACTGCCAGACAACAATTACACGCCGCGCCTGTCAGATCCCAGGTCGGCATTCGGAGGCGTCAGTTACGTCGACTACTCGGCGCCCATCGGCACCGACATGCGGACCCGCTATGTCAATCGCCATCGTCTCCAGAAGAAGGATCCCACGGCCGCGATCAGCGAGCCGGTCAAGCCGATCATCTACTACGTGGATCGCGGCACGCCCGAGCCGGTGTTGTCGGCGCTGCTCGAGGGCGCGCGGTGGTGGAATCAGGCGTTCGAGGCCGCCGGATTCCGCAATGCGTTCCAGGTGCTGGTCATGCCCGAAGGCGCCAGTCCCATGGATGTGCGCTACAACACGATCACATGGGTGCACCGGTCCACGCGTGGTTGGAGCACCGGAGGGTCGATCAGCGATCCTCGCACCGGCGAAATCATCAAGGGCCACGTCATCCTTGGGTCCCTCCGCTGGCGGCAGGACTACCTGATCTTCGAAAGCCTGCTGTCGCCGTACGTGACCGGCAATGAAAGACCCGCGGTCCTCGAGCAGACCGCGCTCGCCCGCCTCCGGCAGCTCTCGGCCCACGAGGTGGGACATACCCTCGGGCTCGGTCACAACTACTACAACAGTTCCAAGGGCCGAATCTCGGTGCTCGACTATCCGCACCCCCTGATCACGCTGCGTCCGGACGGCACCATGGATTTGTCCAAGGCCTACGAGGCGGAGATCGGTCCGTGGGACAAGGTGTCCATCCAGTACGGCTACACGCAGTTCGCGGCCGGCACGGATGAGAAGGCGGCGCTCGCGAAGATCCTCAACGACGCCTGGGATCAGGACTTGCGTTACATGTCGAACCAGGACTCCGATGTGAATCCCAACGTCGATCAGTGGAACAACGGCACCGATGTCGCCGCTGAGTTGACGCGCCTTCTCGCACTGCGCCGCGCGGCGATGGAAGGGTTCGGTGAACGTGCGATCCAGGTCGGCCGTCCGATGGCGCAGATCGAAGAGGCGCTGGTGCCGCTGTACTTGCACCATCGGTACGCGGTCGAGTCCGCAGTGACGGCGATGGGCGGCCAGGAGTACATCTACGCCATTCGCGGCGACGGCCGCGTGCCGATGAAGTGGGTGCCGGCCGCCAAACAGAAGGCCGCGCTCGACGCGCTGATGGGCGCGTTGCGGCTCGGCGATCTCGTGCTGCCGTCTGCCGTGGTCCAGGGCATTCCGCCGCGGCCGCCGGGCTTCGGTCTGACGCGCGAGTCGTTCCCGCGCACCACCGGAGGCGCCTTCGACCCGGTGGCGCCCGCCGCGGCCGCCACCGAAATTGTCGTCGCGAGCCTGCTGACGCCCGCGCGTGCTGCGCGCATGGTGGCGCAGAAGGCGGTGGACGGGTCACTGCCCGGCCTCGACGAAGTCATCGCCAGGCTGACGGCCACAGTTTTTGACGCGCGGCCGGCCAATGGCTACGAGTCAGAAATCAGTCGAGCCATGGAGCGCGTGGTCATGAGCCAGTTGATGGAGCTGGCTGAAGGCGCGCCCAACACACAGGTGCGTGCCATCGCTACGCAGGCGCTCCGGGCACTCCCCACGCGTCCGTCAATGATGGCCGTGACCACCGTCGGAACCGAACGTGCTCATCGCCAGTTGCTGGCCGACGACATCAAGCGCTTCCTGGATCGCCCGTACACGGAACTGCGTCCAGCCGCCATCCCCACGCCCCCCCCGGGCGCGCCGATCGGCGACTACGGGATGGACTATTTATTGGGTCTCGACGCGTGTCGCTGGCGAGACCGGTGAGAATGAGGCAATGAGGCAATGGGCCAATGGGGCATTGCCTCATTGGCCCATTGGCTCATTAATGAGCGCCCTTAGCTCTGCGGCTTGAAGTACAGAACCAGAGAAGCCCCGATCGCCACGAGTAGGAACCCAACCCACAGCAGCGGATTGGGCGACGCCT
>CAZAZR010000295.1:0-2033 GCA_964489685.1 uncultured Solibacteraceae bacterium | reverse complement strand
ATGCCACCCAGACGACGCAATCCCTTCTCGGAACGGGGCAGGGGTCGGCGACGATCTGCGAGATCCGCGCGGAGGTGGTCCCCACGGCCGGAGTCCTCGCACTGGCCATCCTGCTGATGCTGCTCGCGACGTTGGCCAGCGTGATGCTCAGGCGGCGGGGCACGCACCTCACGCCGCAACACTGACGCGTCGGCGGAGACCGGCGGCGTCATCAAAAATCTGACGGCCGATCCAACGGTGAGGGACGCGGGTCTTGTGGCAGGATCACCTGACATACCGTTCGCTTCTGCGCAGCGTCCGGGACCGGCTCGGCTTGGAGCCCTCCTGCTTGCCTTGGGTCTGCCCGCCGCACCCGCGTCTCAAACGCCCGATCCCGGGCCTGTTCTTGCCGCGGCCCGCTCGGCTCTGGGTGGCGACGCGCGCCTGACCGCTGTGCGAAGCGTGGTCGTGACCGGCCGGATGCGGCTCGTCCGCGGCAAAAATCTCGTGCCGATTGAGTTCGAAATCGCCTGCGAGTTTCCCGACCGGTATGTCCGCCAGAACGAGATTCCCGCTGAAGAAACGGGCGTGATGAAGACCGGGTTCAACGGTGACCTTCTGATCCAGGTTCCCCCGCCTGAGACCGCGCGCCTGGACGCACCGGCTCGTGCGGCGCTGGTCCGCGCCAACAAGCAGGACTTCGGTCGGTGGAGTCTGGGTCTGTTCGCAGCGTCATTCCCGAGCTACCCTCTCACGTTCGCGTATGCCGGCCGCGCGCAGGCGCCCGCGGGCGCCGCCGACGCCATCAGCGCCACGAGCCCGGATGGCTTCGCGTCGCGGCTGTTCATCGACACCGCCACGCACCTGCCCGCGATGGTGACGTGGCAGGTCGGGGCCGTCGAACACCGGCTGTACTTCGCCGACTACCGGGACGTGGACGGCCTGCGCTGGCCGTTCCTGATGCGGCGCGCGGTGGGCGGCGACACCGTGGAGGAAACGACCATCGATCGGTACCGCGTCAACGCGAAGGTCGACGCCAGGAAATTCGAGGTCGCCCGTTGATTCGGGTTGTCGCTGCGCTGCTGTGCGCGGGTCTCACGCCCGGTGTGGCGCACGCGGCTCAGGCTTCTCGCGCATCCAATCAGGACGTGCGGTTGATTCTGACCGTCGTCGATCAGAGTGGCGGCGTCATCCCCGGGGCCATCGTCACGCTCACCGGGCTCGACGACGCGACCAGGGCGGCGGTGGCCGCACCGCTGGCGACGTCGCCGGTTGGCGTGTCGGCATTTGATCGGCTGATGCCGGGCCGGTATTCGATCAGGGCAGAGTTGTCGGGTTTCGAAACAGGTGTGCTGCCGAACGTTCAACTGCGATCCGGCGATAACCGGCGAGCCATCGTGCTCGCCGTCGGAACAATTGAAAACGTCGTCACCGTGGCGCGAGACGCCCAGGTGGCCGCCGCAGACCCACGCGGCGCCTTCCGTACGATTCTCACGCGCGAGGAGATCAACGCCCTGTCGGACGACCCGGCCGAGATGGCCCAGCAGTTACTGGACATGGCCGGCGGCAACACCGTCTTCACCATTGACGGCTTCTCGGGCGCACCACTGCCGCCCAAGGCCTTCATGAAGTCCATCCACATTGTGCGCGACTCGTTCGCGGCCGAAAACCATGCCCAGGAGTTTGAGCAGATCGCCATCATCACGCAGCCCGGCATCGGCAAGCTTGCCGGCACCGCCACAGCCAGGTACCGCGATGGCGCGATGACCGGGCGCAGTCCTTTCACGCAGGTCAAGGGCCCGGAGCGGAGCCAGACCTACCAGGCCAACGTGGGCGGCACGATCGTGCAGGACAAGAGTTCATTCGCCATCTCGACCAGCCGGGGTTGGGCGTTCGACACGCCGAACCTCTATGCCGCTCTACCGAACGGCACGCGGGCAGAAGCCCTCGGCCTGCGACGCCCGACCGACACCTGGAACGTCGTGGGCCTCGTCGACTACGCGCTGACCCGTAATCACACGCTGCGTGGTTCGTTCGACGTCACCGGGTCGGAT
>CAZAZR010000294.1:0-2115 GCA_964489685.1 uncultured Solibacteraceae bacterium | reverse complement strand
TCGACAGTTGCAACAGAACGTGACACGCCCCCAGCGTCGTCGGTCTGACGACGGTGTTCGGGGCAGGTGGCGGCACGAGCGCCTACCGGGAGATCGAAGAGACAGACCTCATCGTTCTCTGGGGATCGAACGCTCGTGAGACGCACCCGATCTTCTTCCACCACCTCTTGAAGGGGAAGCGGGCCGGGGCGCGGATGTTCACCATCGATCCGCGACGGACCAGTTCAGTCGCGTGGGCCGACGTGTGGATGGGCCTTGAAGTGGGATCGGACGTGGCGCTGGCCAATACGATTGGGCGAGAGATTATTGCGGCGGGATTGTGCAATATCGCCTTCATCGAGCGTGCCACATCCGGGTTCGAGGCCTACAAGGCCGCGGTGGAGATGTACACGCTGGAGCATGGCGAAACGCTGACTGGCGTGAAGGCGACGGACATTCGCGATCTGGCGCATTCGTATGCACGGGCGGATCGCGCGCAGATTTGCTGGACGCTGGGAATCACCGAACATCACAACGCCGTGGATAACGTGTTTGCCATCATCAACCTGTCGCTCCTGACCGGCCACGTCGGCCGATGGGGATCGGGACTCGTTCCGCTGCGCGGCCAGAACAACGTGCAGGGCGGCGGCGACATGGGCGCCATCCCGAACAAGTTTGTGGGCGGACAGGATGTCGAAGACCCGGTGCTGCGCGAGATGTTCGAGAAGGAATACGGCGGCCCGATACCCGACAAGAAGGGCTGGCACTTGAGTCAGATGTTCGAAGCGATGGAGCACGGGGACCTTCGTTCGGTTTATGTGCTGGGCGAGAACCCAATGCAGTCGGAAGCCGATGCGAAACGCACACGCAGGTTGCTCGAAGGCCTGGAGCATCTTGTGGTGCAGGACATCTTCCTGACGAAGACCGCTGAAGTGGCGCACGTCGTGTTGCCAGCGGCGGCATCATGGTGCGAGTCCGAAGGCACCGTCACCAGCAGCGAGCGACGCGTGCAGCGAGTGCGCAAGGCGCTGAATCCTCCCGGCGAGGCGAAGGACGACATCGACATTCTGTCTGCGCTGGCGAAACGGCTCGGTAAGGACTGGGGCACGCCGACGGCCTTCGATATCTGGGAAGAGATTCGACGTGTGTCATCGTGGCACGGCGGGATGAGTTACGCGCGACTGGAAGCGCTGAACGGTCTGCAGTGGCCGTGTCCGACCGACGACCATCCCGGCAGCCCGACGTTGCACACGAGATTGTGGGACGAGCCGGTGTCCGGTGCGCGAGCGCCGTTCCAGGTGGTGCATCACTCGCCGCCCGTGGATCTGCTGAGTGACGAGTTCCCGCTGCGGTTGACCACTGGACGTCGGCTCGATTCGTTCAACACCGGGGTGATGACCGGTGGCTACACATCACCGCTGCGGCACGGCGAACGCATCGAACTTTCGCCCGAAGACGCTGAACGCCTTCAGATGACGCCGGGCGAGGTGGTCCGGATCGTGTCGCGACGCGGCGCTGTGGAAGCCCAGGTGAAAATCGATCCGGGTCTGCGACCAGGCCTCACATTCATGACCCTGCATTTCCCGGACGAGGTGGAAACGAACATCCTCACCATTGACGCCGTGGATCCCAAGTCGGGCACGGCCGAGTTCAAGGCGGCTGCTGTGCGAGTCGAGAAGATCACTCCCGTGGCCGCACCTGAACCTGTCGGCGCCGGCGCCGTCGGAGGGAAGCGCTGACGTGGACCTGCACCTGATTCCCGGGGCCGTGGCCTCGAACGACGAGCGCGAGGCGATTGACGCGGCCATCGGGTCGGCAGTGCCGGCAAGACACCTGCTGCTGCCGGCACTGCATGCCGCGCAGGCCAGCGTCGGCTGGGTCAGCCCGGGCGCGCTCAATCACATCTGCACACGCCTCTCGGTGCCGCCGGCCGAGGGGTTTGGTGTCGCCTCGTTTTACGCGATGTTCGCCACCAAACGGCGCGCTCTGCGGACGGTGCACGTCTGCGACGACATTGCATGCCGCGTCAAAGGCGCCGAGGGGTTGTGCAGGGCGCTTGAGGCCAGGGTTGGGCCGGCGTGGACGCCGCAGACGGCGGGCTTGAGCACCAGCCCGCCCTACGAAGACAGCCCGCCC
>CAZAZR010000293.1:0-2176 GCA_964489685.1 uncultured Solibacteraceae bacterium | reverse complement strand
TGACGAGGGGCAGCCCGGAGGCTAAGGTCGGGTTCATCGTTGTGTCAGAATTCGAATGCCCTTTCTGTGCCAAGTTTGCCCGTGAAACACTTCCGGAGATTGATGCAAAATACATCGAAACCGGCAAAGTGTTGCTGATGTTCCGGCATTTCCCGCTCGAAATGCACCGCTTTGCTCAGGAGGCGGCCGAGGTCGCGGAGTGCGCAGGCCGTCAGGGTCGATTCTGGCCGCTTCATGAGACCTTGTTTGGCGCGGCCGCGAAGCTCACCACCGAAGTGATCCAAGGGGCGGTGGAAACGGTGGGCCTTGACGCGCTGGCACTCAAGGCCTGTCGAAAGACTGATGTTGAAGGCATCATTGGCGCAGATGCAGCGTGGGCGAAAGGGCTCAACGTAGTTGGCACGCCGTCTTTCTTGTTCGGCGTACGAAGGGCTGATGGCACACTGAAAATCGTCGAGGCATTTTCAGGAGCCCGGCCCTTGCCGTCCTTCACCGAAGTGCTGGATCGATTGCTGGGCGGTGCGTGATGTGGGTGGCTCGCGGGCCTTTTTCGCTGTCAGCGGGAACGTTGCGCCCCCGTTTCTTGGCAGGGACAGCCTCCGCCCGGCTCGTCGGCATCTTGTTCTGTGCTGGCCTCTGCGCCGCCGGTTCTCGTCCAGCCGGTGGTCAAGGTGTGTTCAGAGCCGCGGCCGACCACGTCACCTTGGATGTAGTCGTCACCGACGCGAATAACCGACCAGTCTCCGGGTTGGTCAAAGACGACTTCACGGTTCTGGAGAGAGGAAGGCGACAGGCCATCTCAGAACTGACGTTCGTTTCGATTCCTGTTGAGAATCGCGTGATCGACCTTGAGGCGTCGCCGCAGGTCGAATCCGACATAGCCTCAAATGCAGAAGAGAGCTCCCGGAGCCGAGCGATAGCGATCGTTATCGACGACACGATTCTATCGCCAACCGACATCGTGCCGACGAAGCGGTTGTTGGCAGCTCTGCTGGGCGCTGTATCAAATGACGATCAGGTTGCGATTTCCTACGTTCGGAGATCTGATCTTGGTCAGAGCTTTACTAACCAGCCGGCAAAATTGATTCGGGCCGTCAACCACTTAAAGGCTTCAGTGGGGCTTCCGGGCGTTGCAGGAGGTGCGATGGAGGCAAGAGATTTTCTGACCGTCCTTGACAATGTCGCCGGGGTTCTCCGGACAGCCCCACAAGCTCGACGATTCATTGTCCTCGTGAGCTTTCGAGGATGTGTACCGAATCCAATTCCTATCCTTTCCAAAACTTCGCCTAGTGTGTCGGCGATTTGCAAGGGAGTGATAGACAAGGCCAAACAGGCCGGCGTACCGATCTACGCCGTAGATCCAACCGGCAACCTGGAGGATAGTGTGCCTGGCGGCTTTCATGACTCACTGGCAACGCTTGCGGTTGCCACAGGCGGCCGTGCTTTTCGCTTTAGCCAGCCGACAAAGTCTGCCGCGGCCCTGATGGCGGATAACGGCAGCTACTATGTGATCGGCTATCACTCGACCCTACGCCGAACCGATGGCCGTTTTCAGCCTGTGGAAGTTTCAGTCCACAAACCAGGTATCATCGTTCGCGCCCGGTCCGGGTACTTTGCCCCGAGCGGCCAACTTGCCCCTACTCCGCAGCGTGCGATGGCGGCTTCGCTTGCCCACGGAGTTCCTTCCCCCGCTTTGCCGCTTCGCGTGCATCTCCTGCCTCTTCGCGCCTCTGCTGGTGGGAAGACGTCCGTAGTGGTAACGATGGAGGTGGCCTATCCGTTGCCCGAGAGTCTTGGCGCAGGCGAATTCGCGGATGAATGGCGCGTCGGGATTCTTGCGTCCGATCCCGACGGCAACGTCAAGGCATCCTTTCAGAGACCGCTCACGTTTTCTGGAACGTGGAAAAAAAGCGCTCGAGGTACCTTCATCGTGAACGAGCAGATCGATGTCTCACCTGGCTTGCGTGTATTCCGCGTCGGCATCACGAGCCACGCGTTGCAGCGAACCGGAACGGTCCACAGCACCCTCGATGTCCCAAACTTTGCCGCGCGGACGCTGACGGTGTGTCCAATTGTGCTGGGGACGAGTTTGGACGATCTTGATGCGGCCATCGGCCTCGAACGCATCAGGCCACTCTTGCCCTTTCAGCCTACGACCGCCAGGACGTTCAAGGCT
>CAZAZR010000292.1:0-2227 GCA_964489685.1 uncultured Solibacteraceae bacterium | reverse complement strand
TGGTTAGAGCATGCGGCTCATATCCGCAGGGTCCGGGGTTCAAGTCCCTGCACCGGCACCAACTTTTTTTTAGACCCGCCCCGCCTCGCGGGGCTGGCTGAATCATGTCCACACTTGCCCGCGCCTCGCTTCGATCCCTGTCGGGCCATCGCGTGGCTGCGGCCGTGTCGGGTGGCGCCGACTCGGTCGCCATGGCGCTCTGGCTGCGCGCGCACTCAGGCCAGCCGCCGCACAAGACCACTCTCGTGGGTCTCATTCATGTGAATCACGGCCTCCGCGGCGCCGAGTCGGACCGCGATGAGGCGTTCTGCCGCGCGTTGGCCAATCGTCTTGGCGTGCCAATCGACGTGGTCGCCGCCCCGATTGCCCCGCGTGCCTCGCGGTCACCTGAAGCGGCCGCCCGTGCGTGCCGATACCAAGCCTTCGCCGCCGCCGCCGCCCGGCTGGGAGCCACGCGCGTCGTCACCGCCCATACGGCTGACGACCAGGCTGAAACGGTCCTCCTGCGGTTGCTCCGCGGGGCCGGCAGCCGAGGACTTTCCGGCATTCGAGCCGAACGCGACGTGTACGCCCGACCGTTCCTGACGTGTCGTCGCAGCGACGTGCGGGCGTGGCTTGCGGCGCGCGGTGAATCCTTCTGCGAGGACTCCTCGAACGCCGACCGGTCGATTGCCCGCAATCGGGTGCGCCACGACCTGCTTCCGGTAATCGCGCAGATTGCCCCCGGCGGCGTGGCTGCGCTCGCCCGCGCGGCGGCCCTTGCCGAAGACGACGAGCAGGCGTTGCAAGCCCTGGCTATCGAAGCCGCCAGTGCTGTCGTCGTGCACAGCGACGCCCACGGGGCGGAACTGGACCGCGGTCGCATCGGGTCGCTTCCTCCGGCCATCGCCCGCCGTGTGGTGCGCCACGTCCTTGAAAAATTGGTGCCGCACGCGCCCTGGCGTGCCAACCATTTTGAAGCGGTTCGGAGGCTTGCGGTCCGACCAGCAGGTGGGGGTTCGGTCGACTTACCGGCCGTCCGCGTTGAGCGGGTGTCTAACCTCTTGAGAGTGCGGGTCGGTACCCCTGTCACCGTTCCACCCTTTGCCTACATCCTCCAAGGAGTCGGAGAAGTGGTCCTTTCCGAGGCCGGCTTCCTGGTGACCGCTGAGGCAACGCCGCCCGTTGCCGAACCCGGTGCATCGGAAAGCGACGTCGAGGCGTATTCAGTCGTAGTCCCATTGGCGGCGTTTCCGCTCACTGTGCGGAACCGGCGCCCCGGGGATCGCGTCGCACTCAGTGGGGGCGCACGAAAGGTGCAGGATCTTATGGTGGATGCGAAGATCCCGCGCTCGGAACGAGATCGTGTACCGCTCGTGGTGGCGGCTGACGGTCAGATTTTGTGGATGCCCGGACGCTCGGCCGTGGGGCTTCCCATTGCCGGAATCGATGCGGCTGACATGGTAACCTTGAGGTTCAGAAAGCTGGAACGCACATGAATTCGACGATGCGAGGGTTTCTCTTTTGGACGAGCATGTTTGTGCTCGCGGTGCTCGTGTGGCAGGTCACGGCCAACTTCGGGCAAAGCGAGATGACCATCAGCACCACAGAGTTCATGGACCGCCTCAGCAAGAATCAGTTTCAGAAAATTGAAGCGATTGGCAGCCCAAGCGGCGCCGAACTCCGCGGGTTTCCGCTCGAAGCCGACTCGGCCGGAAAAGTGGTGCGCTCGTACCTGCCCGAGGGCTACCCGAATTTCTACGAAGACGTGAAGAAGCTGAACGTCGAGCTCGTGGCCAAGAAAGAGACCGCGAACACCTGGGCCAACTTCCTGTTCCTGTGGGCGCCCATCCTGTTGATGGTGGGGTTCTGGGTCTTCATGACCCGCCAGATGCAGAGCGGCGGCAACAAGGCGATGTCGTTCGGCAAGAGCCGGGCGAAGCTTTCGTCGTCCACCCAGAAGAAGGTGACGTTCAAGGAAGTGGCCGGGGCCGATGAGGCCAAGGAAGAACTTCAGGAAATCATCGAGTTCCTGCGCGAGCCCCAGAAGTTTCAGAAGCTCGGCGGCCGCATCCCGAAGGGCGTGCTGCTGATGGGGTCGCCCGGCACCGGCAAGACGCTGATGGCGCGCGCGGTGGCCGGCGAGGCCAATGTGCCGTTTTTCTCGATCAGCGGTTCAGACTTCGTCGAGATGTTTGTCGGCGTCGGCGCGTCGCGCGTGCGCGACCTGTTTGAACAGGGCAAGAAG
>CAZAZR010000291.1:0-2229 GCA_964489685.1 uncultured Solibacteraceae bacterium | reverse complement strand
GCCCGACGCGTCGGGCCAGGTACTCCAGGAGTGCGAACTCGCGCGTCGTGAGCGCCAGCGTGGTCCCATGTTTGCGCACCTGACGGGCGCGTGTGTCGAGCTCGAGCGGGCCGACAATCAGTTGTTCCGGAAGCGGAGCGCGGACCCCTCTGCGAATCAGCGCGCGCAGCCGCGCGAGCAACTCGCCCAGGTCGAACGGCTTCGTGAGGTAGTCGTCGGCACCACTGTCGAGTCCTGCAATCCTGGCTTGAATCGAGTCCCGTGCCGTCAGCATCAGAATTGGCACGGCCCCCCCCGCATCGCGCAAGTCACGCGCGACCCGCATGCCATTCTTCACGGGCAACATCACGTCGAGGATCACGGCATCGTAGTCGGTCGTCGCGAGTCGCATCGATGCGTCGTCGCCATCGGTTGAAATATCGACGGCATACGCCTGTTCGCGCAGGCCTTTTGCCAGCATTCGCGCCGCTTCGGGCTCGTCTTCGACCAGCAACACGCGCACGAGCCTATCTTGCCCCAATCCATGTAGAGGTGATGCCGCAGACCTCAAACCCGGCACGTGTGCCCACGCGAGCGCTACTCATGGCCAGGAGCATGCCAGCTCCTCCATGAACGCACGATGAATTCGAGGCGGCCCTGGAGGCCGTACGCGCCCCCTGCAGTCGGGTCCCCCACCAGAAGCAGCAACGGTGGATCACCCTGACACTGCCCCATGCGATATCGTCTTGAGATGACCTATTCGCAGACCGATACTCAGGAGGGCACAGGGGCGATGGTGACGACGGGGCAAACCGCAACCGTGAACTACACCGGGTGGCTGTTTTCCGAAAGCGCGCCTGACAACAAGGGCAGCCAGTTTGATTCGTCAATCGGCCGGGGACCGTTTTCGTTCAAGCTCGGCGGCGGACAAGTCATTCGGGGATGGGACCAGGGTGTCCAGGGAATGAAAGTCGGTGGGCACCGCCGGCTGGTGCTGCCGCCCGAGTTCGCGTACGGCCCGCGGGGCGCCGGACGGGTGATCCCGCCGAACGCCACGCTGGTGTTCGATGTGGAATTGCTGGGCGTGGCATGAGCGGCACGATGCCGGTCATCGGCATGGTCGGCGGCATTGGCCCAGAACCCACCATTGCCTACTACCGGCTGTTCGTCGCGGCAGGGCACCAAGCCGTGCTGATCAACTCGGTGGGCGTCCAGCGCCTGCTCGCCGCCATGTTCAGGCAGGACCTGCCGTTCGTGACCGACTACCTCTCCGATGCGGTGTCGGTGTTGGCGAAGGGTGGCGCCGCGGTCGGCCTGATTGCGGCCAATACTCCGCACATCGTGTTTCACGACGCGCAGAAGCGGTCCTCCCTTCCGCTCGTCAGCCTCGTCGAGGCCACCTGTCGGCACGTGCGGGCGCGTGGCCTGAAACGCGTGGCGCTGCTGGGAACGCGGTTCACGATGGCAGGCCGGTTCTATCCGGACGTGTTCGACGCTGCGGGCATCCACTTGGTGACACCGGCGCCCGAGGACCTTCTGCACGTGCATGACATCTATGTCAACGAGCTGCTGCAGAATCAGTTTCTGCCGGAGACGCGGCTGAGGCTCCTGCAGGTGATCGACCGGTTGATCGATACACAGGGCGCCGAGGCCGTCATCCTGGGCGGAACCGAACTGCCGCTGGTGCTCACAGACGAGTGTCATCGGGGCGTGCCACTGCTCGACACCACCCGTTTACACGTCGAGGCAGCGCTGCAGGCGGTGACGCCGTCGGCGTGACGGCTACGGCTTGCGCTCAGGCGCTGATTCGGCGCCCGGCGGTTCGCGGAACGGCTCTATCGGAATCGCGACGTACTCCACGTCCAGGATCTCGAGGTGTTCCGTTCTTTTCGGCGCGTGCAGGACCACCCGGTCACCCACGCCGGCTTTCATGAGCGCCCGCGCCAGTGGCGACCTCCAGCTGATGTACCGGCGATTCACGTCCACCTCATCGATGCCGACGATGTGGACGACGTGCGCGTGGCCGGCGGGGTCTGTGTAGGTGACAGTGGCGCCGAAGAACACGTGGGCCGCGGCGGATGCCGGCCGCGGTGCGGCCGGGTCTACCACCTCGGCGGCGTCGATCCGCTTGGTGAGAAAGCGAATCCGTGAGTCGATCTGGCGCAGTCGACGTTTGCTGTAGAGATAATCGGCGTTTTCGCTGCGATCGCCGTTGGACGCCGCCCACGCCACGACCTTGGTCACGGCCGG
>CAZAZR010000290.1:0-2312 GCA_964489685.1 uncultured Solibacteraceae bacterium | reverse complement strand
AGTAGTAGTTGTCGGTGTAGGCGCCGCTGAACAGCAGGTTCGTGACCCAGCCGCCGGTCGAGTAAATGCCATTCACATTCTCGCCCGCGGTCGACAGCAGCGCACGGCCGTAAAAATCAGACCAGCCCTCGCCCATCCCACCCGACATCGTCGCCAGCAGACCGGACGCGTTGCCGTGCAGGCGGTTGGACGTACCGTGCGTCAGCTCGTGGAGCAACACGTCGTTCTCGAGGCCCGAGGTGCGATCGGGCGTCGGGCCGGTGAACACATACATCTGCATGCGGCCGCGCGTGCCATCGGGCAGCGTCGTGAAGTTGGCGTTGTTCGTCCCCGAGGAGTCCTGCGCCTCGGCTCTGACGCGATCGGCCTGTACGCCCCCCCGCCCGAAATTGTCGTTCTGGAAGTTGCCGGCGGCTTCGGTGAACCCGAGCAGATACAGCTTGTCGTGGTACAGGTTCGACCAGTAGAACTGGTGGGTCATCTCGCCGAACCGGTAGTTGTTCACGCTCGGGGCTTCAACGGAAGGGTCGTAGCCGGCATTAAACACGCGGGCCACGCCCGCGGCGACGGCCTCGATGCCGTCGGTGCCGTCGATATCAAGACCGGCCTGCACATTGTTGCCGTCAGTCCAGCCGTTGCCGGCGTTCACGCCGTCGTTCATCCAGCCGAGGTTGTTGAACGACAGTGGGCCTTCGTTGCCAATGAGCGCCAACGTCACCCGCGCAATGAATGACGCCTGAGTTCCCGAGCCTGGCAACATCGTGACGGGCGACATCGGCGCAGGGCTGTCGTCGTTGTATACGTTGTACGAGGCCGACTGCGTCTGGTAGTTCGTCGCGTTCTTGCGGAACAGCACCGTGCCGTCTTCGGCGTCGATCAGGATCAGGAACGCGTCCGGGTCGCCCCACAGTTCCATGGCCCACGCGAGGCGCGCGGCGCCGTGCGCCACAGGAAAGTACACGAGCCACGCTCGCGCGTCGCCGGCCATGGTCCCTCGCGACACGGTGACGCTGCCGGCGCGGCCTGGCGTTTCGGTCAGTGCCGCAGCGTTCTGCGTCCAGCCTACGCTGCCCGCAGCACGGGCGACCGCCTGCGCGGCGGTGAAGTTCGAGGTGGTGGCCAGCGTGCTCGTGTCGAAGATCGACGCGATCGAACCGGTGGTGCGAGCCAGCGCGCCGTCTGCGGTGAAGCCGCCGCGCACCAGCCCCTGGAACACGGGAATGCGATTGATGGACTGTTCCAGTTCCACCCACGCCATGTTGCCGGCGGGGTTCACGTAGTCGGAGAGCACCGTCAGTCCGTCCATCTCGGCCGCGGACACGCCGTACGCATTCGAGTATCTCGACAGGAATCCGCGCATCGCCGCCACGCGATCCGTGCCCGGGCCCGTCAGGAACCCGGCGCCCGCCTTTGCGCTCACCATTTCGAGCGTGCCGAGTGCTGCGCTCGCGGTCACTTCAACGCCGGTCACGTCGGCCTCAAGCGCCGCGATGCCGTCGGCGCGCGCAGCCGATCGAAACGACTGCCCCGCCGCGGCCACCGACGCCGCGCGCTGAACATACCCCGCCGATCCGGTATCCCTATCAGTCCGGATATCGAAGTTGGGCACACTCGACGTATCAATCCGCTGCGCTCCGGTGTCAACGAACAGCGCGGCGGCCACGGCCACGATGGCAACAGTCCGCCACAGGAGCGTGCGACGAGTTGGGGACGAGGTCGTGGGTGTGTGCATCATGAATGGTTCACTTTCGTACGATGAGCAGGGTGACGCGATAGTCATCGGCGCGAACGGCCGCATCCGCCGTCGGGGCCGGTGTCACGGCCTGAAGGCTGACCTTCCATCCGGCGTAGGTGGTCTCTTTGGCCGTGTCGAGATTGGTGTGCAACGTGGCGGTGGTGTGCGCCAGATTGGGCGCAGACAACCGCAGCCTGACGGCGGCATCACCGGCCCAGATGCACTGGACGCCGATGGGACATCGGGAGTCGGCCACGACGGCCTCAAAGGCCACCGTCAGTTCTGAGCCGGGCGCGCGCTGCGGCGTGCCGATCGCCAGCACCACCGTGCCCTCAGGCGGCGGGGGCTCCTGGACCCGCTGAACGGAAGCCGACGCACAGGAGGCCAACAGCAGCGCAAGGGTGAGCGGCGCGATTACCACGGGCATCATTCGGCGGGCCTAGCATACCGCAGGACACAGGGGCTCTCGCGGCTCGCGGCCTTGAGACCCAGGCCGCGCTACGAGGATCCAGGCCGCGCTACGAGGATCCAGGCCGCGCTACGTCGAGGACCCCAGGACCCCAGGACCCCACAGGAC
>CAZAZR010000289.1:0-2388 GCA_964489685.1 uncultured Solibacteraceae bacterium | reverse complement strand
GCACCTTCCGAGACGTGTTCAACAGACTGTCCGGCGCCAGCCAGAACCCGCGCGCAGTCGTCGCAAAGATCGCGGTGTCACACGGCGTGCTCATGGATGACACCGACATGCCCCGCCTCCAGGCGCATGAACGCGCACTCAAAGACCTCGTTGTCCTGGGCCTTGGCACCCGGGCCACGCCATGGCACCACATCCGCGCGCGGGGCAGGCGCCTTCTGATCGAGCGGCGGGTTGCGCTGGCGGTGCCGTGGTGACCGCCGACGACGACCGGACGCGGCTGCTGGTCATTGTCACATCAGGCCCGGCAGCGCCAGGCGTCGACGCCACACGCCGCAGTCTTGCCCTGCAAGCGGGCGTCGACTGCGAGGTGGTGTTCGCCGTCGAGGGCGCAGTGGCAGGGCTGAGGGCGACGATCGGCGCGAGTGGAGCACCCTTTGTCACGTTCGTGCAGGACGGTGATGTCCTGTGCCCCGGCGCACTGCGCACCATGTGCGATGCCCTCGTTGACCACGGTCCGAACACGTGGGTAGTGGAGGCCCTGGCGCTGCCAGTCGGCGGGCGCGGCACATCCCGTGCAGAGGCTCACGGCCGAGCCGCGAGCATCCTTGCCAGGGCGCGCGCACAACGTCCGTCTTGGCGCCCGTCTCCCCATGGGGCCCTTCTGACGTTTCGGCGCGGTGCGCTGGTGGACACGCCGCTGGCCGGCGCATCGATCGGCCATGTGCTGCGCCAGGTGGTCCACACACTTGCTGCCAAGGGCGGGATCAACCGCGTGGCTCGGATTGTGTGCGCACGGCCATCGCCGATGCGATGGCGCGCGCCTCACATGCCTGCGGTTCGGTATGCCGTCCACCACCTGTGGCGATCGGCGCGTAGAGCGCCCCTCCTTGCCCCCTTCTTGCGATGGCGCCACCCGTACGCGGCATTCGGCGCACTCCTCAGGAGTTGGCCGAATCAGGGCCTGCCCGTGAAGCCGCACGTGACGGCCAACCACACAGGAGAACGCATTGCCTACATCCTGTGGCGCTATCCGTATTTGACTGAGACGTTCATCCGGCGGGAGGTGGAGGCCCTCTGCAGTGCCGGAGTCGCCCTTGAGGTCTTCGCGCTGGAACCCGATGACCCTCCGGTGCCCCAGGATGCCGCCTTCCCTATAGGTCCTGTGGTGTACTTCGGCCCCGAGGACGTCGCAGCCGGACGGGCGGTCATTCGCCGCCATCTGACGCGGCATCCCTGGACGGTGATCCGCCTCTGGTGCTTCGTCGTGGCCCATGGGATCGGCGGCGACGGCCCCTGGTGGCGTGACAGAGACATCCTGTATCTGGGTGGACAAATGGCGTCCGCGCTGACCGCGCGCGGCATCACTCACGTGCATGCGCCCTGGGCCAATCGGTACGCCGCGGTGGCCTTCATCGCGTCCCGGCTGATTGGCGCCACGTTCACCGCGCAGGCGCGCGCCTCTGAAATGCACCGCACGGTGCAGGCTCCACAGGTGGCCGGACGATTGAAGTTCGCCACGTTTGTCATCACCAACTCACGCTACAACGAGCGTGACCTTCGTATCAGGCTCGCGCCGGTGGGTGCGCCGCCAATCCACGTCATCTACAACGGCATCGACTTGTCCCGGTTCCGTCCAGCCACGCGCCTCGAACGCACCGGACACAGATTGCTCTCGGTCGGCAGACTCGTGGAACCCAAGGGCCTGCGGCATCTGCTAGACGCCTGCTTCCGACTGCGTGATCGCGGCCTTGACGTGTCATGCGAGATCATTGGTGGCCCGGATGAGTCCACCGACACCGCGACCTGGGTGGAATTGCGCATGATGGTCACAGCCCTGAAGCTGGAATCCCTCGTCTCGTTCCGAGGGGCCCGGTCGTTTTCGTCGGTCCTGCGGGCCCTGGAGCGTGCCGACATCTTCGTGCTGCCGTGCGTGCGCGGGCGCGACGGCTCTCACGACATCACGCCAAATGCCCTGATCGAGGCCATGGCCATGGCACTCCCTGTGGTCTCGACCACAAGCGGTGCAGTTCCGGAGATTGTTGACCACGGGGTCAACGGCCTGCTGGTGCCGCCCGGCGATAGCGATGCGCTCGCAGACGCGCTGGAACGGCTCGTTCAGGATGGTGCGCTACGCGAGTCCCTTGGCGCCGCGGCGCGCCGGAAAGTGGAAGATCGGTTTGACGCCGCGAAGAACGTGGGTCGCAGGGTTGAGTTGTTCCGGCTCCTACGAACTCAGCCAGTCGAATGCCGCTCGGACACGACCAGGTGAGCGCCGGCCGACGCCGGCGGGTTAAGGAATCTTCTGTTGAATACATGCGGGGACAGTCGGCCGGCCGGCAACACCTCGCTCGCGGCAAACCACATCGTGCACGCCCCAGCTGCCTCCGG
>CAZAZR010000288.1:0-2447 GCA_964489685.1 uncultured Solibacteraceae bacterium | reverse complement strand
CGCGCGGCCGCGCGCGGAGTCACGCTGAACTTTTCCATCACCACCAACGGCACCCTTCTCACGGAAGCCGACGCGGCGTTTTTTGAAGAGTTCGGATTCGCGGTGACCATCAGCCTGGATGGGCCACGTGAGGCCCACGATGCGCTGCGTCCCTACAAGAGCGGGCAGGGGAGCTTCGATCGCATCATGGAGAACCTGAGGCCGCTCTTCTCACGCCAGCGCCAGATGCAGGTGTCTGCGCGCGTGACCGTGACACCGGCCAATCTGGAGTTGAGGCAGACGCTCGATCAGTTCGTGGACGCCGGGTTTCACAGCGTCGGCTTCTCGCCCATGCTCAGCGCGCCGACGGGGAAGGGCGAGATGCAGGCCGAGGATCTCGAAATCATGCTCGGAGAGATGATCGCCTGCGGTCGCGAGTTTGAACGCCGCATGCTGGAGGGCCACCGCTATCCCTTCGCGAACATGGTGAATGCGATGCGCGAGATTCAGCGCGGCACACACCGACCCTATCCCTGCGGCGCCGGTGCGGGGTATCTCGGTGTGTCCGCCGACGGGGACCTCGCCGCCTGCCACAGGTTCGTCGGTGATGCCGAGGGCGCGATGGGCTCACTCGATGAGGGGGTGGACGAGGTGCGCCGGTCGGCGTGGCTGGCCGATCGTCATGTGCACACGCAGGAGCCCTGCCGCAATTGCTGGGCGCGGTACATGTGTGGCGGCGGATGCCATCACGAAGTGATTCGCCGGGGCCGGCCGGCGTGTGACTACATCCGCGGCTGGCTTCACTATTGCCTCGACGCCTACCTGCGCCTCTCACCGGCAGGACTCGGCGAGGATCGCCGCACTCCCGCCGAGGTGTCGTAGGCCGCCATGGCGCCGTTGTCCGCCGACGTGTGTGTCATGGGCGCCGGCCCGGCCGGGTGCGTGATGGCCGCACGACTTGCGCAACTCGGCCTCACCGTCTGCCTCGTCGAACGCAAGGCCTTTCCCCGACGCCACCTGGGCGAGTCGCTCAGCCCTGGCGTGCTTCCCCTGCTTGAGCCGATCGGCGCCCGCGCTGCCGTGGAGGCCGCCGGCTTCATACGCGTGCGGCGCGTGATGTCGAACTGGGCGGGTCCTGTGATCGAGCGCGTTGACCCAGGCGAGCAGGGTCTGTTGGTGGACCGGGGCCGATTCGATGCGTTGCTCCTGGACCGCGCGCGTGCCCTCGGCGTCCAGGTGCTGCAGCCCGCCGTGGTTCGTGAGTTTACGGTGGATGGCGAGGGGTGGCGCCTTGGCGTCGAGGCCGCGGGGGCGGTTCGACGCCTCAGCGTGCGCTACGTCGTGGACGCGACCGGACGAGCCGCCGCGCTGCCGGGCCGCCGTCGTCGGACGGGGCCGCGCACCGTGGCGCTCTACGCCTACTGGGAGGGGCGCCGTTTGCCGGCGCAGCCGCGGATTGGCGCTGGCGCGAACGAGTGGTACTGGGGCGTGCCGCTGCCCGATGCGACGTACAACACGCTCGTGTTTGTGGACGGCGCGAGCCTGCGTGGCCGCGCGGCAAAGGCGCGCGAGGCCATGTTCCATGCACTGGTGGGCCAGTCCGGCTTGATGGACGGCTGCACGGAGTCCCGCATGCTTGGCCGCGTCTCCGCCGTGGACGCCACGCCGTATCTCGACGAGCAGTGCGTCACGCGCACCCGGATCAAGATTGGCGATTCCGCGCTGGCGCTCGACCCGCTCTCCTCGAGCGGCGTCCAGAAGGCGATTCAAAGCGCGCTGTCAGGCGCGGTCGTCGTCAACACACTGTTGCGCAGATCTGAGCATACCGAGGCTGCCATTCAGTTCTATCGTGAGAGCCTCGCCCAGGCGTCCGATCGCCATCGGGCCTGGGCCGCGGGCCACTATGCGACCGTGGCGGGGCGTGAGCGGTCCCCCTTCTGGACTGATCGGTCTGTGGCTGCCGGCACTCCGGAGGCCGGGGTTGCGCCATCGCCCCCAGAAACAATGAGCGCGCAGCTCGCCTCGGGCGCGGCCGTTCAGGTGTCACCTGATGCGGAACTCGTTGAGGTACCGAGGCTGGGCGCCGATTTTGTTGCGCTTGGTCCCGCGCTGCGCCATCCGGCTCTCGATGGGCCGATCGCCTACCTCGGGGGCTGGGAGCTGGCGCCGCTTCTTCGTGAGGTGCGCGCGGGCATGACGCCGCTGCAGGTGGTCGAGTGCTGGGCGCCACGGGTGCCGATTGAATCCGGCCTGGCCATCGCCGCCTGGATGCTTGGTCGTGGCATTCTTGTCCCATGAGGATTGTCGCGCTGAGCGATCAGCACGGATACCTGCCTGACATTCCCCCGTGCGACCTGCTGCTGGTGGCGGGAGACGTGTGCCCGGACCGCATGGGGGCCGCGGTCGCCGCCGACCATCCCGATCAGCAGAAGGATTGGTTTGACGAATACGCCAGGCCCTGGCTGGCG
>CAZAZR010000287.1:0-2468 GCA_964489685.1 uncultured Solibacteraceae bacterium | reverse complement strand
GGTGTCAGGTCCTGCAGCGGCGTGATGTCGCCGGTCCAGATCGCCCGCCCGTAGGTGCCGAGCACCAGATCGTTTTCGCGTGGGTGGATGGTCAGGTCGTGCACCGGCACCGTCGGCAGGTTGGACCGCATCCGTGCCCAGTGCGCGCCGCCGTTGATGGAGACAAAGACGCCGATGTCGTTGCCGACGATGAGGAGGTTCCCGTTCTTGCGGTCCTGGACCACGACGTTGATCGGCGCGTCGGGCAGATTACCGGTGATGGCCTGCCACGTCTTGCCGCCGTCAGTGGTGCGGAAGAGATACGGCTTGAACTCGTCCCTGCGGAAGCCGCTCTTCGACACAAACGCGGTCGAAGCGTCGTGCGGCGACGCGAACAGTCGCGAGACGGCGATTTCGGCCGGTCCGCCGGCCGCAGCAATCGCCGACGTCTGGTCCACCCAGGTGACCCCGCCGTTCGTCGTCAGTTGCACCTTGCCATCATCGGTGCCCACCCAGATCATGCCGGGCCGCAACGGCGACTCGGAGATCGTGGTGATGTTGCAGAACGGCACGTTGCCCGAATTGCTTCGGCCGCACGCCGCCGTGTTCGTCGTCAGGTCGGCGCTGATGACCTGCCAGCTGTCGCCGCGATTGAGCGAGCGGTGCAGGAACTGTGAGCCGGCATAAATGATCTGCGGATTGTGAGGCGAAAGAACGATCGGCGCGATCCAGTTGTAACGCAGCACCGTGCCAGGCTCCGGTGGCGGAGGCGCAATGACTGTACGTTGCCCGGTCAACTGATCGAGACGCCCGTGGTTTCCCATCTCGCGGGTGTTGTACACCCAGCGAGAATCCGTGGGATCGGCCTGGTTGTACATGCCGTCGCCCGGTCCCACGGTGGTCCACTGCTCCACGGTAATCATGCCGGTCTTCGAGTTGGACGGGACCTTCCAGGAATCATGATCCTGCGCGCCGCCGTACACGTTGTACGGATCGTCCATGTCCACGCCAATGGCGTACATTTCCATGATCGGCATGTTCAGGTAGGAGTTGGACGTGCGCCCGTTGTCGAACGAATAGTTCACGCCGCCATCGCTGCCAATTATGATGCGGTTGTTGTCTTGCGGATCCCACCAGATTGCCCGGAAGTCGCCGAAGACGCCGCGAAAGAAACCGTTCTGATTGGTGCATCCCCAGGTGCGGCCGCCGTCGGTCGTGACGTACATGGTGTCGCTGGTCACGATGACGCGATCGGGATTGCCGGTGTCGATGCGCAGTTGGTTGAAGGAGTAGGGCGCTTTGCCGCCGGCCACGTCCACGTCGTGACCGTGCGCCTTCTTCCATGTCCTTCCGCCGTCATCGCTCCGGTACACCTCGTTGCCAATGCGTGCGGCGGCGCCACCGCGGCCGCGTCCCACGGGCGCGGCGCCGCGTCCGGCCGTGACGGGACCACCCGCGAAGCCGGGCCCGCCCATGTCACAACCGTCGGTGGAGCCGCCATAGTCTGCCGGCCTGGGGTTGAGATTTTCGACCACGGTGTAGAGGATGTTCGGATTCTTCTGGTAGATGTCCACACCGATGCGGCCGAGGTTCCCTGTGGGCAGGCCACCTCCGAGTTTCTGCCACGTCGTGCCGCCGTCCTGGCTGCGATACAGACCCGTTCCTGGACCGCCCAGAATCAGTTGCTGAGCCGATCGATGTTTCTCATACATCGCAGCGAACAGGATGTTCGGCTGCGTCCGACTCATCACGATCTCTGCAGCGCCTGTCCCGTCGTCCACATAGAGCACCTTCTGCCAGGTCTTGCCGCCATCGGTCGTACGGAAAATACCGCGTTCTTCATTGCGCGAAAACAGATGGCCAAGCGCCGCCACGAACACGATGTCCGGATTCTTCGGGTGGATGACGATGCGCGCGATGTGATGCGAGTCGCCCAGCCCCATGAATTGCCAGGTGCGGCCGGCGTCGGTGGACTTGAACACACCCTTGCCTGAGTACGAGGAGCGGGCGTTGGCCTGATCGCCCGTGCCGACCCAGACGAGTTGCGCGTTTGAGGGCGCGACGGCCACCGCGCCGATGGTCGGCACGTCGATGGCGTCGGAAATCGCCTGCCACGAGAGGCCGCCGTTCGACGTCTTGAAGAGCCCGCCGTTTCGCGACGCGGCATAAATTGTGTAGAGGCTGTCGCGCAGCGGCGTCTCCGGCACGGCGATGTCCGTGATCCACGCCGAGGTGCGGAAGGGACCGATGTTCCTCATCGGCAGGGCGTTCAGCACGTCTTCAAGCGGCGTTGGCGCGGGTGCCGGCGCCTGCGCCTGCAGGAAGGCGAGCGGGGCAGCCAGGCTGAGGATCGCGGCCAGATTCAGGAGCTTCATTCGCATGCCCTATCCTAGGCCATGACTTCGTGGCGTCGCCATCGCTGCATGACTGCGGTGCTAGAGTGACCTCCGACAGGCGGCGTCCAGTCCGCCGGAGGGCATCGATGAAGA
>CAZAZR010000286.1:0-2471 GCA_964489685.1 uncultured Solibacteraceae bacterium | reverse complement strand
TGGGCTTGTAGTTACGAATCCCCATGATCCCTTAGGCCCCTTCCAGGAACTCAGGCACTTTCTCGCCAGCCTTCAACCGGACCCATGCCTTCTTCCAGTCCGGTCGCTGTCCCGAGAAACGTCCCTGGCGCTTGATTTTGCCGTGCTGCAGTTGCGTGCGCACCGCGGCCACCTTCGAGCCAAACAGGGTCTCGACGGCCCTTCGAATATCCACTTTGGTCGCCTCGCGGGCCACTTCGAACACCATCACGTTGCCGGTTTCCCTGGCAACCGTGGTCTTCTCGGTGATCAACGGACGACGAATGACGCGTGTCGTCTTCATCCCAACACCTCCTGCAGGCGCTCCACCGCGGCGCGCGTGGCCACGATCCGCCCGGTATTCATCACGTCACGCGCGGTCAAGCGACCGCTCCGCACCATGCGCACGCCGACGATGTTGCGCGCCGACAGCACGAAGTTCTCATTGAGCTGCACGTCCACCAACAGCGTCTTGCCGGTCGCGCCAAGCCGCTTGAGGAACTCCACGGCGCCTTTGGTCTTGACCTCGCCGACCGAGATTTCGTCGACGATGGTCACCACGCCGTCCTTGAGCCGCGACTGGAGGGCGGCGCGAAGCGCGCCCTTCTCCACTTTCTTCGGCAGCTGGTACGCGTAGCTGCGGGGCTGGGGGCCAAATACCGTGCCGCCCTTACGCCACAGCGGCGACCGCGACGAACCCGCCTGCGCACGTCCGGTGCCCTTCTGCTTGTAGGGCTTCTTGCCGCCGCCACTGACCAGGGCGCGGTTTTTCGTCGCGTGCGTACCACGACGCTCCGACGCGTTCTCGCGCACCACGGATTCCCAGACGAGATCCTTCTTGATGGTCCCGCCGAATACCGCATCGCTCAGGTCGACGGCGCCAACCTTCTGATTCTGCGAATTCACTACATCTAGAGTCATAACTTTTACTCCGGCCCAGGCGGCCTCCGTGGCCTACTTCTTTCCCTTTTTGGCCTTTTCGACCTGCGGCTGCGGGTCCTTCTTCTTGGCCACCGCACGCCGCACGAGCACCACGCCATCGGGCGCACCCGGCACCGCACCGCGCAGCACCAGCAGGTTCTGCTCCGTGTCGATGCTCACGACTTTGAGGTTCAGCGTCGTGATGCGCTTGCCGCCCATGCGGCCGCCCATCCGCATGCCCTTGACCACCCTCGACGGATACGAGGACGCGCCGATGGATCCGGGCGCGCGATGGAACATCGAACCGTGCGTGGCAGCGCCGCCGGCAAAACCGTGACGCTTGACCACACCCTGGAAGCCCTTGCCGCGGCCGTTGGCGACCACGTCCACGCGCTCGCCGGCCTTGAACATGTCCACGAGGACCTGATCACCGGGCTTGGGCGCGTCGTCGCCCTTGGCCACACCCACTTCGCGGCGAATGCGGGTGGCGGGGACGCCGGCCTTCTTGAAGTGCCCCACGGTGGGCTTGTTGGCAGGCGCGGGCGTGGCATCCACCAGACCCAGCTGCACCGCTTCGTAGCCATCCTTGCCAGCCGTCTTGGCCTGCACCACTACGCACGGCCCAGCCTTGATGACCGTGGCCGGCACGGCGGTGCCGTCGGGCAGAAAGATCTGGGTCATGCCCAGCTTGCGACCGATGATTGCCGTGACCATTATTTGTGTTCCTTCCCGAACGCCTTGATTTCGACGTCGACGCCGGCCGGCAGATCGAGCTTCATCAGCGCATCTACGGTCTGCGGTGTCGGTTCAAAGATGTCGATCAGCCGCCGATGGGTCCGGATTTCGAACTGCTCGCGCGACTTCTTGTCCACGTGCGGCGACCGCAGCACTGTCCACTTGTTCTTCTCGGTGGGCAGCGGCACGGGGCCGGCCAGGCGGGCGCCGGTGCGCTTCGCGGTTTCGACGATCTCGGTCGTGGACTGATCAAGCACACGGTAATCGTACGCCTTCAACCTGATGCGAATTTTGTCGCTGAATGTAGTGGCCATGGTCTACTTTCCCTGCACGCGCGCAATGACTTCCTGGCTGATTGCCGCCGGCGCCTGCTCATACCGATCAAAGTGCATCGAATACGCACCGCGCCCCTGGGTCCGTGACCGCAGGTCGGTCGAATATCCGAACATCTCGGACAGGGGCACACGCGAATTGATAATCTGCGTGCCGCCGCGCGAGTCCATCGACTGGATGTGGCCGCGCCGGCTGGTGAGGTCGCCGATGACATCACCCATGTGATCCTCGGGCACGGTCACTTCCACCCGCATCACAGGCTCGAGCAGGGCGGGATGCGCCCGGCCAGCCGCGTCCTTGAACGCCATCGATCCGGCGATCTTGAACGCCATTTCGTTCGAGTCCACATCGTGGTACGACCCGTCGTAGAGCTCGATCAACACGTCGTCGATCGGGTACCCGGCCAGCACACCCGTGGTGAGCGCTTCCTGGATGCCCTGATCGATGGGCTTGATGAATTCCTT
>CAZAZR010000285.1:0-2603 GCA_964489685.1 uncultured Solibacteraceae bacterium | reverse complement strand
ATCTCGCCCGGCACCGACGCCTCGGGCGCGTCGTTGCCGAGCACGCCGCATTCAATCTCGCGTGCGCCGACCACGCCGGTCTCGACCACCACCTTGGGATCAAAGGCCGCCGCCAGATCAATGGCCGCCGCGAGGCCTGCCGGCGCCGATACTTTCGAGATGCCGAGGCTCGAGCCGAGGTTGGCGGGCTTCACGAAGACCGGGTACGTCAACGTGTCGTTGATCTTGCGCGCGACGACCTCGCGGTCGGCGAGCCACTGATGCCGTCGCACCACCACCCACGGTGCCACGCGAAGCCCACGCGCCTGGAACAAGGTCTTCGCCACGTCTTTGTCCATGCCGGCGGCCGAGGCCAGGACGCCGCAGCCGACGTACGCGACATTGGCGAGGTCGAGCAGGCCCTGCACGGTGCCGTCTTCGCCGTACGGGCCGTGCAACACCGGGAAGATGACGTCCAGTCCGAGGCCGGTCACGGCCGAGCGGTCCTGATTCACCAGCAACAACGTGTCGTCGCCGGGGCGCGCCGGCATCAGCACTTCGCGTCCGCCCGCGGCGTCGTCGGTCTCGCGCATCTGACTGATCACGTCGGCGGCCGAGGCGGCGGTCGGCGGCCGGTCGGCGAGCACCCACCGACCGTCTTTCTCGATGCGGATGGCGACGGGTTCGTACCGCGTGCGATCCAGGTTCGCGAACACCGCAGCGGCTGAGGCCACCGAGACTTCATGTTCGCCCGATCGCCCACCGTGCAATACGCCGATTCGAAGACGTTTCACGCAGCGTCATTATAGGCTATCGGTGTGTCTGCCGATTTCGGATTCAGCGTGATCGCCACCGATGGCCGTGCGCGGCGCGGCCGCGTGCGTCTCGCGCATGGCGAGATCGAGACGCCGGTGTTCATGCCGGTTGGGACGCGCGCCGCGGTCAAGGGCCTCACACACGATCAGGTCACGGCGCTCGATCCCGCGATCATCCTCGCCAACACCTACCACCTGCATCTGCGTCCCGGAGATGCGTTGATCGGCCGCGCCGGCGGGTTGCACGCGTTCATGGGATGGGAACGCCCGATCCTCACCGACTCGGGCGGCTACCAGGTCTTCAGTCTGACGGGCCAGCGCACAATCACCGAAGACGGGGCGGCGTTTCGATCACACCTTGACGGCAGCGCGCACCTGCTGACACCCGAATCCGTGGTGGACATCCAGGCCAGACTGGGATCCGACGTCGCAATGATCTTTGATGAATGCGCGCCGTGGCCCGCTGATCGCGGGGTGGTGGAAGCCGCGATGGAGCGCACCCTGCGGTGGGCCCGCCGAGGCCGCGATCGGTTTCTTGCCGTGCAGGCGGGCGCGGCGCCCGAGGTGCCACGCGCCACGCCTGGGCAGGCGCAGTTCGGGATCATCCAGGGGGGCACACACCTGGACCTGCGCGACCGCAGCGTGGCAGGCACGGTCGCCCTGGACTTCGAGGCCTATGCGATTGGCGGGCTGTCGGTCGGCGAACCGGTGGATCTGATGTACGAGGTGGTGGGGCACACCGCCGCGCAGTTGCCTGCCGATCGGCCGCGGTACCTGATGGGCACCGGCATGCCCGATGACCTGGTGGAGTGTGTGGCGCGCGGGATCGACATGTTCGACTGCGTGCTGCCGACGCGCAACGCGCGCAACGGTCAGCTTCTGACCCGACGTGGCCTCATCTCGATCAAGAACGCGCGGTACGCCGAGGACCTCGGCCCGCCCGATCCAGAATGCGAATGCCCGACCTGCCGTCGCCACTCGAGGGCCTACCTGCGTCATCTCTATATGGTGGGGGAGATGACCGCAGCCACCCTCAACACCATCCACAATCTCCACTTTTACCTTGACACCATGAGGGCGATTAGGAAGGCTATTGAGTTCGGAACCTTTGACCGGTTCAGACAAGAGTTCCATCGGACGTTTTCCCGCCGACAAGTGACGTAAATGACTGATTTGATTTCCCTTCCGTTCGTTGTCGCCCTGGCGTCTCAGGCCCAGGCGGGACAGCCCAGCATCTGGGTGCAGCTGTTCCCGTTCGCGCTGATGCTGGCCGTGTTCTACATACTGGTCCTGTTGCCAATGCGGCGCAGGCAGAAGAAGATTCAGGAGTTCCAGAACGCCCTGAAGGTCGGGGACAAGGTCATCACCACCAGCGGCATCTATGGCGAGGTAACCAAGCTTTCAGACGCTTCGGTGCAGATCCAGATCGCCGACAAGGTCAAGATCGAGGTTGCCAAAGCGTCAGTGGGCGGGTATCAGGGACAGGATCCGGTGGTCAAGGACTCTGGCGGACTGTAGAACATGTATAAGAACCTTCGTTGGAAAGTGATCGCTATCGTCGCCGTGGCCGTGCTGGCCGCCGTGGCTTTTTATCCGCCCAAGGACAAGATCAAGCTGGGCCTTGACCTGCAGGGCGGCGTGCACCTCGTGCTCCGGGTCAACACCCAGGACGCGCTGGAACTTGAGACCGAGACCAGTTCCGAGCAGCTGAGCGTGGCGCTCAAGGACGCCGGCGTCATCGTCGGGAGCATTCGGCCCACGAGCAGCACGACCTTCCAGGTGGACGGTGTGCCTCCGGATCGCGACCAG
>CAZAZR010000284.1:0-2614 GCA_964489685.1 uncultured Solibacteraceae bacterium | reverse complement strand
GAAAACTACCTCAGAGGTCGTTTTGGGGGCGGCCGGGGGCGTGAAGAGTCTGTTTAAGGTTTAGTTCCCTCGCTACGCGCTCAACCCAGGACGGGTCACCGAAGGGTCTCCCGGTAGAAATCGACTCCCGAACTGCCGTGTCGTTCCGTGATGGGTCGGCATTTACCCTGGCAATCCAATCACTTGGCCTTGGCAACGGCCAAGGATCGATTGAAATTCTCGGCACCATCGCGACCCTATCGGCCAAGCTTGACCATGGCCACTCTTGCGCGTTTCGTACGAGCCCGGCCCTCACCGCGTTCGCTTCGACATAGCGGCACACGCGGTAGAAGTAGGCGTCCGTTTGCACGGGGAACGCCCGAAAGCGCCCCTGGTACACGGCGCCGGTGCCGGCACTGCCCCGATGGGCGTGCCAGCGCTTGCTGTGCGTCGCCGTCATTCGCGCCATAAACCTCGAAATCTGGCCATCCTCGCGAGACTGCAGCACGAAATGAAAGTGGTTGGGCATCACACAGTAGGCGAGTACCCCAACCGGGACCCTTCGATGCGCCTCGACTGCGCAGTTCACGAAGGCGTTGTAGTCGCTTGGCTGAGCAAACAGTTGCTGCTTACGAATCGCCCTATTGATGACGTGAAACACCACGCCTGCAGGCGTCTGTCGTGGGGGATAGGGCACGACCAGGTTACATACAAACCTCGTGCCGCCGAAAACGACCTCAGAGGTCGTTTCGAAACCCTCGTGTACACGAAACGACCTCTGAGGTCGTTTTCGGCTGAGGTCGTTTTCGGGTATTGTCCCGACTGACGATGGGCCAGAACTACCGACAGTCACTCGCGCAGCGGGGAGCGCACGCGTTCCTCTGGACACAGTTCCTTGGCGCGTTCAACGACAACATCTTCAAGATCGTCGTCTCGTTCACCGCGATGGACACCCTTGGCCCGGTGGACGGCGTCGTCTTCACCGGCGCCGTCTTCATCCTGCCCTTCCTCCTCTTCTCCGGCTATGCCGGGCACCTGGCCGACGTTCACAGCAAGCGGCAAGTTCTCGTCTGGACCAAGGTCCTCGAAATCGTCGCCATGGCCCTGGCCGTTCCCGCCCTGCTGACCGGCCGGGTCGACGCGCTCCTGGCAGTGCTGTTCTTCATGGCCGCACAATCCACCTTCTTCAGCCCAGCCAAGTACGGCATCGTTCCCGAGTTGTGGCCCGAGGCCGACCTCTCGCGCGCCAACGGGTTGCTCGAGATGAGCACGTTCGTGGCGATCGTGCTCGGCACTTCGATCGGCGGGTTGGTCTTCGCCGCCTTTCGCGACACACCAATGGCCATCGCGCTTGTGCTCCTGGCCATCGCCATCGTCGGCACAATCACGAGCCTCCGGATCCCGGAGACTGGGGCGCGCCGAAGCCTGCAGCCGATGCTCTGGGCCCCATGGGGCGAAGTCATCCTCGGAATCCGTCGATTGCGCGTGAACTCTACCTTGTGGATGACCGCCATCGGCACCTCGTTCTTCTGGTTCCTCGGCGCGCTGCTGCAGATGGCCCTGCTGCCTCACGCGGAAGCCACGCTCCTCGTCAACGAAGCGGGCGCCACGCAGCTCTACACCGCGATGGCTATTGGCATTGGCGGAGGCAGCCTCGTCGCCGGCCGACTCTCGGGCAACCGCATCGAGTTGGGCCTGGTGCCGCTCGGGTCGTTTGGACTGGCCCTGTTCGGACTCCTCCTGGCCGCGGCTGCGCCGTCCTATTGGCTGTCAGCAGCGTCGCTGGCCGGCCTGGGATTCTCGGGCGGACTCTTCGTCGTGCCCCTGAATGCGCTCCTGCAATACCGCGCACCTCCGGAAGAGAAGGGCCGCATCCTCGCCACGGCGAACGTGCTGCAAACCGTGGGAATTCTGCTGGCCTCAGCGGCCCTCTGGTTCCTGGGCACGTTCTTGAACCTGTCGATGACGTCGGTCTTCTTCGTGACTGGACTACTGACGCTGGTCGCATCGTTCTACGCCCTGGCCACGCTGCCGGCCTTCTTCATCAGGTTCACCCTCTGGTTACTGACCCACACGGTCTACCGGATCACGGTGGTCGGACGGCAGCACGTCCCTCACGAGGGCCCGGCCTTGCTCATCTGTAACCACGTGTCGATGGTGGACGGCCTTCTCGTGGGCTCCTGCGTGGACCGCTTCGTCCGCTTCATGATGCACGGGCCCTACTTCAACCTGCCGATGATTCACTCCGTGGTCAGCCGGTTACATGCGATCCCCGTCACCGCCGGAGACAAGAGCGGCGTGGCGGCGTCGATCGAACGGGCCCGCGCCGAGCTGCAGGCCGGGCATGTCGTCTGCATCTTCGCAGAGGGTTCGATCAGCCGGACGGGCAACCTGCTGCCGTTCAAACGGGGATTCGAGCGCATCCTCGCCGGGCTCGACGTGCCTGTGATTCCGGTCTACCTGGACCGCGTGTGGGGCAGCGTATTCAGTTTCAAGAAGGGCCGTTTCTTCTGGAAGCTTCCGGAACGTCTGCCCTACCCCATCACCGTCGCGTTCGGCCCCGCATTGCCCTCAACCGTCACGGCCACACTGGTGCGCTCGGCCATCAGCGAACTGGGAACGGATGCCATGCGTC
>CAZAZR010000283.1:0-2630 GCA_964489685.1 uncultured Solibacteraceae bacterium | reverse complement strand
GGCTGCTGCGTAATCAGCGAGTACGGTCCGATGGACCGGGCGTGGATCTTGTCGTCCACCAGGTGCGACAGCTTGAGCATGTAGATGTACCCCACGGTCACATCCTGCTCGAACTGCTCGCCGGTCATGCCGTCGTGCAGCTGGGTCTTGCCGCCCTTGGGCAAGCCGGCCTCATCGAGCCACTTCTTGATCTCGTCCTCCCGCGCGCCGTCAAAGACCGGCGTGGCGAAATAGAGACCCAGTGCGTGCGCGGCCCAGCCCAGGTGCGTTTCCAGAATCTGACCGACGTTCATGCGCGACGGAACGCCCAGCGGATTCAACACGATCTCCACCGGCGTGCCATCGGGCAGGTACGGCATGTCTTCTTCCGGCAGGATACGCGCAATGACGCCCTTGTTGCCGTGACGCCCGGCCATCTTGTCGCCGACCGACAGCTTGCGCTTCATCGCCACGTACACCTTGACGAGCTTGATCACGCCAGGCGGCAGTTCGTCGCCGCGGCGGATCTTCTCCTTCTTATCCTCGAACTCGCGCTGGATGACGTCTACGCGCTGCGCAGTGCGATCTTCCATCCGCCGCAGCTCGTCTTCGAAGCCGAGGTCGTCGGTCTCGATGCGCGCACGAACCAGTGCCGAGAACGGCACGCCGGCCATGGCCTCTTCGGTCAGCGCCGAGCCCTTGCGCATCACGCGCTCGCGACCGTCCTTGTCGAAGAGGTCCGACCGCAGCGTCCGGCCCTGCAGCAGCTGCGTCAGGCGCTTCTTGGTCTCTTCGTGCAGGATGCGGATTTCGTCCTGGAGGTTCGTCTCCATCAGGTCAAGTTCATCCTGCTCGATCTGCTTGGCGCGGTCGTCCTTCTCAATGCCCTTGCGCGAGAAGATCTGCACGGCCACCACGATGCCCTCGATACCCGGAGGGCACGTGAGCGACGCGTCTTTCACGTCTCCGGCCTTTTCGCCGAAGATGGCGCGCAGCAGTTTTTCTTCCGGCGTCAGCTGGGTCTCGCCCTTCGGCGTGACCTTGCCCACCAGAATGTCGCCCGGCTTGACGGCCGCACCAATGCGGATAATGCCGCTCTCGTCCAGGTCGCGCAGGTAGGTTTCCGACACATTCGGAATGTCCCGCGTGATTTCCTCGGGGCCAAGCTTCGTATCGCGCGCTTCGATCTCGAACTCTTCGATGTGGATGGAGGTGTAGTAGTCGTCCTTCACCATCCGTTCGGAAACCAGAATCGCGTCTTCGAAGTTGTACCCACGCCACGGCATGAACGCCACCAACACGTTCCGGCCCAGCGCCAGCTCGCCCAGTTCCGTGCAGGGACCGTCGGCCAGCACCTGGCCCTTGGCCACACGCTGCCCTACGCGCACAATCGGGCGCTGGTTGATGCAGGTGTTCTGGTTGGACCGCTTGAACTTCGTGAGGCCGTAAATATCCGCGCCCATTTCGCGCGCCACGCCCTCGACGTCAGTGCCCTCAACGCGCACGACGATGCGCTTGCTGTCGATGTAGTCCACCACGCCGGTGCGGCGGGCCACGACGACCGCGCCCGAGTCACGCGCCGTGATGTACTCCATGCCCGTGCCCACGTAGGGCGCACGCGCCTGGAGCAGCGGCACGGCCTGGCGCTGCATGTTCGATCCCATCAGCGCCCGGTTCGCGTCGTCATGCTCAAGGAACGGGATGAGCGAGGCGGCAACCGACACCAACTGCTTGGGCGAGACGTCGATAAAGTCCACTTTGTCGCGGGGCGCCAGAATGAACTCGCCGGCCTGGCGGGCATTCACGCGCTCTTCGGTGATGTAGAGGTCTTCATCCAGGTTGATGTTCGCCTGCGCGACGATGTACTGGTCTTCTTCCCAGGCGGACAGGTAGAAGCAGTGCGGTTCGAACTCGACGCCCTTCTTCTTCGAACGGCCGTCGGCGCCCACGAGTTCGTGCGCTTCCACGACGTCGCCCACCGAGTACTTCGGGTTGCCGCCGGCGTTCGTGACCACCACGTAATCGAGCACGCGGCCGTCCTTGACCTTGCGGTAGGGCGACTCGATGAAGCCGAAGTCGTTGATGCGCGCGTAGGACGCGAGCGACGAAATCAGGCCGATGTTCGGACCCTCAGGCGTTTCAATCGGGCAGATGCGGCCGTAGTGCGTCGGGTGCACGTCGCGCACCTCGAAGCCGGCGCGCTCGCGCGACAGACCGCCGGGCCCGAGGGCCGAGAGGCGGCGCTTGTGCGTGACCTCGGACAGCGGGTTCGTCTGGTCCATGAACTGCGACAACTGCGAGGATCCGAAGAACTCGCGGATGGCCGCCATCACGGGCTTGGCGTTGATCAGGTCGTGCGGCATGGCCGTGGCCATTTCCTGATACACCGACATCTTTTCCTTGATCGCGCGCTCCATGCGGACCAGCCCGATGCGGAACTGGTTCTCGAGGAGTTCGCCGACCGAGCGCACGCGGCGGTTGCCGAGGTGATCGATATCGTCCACCCCCGCCGGATTCTTGCGCAGCTTCAGGAGGTACTTGATGACCTCGTAGAAGTCCTGCGGGTGCAGCACCTTTTCGTCGAGCGGCGTCTGCAGCTTCAACTTGGTGTTGAGCTTCAGCCGGCCCACACGCGAGAAGTCGTACTTCTG
>CAZAZR010000282.1:0-2648 GCA_964489685.1 uncultured Solibacteraceae bacterium | reverse complement strand
GATCCCGGCCACGTTGCCGCGCGACGTCACTGACGCAGTGCGCCGCCAATCCCTGATGGCCTTTGAGACGATTGAAGGCTCGGGCCTGGCCCGCGTGGATTTCCTCCTCTCGGCGTCGGGCGAATTATGCCTCAACGAGATCAACACGATGCCCGGCTTCACGACCATCAGCATGTACGCAAAGCTGTGGGCGGCCAGTGGTGTGAGTTATGCCGCGCTCATCGATCGCCTGGTCGCACTCGCGTTGGAACGCCACGCGCGGCAGCAGGAACGCCGCATCAGCGCCTTCTGATCCACTCGCCCGCCCGCCTTTGGCCCAATGGCGAAGCCACCCGGCCTGTCAAGTTTTGACAAGAAAACGCATTTTGTGCTTGACAGGGTTTTCTTCTCATCCATAATCTACATCTTGCGTGACGATGGACCGCTCAGCCCATCTATTGGGTACCGAGGTCCCAGGTTGGGTCAGAGTCAGTCAAAGAACGAGATGCCAGGTGCGTGACGTGACCCGCACCTGCCACGGAGCGAGGGGCACCCCACAGCGGGTCATGCGAGTCGAAAGACCGCGACGGCTGCGGTGAGGACGAGCCCACGCGATCCCTAGAGAAGGGGGGGAAAACCACATGGCCAAGAAAGCAGCCAAGAAAGCAGCGAAGAAGGGCGGCAAGAAGCGCTAGTCGCTTTTTGCACCTCAAGAGAAAAGGGGGCGACTGTCGCCCCCTTTTTTTTTAATGAGCCAATGGGCCAATGAGGCAATGGGGCTAGCGCAGTTCCTTGCCGTCCCAGATGCGCACGCGCTCGATCACATCGTGCAGCGACAGCTGGTCCACCACATCCATCCCGTTCACCACCTGCCCGAACACCGTGTAGCGCCCATCCAGGTGCGGCTGCGGCGAGTGCGTGATGAAGAACTGGCTGCCCCCGGTGTCACGCCCCGACAACGCCATGCCCACGGTGCCCCGCAGGAACGGCAACGGGCTCAACTCGTCGGGGATCGAGAACCCCGGCCCGCCTTCGCCGTCGCCCCGAGGGTCTCCGGTCTGCACCACGAAGTTCGGAATGAGCCGATGAATCTGCAGGCCGTTGAAGAATCCGGACTGCGCCAACTCCACAAAATTGATCGTCGTCAGCGGTGCCTCGACCACGTTGAGGGCAATCTCGATCGTACCGAGCCGCGTCTCAATCAGCGCGACCGGTGTGACCGACGGGTGCAGCAGGGCGGCTGATTCAAAGAACTCTGGGGATTGTCGCAGCGACGCCGGGCGGTTGGGCGCGGCCATCGTGTCGCCCAGGCGCTGCAACAGGTCCGCCGCGTGCAGGCGCACCGGCCAGTCGCGATCGGCCAGGGCGCGCGTGAGCACGGCGATCGCCTGTTCGCCGCCCAGTGCTCCCAGGGCGCCGAGCGCCGCCACCCGCGCGTCCGTGACCGCATCACTCAGGCTTCGATCGTACGCCCGCGCGAGGGCGCCGGCCGCCGCGGCGGTCTTGCGCTCGCCGAGGAGTCGCGCCGCGGTGGCGCGCACCACGTAGTCGGGCACGTCGAGGGCGGTCATCAGGCGCGCGTCCAGATCCGGAGTGCCGGCGCGCGCGAGCGCCGCCAGCGCCGGTCCCCGCACCCGCTGATCCTGATCCTCGGTCAATTCGATCAGGCCCGATCGCACGCGGTCCGGGTCGAGCGTGCCCAGCGCGGTGGCCAGCGCGGCCCTGACCCGCCACTCGCGATCGGCACCGAGGCTCGACCCCACCAGCAGGAACCGGTCGGGGTCGATGCGGGCGGCGCCGGCAATGGCGGCACTGCGCACCTGCGGCCGAGTGTCTGCCAGTCGGTCGATCATCGCGTCGAAGCCACTCGGATCTTCGGTGGCCGCAAGCGCCGTCATGACGTCCAGCGTCAGCGTGGTCGAGAGCCGTGGCGTGGCGAGCAGGCGCAACAAGGCGGTGGCCGCCGGCGCCGATCCGCGCCGGCCAAGCGCGCGAATCGCCGCCGTCCGCACACGGCCATCAACCGCAGGATCGAGCGCAAGTTTCTGCGCAAGCACCAGTCCGTCCGGCGTCGCGCCCGCTCCGCGCAGCGCGAACACCGGTGTGTAGACGCCGGCACTGTGTGCCAGCACGTCGAGCGCGGGCGCCGCGCGCGGGTCACCCACCCGCTGCAACGCATACGCGACCGGCCACCAGGCCGTGCCCGGACGACCATCGGCGGTCAGCACGACGCGCGCCAGCGCCTCAAAATTCTGCAACCGCGCCAGCGCAAAAATCGCCAGACGGCACGCCTCCAGTTCGGGTGGCTTGGTATACGTCTCATCATCGGGCGTGAGCGCGGCCATTTGCGGGAGGCATGGCGCAAACGCCTCAGCAATAGCGGATGCGGCCGGCGCGCGGAACGCGCTCGCAGCCGGGTCAGTCAGTTGTGCGCCAATCAGGCCCAGGCCCTCGGCGGCGCGTCCGCGCACCATGGGGTCGCTGTCTGCCAGAAGCCGGCGCAACGGTTCTGAGGCCTCGGCGCGACCCAGCAGTCCCAGCGCAAACGCCGCCTGTCCGCGCACGGCAGGCTCGGTATCCAGGAGCGCTGCCGCCAGCGCCGGACCGCCTTCCGCGAAGCCGACGCGGCCAATCGCCAGCGCTGCGCGAGCACGCACCACGGGGTCGAG
>CAZAZR010000281.1:0-2664 GCA_964489685.1 uncultured Solibacteraceae bacterium | reverse complement strand
GCGTTCAACGTGAATCAGTTTTATGCCGACGAGGGCGTGGTCGCACTGTTTGATCGCGGGGCGAATACGGACATGAGCGCTGGCGGCAGCGACTTGACGTGGCAGACACAACGAGTGGATGGCGGAACGGTATTTGTGGGCGGCGCCACCGGTGGTGGCCGCAGCAGCGCGAACACGGGCGTGCCGCAAGTCACGCTTGCGGTGGAGCACTATAACCGTATGGTCCGGCTGGTGGATGCGAAGGTGCCGGTGACGGTGGACCTGAACGTTGATGTCACGTACCATCCCGAGACGCCTGAGCGCCTCAACGGCTTCAACGTGGTCGCCGAGATGCCTGGCACCGATCTGGCGAATGAAGTGGTGCTCATCGGGGGCCACTTCGATTCGTGGCATGGCGCGACGGGCGCCACAGACAACGCCACGGGGAGCGCGGCCATGATGGAGGTGCTGCGCATTATCAAGGATGCGGGCCTCAAGCCGAGACGCACGATTCGCATTGCCTTGTGGGGTGGTGAAGAGCAGGGGCTCCTGGGATCACGCGCGTATGCGGACCAGCATCTGGGCACGCCCGAGGCGGCAAAGCCGGGCCAGGCGCTGCATTCCGCCTACTACAACCTCGACAACGGTACGGGGAAGGTGCGCGGCATCTGGATGCAGAGCAATCCGCGCGTCGGGCCAATTTTCAGTGCGTGGGTCGCTCCGTTGAAAGACCTGGGCGTGGAAATCCTCGGACCGCGATCGGTGTCGAGCACCGACCACACGAACATCGACCGCACGGGCGTGCCAGGATTCCAGTTTGTACAGGAACGCCTCGAGTACAACTCGCGGACGCACCACTCCAATATGGATTTTTACGACCGAGTGCAGCCGGAGGATCTGAAGCAGACGGCCACGGTGGCTGCGGTATTTGTGTATCACACCGCGATGCGCGACCAGAAGTTGCCCAGAAAGTAGCGAACGGGGTTGACACGAGGCGTGGAGGATTGAAGGAGCTTCTGGTTATGCCGGATCCTTTATTCCCTTCATGTCTCGTGTGAGAACGCTCTCCTGCGCGAGCATTCGGAGTGCCTGCAAGTCGATCTTCCCTGTCCCCAATGTGGGAATAGTCTCGATGGGTATGATGTGCTCCTTCTTGGGGAGCCAGAGCCTGGGCAGATCCGTCTCGTGGAGCTTTGTCCAGACCTCGGTCGGGCTGACGTCGGGCCTGGCATAAAACACGATCAGCTTTTCCCCCTTGATGTCGCACGGCACGGAGGTGACGGCTGACGCGAGCTCTCCGAGAATGTCGTTGATGGTGTCTTCAATCTTGATGTGCGGCACCATCTCGCCGCCAATCTTGCTGAACCGAGACAGTCGATCAGTGATGAAGATAAACCCGTCGTCGTCGATTCTGGCGATGTCGCCCGTCACGTACCAGCCGTCCTTGATCACTTCCGCGGTGCGCGCCGGTTGATGAAGGTACCCCGCCATCAGGTTCGGTCCTTTCACCAGAAGCAAGCCCTCCTGATTAAAGAGAGGGCCTTGACCTGTGTCCCGGTCCACGACCTTTGCCGCGACACCGGGAATGGGGTGCCCGACCGACCCCGCTTTGGTGCCCACCTGGGTGCGACCCTGCATGACCACGTCCGGCCGGTTGGCCGAGACGACAGGCGCCATTTCGGTGCAGCCGTAGCCTTCGAGAAGGCCGATCCCGAAGGCCGCCTGAAAGGCCTTCGCAAGCGGCGCACGCAGTTTTTCGGCGCCGACGATGGCGTAGCGCAGGTGTGCGAACTGCTCCCTGGTGCACCGACGCACGTAGGACTGGCAGAAGGTGGGCGTGCTGATCAGCATGCTGCCCTTGTAGGTCTTCGCGATTTCGCCAACCGTCTTGGCGTCCATGGGATTCGGGTGATACGCCACGCTGCAACCCTGCAGCAGAGGGAACCAGATCGTGCCGGTCAGCCCGAAGGAGTGGAAGAACGGGAGCACGCCGATGAAGCAGTCCTTGTGCTCCATCGGAAAAATCTGGGCGAGGGAGTCCACGTTCGAAAGCAGATTCGCGTGCGTGAGCACCACGCCTTTCGGCTGGCCCGTGCTGCCGCTCGAAAAGATCACAGCGGCGGGAGTTGAGGCAGTCCAGTCCGGCCGGCCGACACTACGGCGGAGCCAAGCCGACGGAAGGACGCGCGCTCGAACGAGCGCCGCCAGTTTCTTCGCGGCTGTGATGGTGCCGCGGAGGTCTTCGAGAAAGATCATGTCCGACGTCGTTTCAAGACCCGCTTTGTCGAGAAAGCGCCTCGACGTGATCACTGTGCGAATGTCGCACTGCGAGCGTGCGTCGGCCATCGCGGCCGCGCCGGCGGTGAAGTTGAGGTTGACTGGTACGCATCCGGCGAAGAGCGTCGCGATATTCGCCAGGGCGCCACCGACAGAGGCCGGCAGCAGGAGGCCGACCATGTCCTGACCAGTGGTCTTGCTGCGAATGATTCTCGAGAGCAGCAGCGCACCCACGAGCGCGCGACCATAGGTGAGCTGTTGCCCCGTGCTGTCCGCCATGGCCAGGCCACGCCATCGGCGCTTGGCCGTCGAGATGAAGGCCGCATGCAGTTGGTCGTTCGACCGTCGCCGATGACGCATGGCATCCGTTCCCAGTTCGCTGATGGCCGAGCGCACCAGTGTGGCCGT
>CAZAZR010000280.1:0-2742 GCA_964489685.1 uncultured Solibacteraceae bacterium | reverse complement strand
GGGGGCGTGAAAATCCGCCCAACGTGATCGGCCCTGTGTCTGATAACTCGAGGTTCTGTCACCGAAACAGCCCCTTCATACGGACGATCGTCGGGTGCCATCGCCGTTGTCGGCGCGGGAGTTCTGACTCCGGACGAGGCCGCGCGGGCAGTCCATCTGCCCACCGTGTTGCTGCTGTTTGCGTTCATCGTGGCCCTGGGCCTCGTAGTTGTGTTCCTCTTCACGGACTGACCGCGCGATGTTGCGGCCCTGGTTGGCGCAGGCGTGTTGCTGCTCAGCCAGCGGTTTCACTCGTCGAAGGTCATGGGCCTCGTCGACTGGGAGTTGCTCGTGCTGTTTGTCGGGCTGTTCATCGTGAATCACGCCCTCGCGCAAAGCGGCGCCACGGCACTGGCGATTGACTGGATTGCCGGGCAAGGCATCGCACTTGGGGATGCTGGCCCGTTGTTCATGGTGACGCTGGTGCTGTCCAACCTGGTCTCGAATGTGCCGGCGGTGATGCTGCTGTTGCCGGTGGCTGAAGGCGCGCACGCGGGGCCGACATTGGCGCTTGTCAGTACCCTGGCCGGCAACCTATTCATCGTCGGCTCCATCGCCAACATCATCGTGGTGGACGCGGCGCGGCGGCAGGGGATCGAGATCGACTGGCGCCGCCACGCCCGCATCGGCGTGCCGGTGACGGTCGTGACGCTCACGATTGCGGCGGCGTGGCTCGGGGTGAATCGCTAGAGCCTGTTATGTACTTTTGCTTGTACTGAACGGGAGAATCTGCGACAAGGGGGGATGCCGAAACGGACTCCACGTCCCCGCCGCACCGGGTACCCCAGTGATGTCAGCGACGAGGAATGGCAGTTCGTCGCGCCGTATCTGACCCTGAGTCGCCCAGACAGCCCACGGCGGACCCACGAGTTGCGGGACGTATTCAATGCGATGCGCTGATTGGTGCGCACCGGGGCGACGTGGCGCATGATGCCGAATGATGTGCCGCCCTGGCCCGTGGTGTATCAGCAAATGCAACGCTGGATGCGCGCGGGATGCTTTGAGGCCCTCGTGCATGACCTGCGCGTGGTGCTGCGGGTCGGTGCCGGCCGCGAGCCTCAGCCCACGGCGCTGGTGCTCGACAGTCGGACGCTGCAATCGACGCCGGAGTCCGGCGCGCGGGCGGGCTACGACGGGGCCAAACGCCGCAAGGGATCGAAGGTGCACGCGGCGGTGGACACGCTGGGGCATCTGCTCGCGGTGCACGTGACCGCCGCGGATGCGCAAGACCGGGCGCAGGTCGCGCACCTCGCCGAGGCGGTGCAGGAGGTGACGGGCCAGACGGTCGTCCTCGGGTACGTGGATCAGGGGTATACCGGCGACACGGCGGCCGAGGCGGCCGCCGATCATGGCATGCGCTTGGAAGTGATCAAACATACCGAGGCCAAACGCGGATTCGTCCTCCTGCCCCGCCGCTGGGTTGTGGAACGCAGTTTCGCGTGGGCCGCTCGCTTCCGCCGGTTGGCCCGCGACTACGAACGCCTGAGCCAGACACTCGCGGCCTATCACTGGCTCGCGTTTGTCTGCCTCATGCTGCCCAACGTCCTCGCCCTCCAAACGGAAGTGCATAACAGGCTCTAGGGATTCGGACCCGCCACCCAGGGCGGCGCCGGGCTACCGGGCATCTGATCCCTTCACGAGTCTTCGCCAGCGCGGCGGGCCCCATACGCGATGCGGTGGTATTTGTAGAGTTTCCAAGCGGCGAAAGCCAGCCCGCTTGCATACGGAAACGCGACGAGGGCGACCAACCAAAGCCGATCAACGGCTGAAGTTGGCCTCTCTCGCAGCACAAACCAAATGATAGGACCGACGTAGAGGGCGACAAGGACGAGTATCTGGACCTTGACCCACACGATCAACCTCCAATTCTACGATCAGGGCGCGGGCAACTAGTCGCGTCGCCACCCGGCTGCGTTTTCACTGAGGGCCGGTCTCACGGCTCGACCATGGCACACGCACCCCTCGGCTGAACAGTTCCAGGCGCCTCGTGCAGTCGCTAAACCGGAATGACACAAGCAGCACCGCACGCGAGACAAGTGCAGACGAAGTCACCAGTCACGCAAGCGCAATCACAGTCTGGTGTTTGCCAAGCGCAACAGCCGATACAATTGATCCAATTTGTACATTCTCCCCCGGCATCCAATTTGGCTTCAGCGCAGGCTATGCTCCGAGTGGCGCCAACCGCGAAGTCACAATGTTCGAATTCCGTCTGGCACTCCGGCCCGTCAGAGCCGGCCGCGTACACAGGATGACCGAACGACAAAAGTCTGAATGCCGTGAGAATAGCAGACCGCGAAACCCGCGGCGCAAACTCAACCAGTTCCCATTCGTTGGATAGGCGAACGGCGCTCCGGCGAGCCTCGCCGATATCCCTGGCTATGATCGCCATCTTCGAGAGGTGGGTCGAGATTCCGAGAATCCGCGCCTGTTCCTCAGGTGTTCCGGTCGTAAACTGACCTGCCCAGATCTCTTCTCCGTCGACCACAATTCGTCCAGACCGATCCTCCGCATTGAAGGTCATGACAGTCACGGTGCCATCCAGAGTCAACTCTTGTTCCGTGCGCTTACGGTCAAGGGTCCAAGACTCTTTCCACGCGCCGATGACCTTCCGTGAGGCGTCAATCAGATCTGTTTGCAGGATCATAGTGCCGTTGGCCTGTTGTTTCGGGGCGTAGACCTTGTAGGTACGAACAGCGAACTCAG
>CAZAZR010000279.1:0-2784 GCA_964489685.1 uncultured Solibacteraceae bacterium | reverse complement strand
TGGTGGCAGGTGTGTGACACGCGGCGACGGGCCGACGACCACCTGCAGTTTGTGGCCAACCTCAGCCGGGTCCACAAGCGGGAGCTTGAGCCACTGGGTGTCACGACGCTGGCGGCGCTGGCGAAGTGGGACGCGCCGAAGTCATTTGTGAAGCTGCAGGACCAGGCAGCGCTGCAGCTCGATGCCAGAGAGACCGGGCGGCCGAGGTTCAAGGTGTTGCCCGTCGAGCCGCATGTGGCGGAAGACGGCACGCCGTTGCCGCGTCGGGGCCTCAAGCGTCTGCCCGCACCGCTTTGGGCGGCGAGGCCGGCGAAGGATCGCGCGAGTATCTCTTCGGGCTTGGCTGGGTAGACGAGGCTGGAGCGTTCCAGTATCGGAGCTGGTGGGCATTCACCGACGGCGACGAGCGCCGCGCCTTTGAAGCGGTGATGGACGAAATCGTTCGCGTCGTAACGATCCATCCCGATGCCCATGTCTATCACTACGCGCCCTACGAGCCGTCGGCGTTCAAGCGCCTGGCCGCCAGATATGCGACGCGCGCCGAGGCGCTCGACGATAGCCTCCGTTCAACACGGTTTGTCGATCTCTATGCCGTGGTGCGAGAGTCCATTCGCGCCGGCGTCGAGAGCTACTCGATCAAGTCAATGGAGCCGTTCTACGCGTTCACGCGCGACATCGATCTGCGCAAGGCCGGGCAGGAGCGGCAGGCCATTGAGGTGGCGCTGGAGGCGGGTGCGATCGACGCCGTGCCTCAGGACGTGCGCGACGCCGTCGAGGGCTACAACCGAGACGATGTGCGATCGACGTGGGCGTTGCAGACGTGGCTTGAGGCACGGCGCGATGAGGTGGTGGCGAGAGGGGAGGATGTGCCGCGGCCCGAGCCGAAAACCGGTGAAGCAACCGAGCGGATCAAGGACCGCGACCAGCGCGTGGTTGACTTGAGGGCGCGCCTGCTCGCTGGAGTTCCTGACGACAAAGCAACAAGGACTGTCGAAGAGCAGGCCCGCTACCTGATGGCCTATCTCCTGGACTGGCACCGTCGGGAAGGGAAGTCGGAGTGGTGGGACTTTTACCGCCTCGTCGGACTGGAAAACGAAGGTCAACTGGAGGAACGGAAGGCACTGGGCGGGCTCGAGTTTGTGGAATGCCTTGGGCCGGTGATCAGCGACACGACCGGCAAGACGACGAGGTTAGTCGTCGATCGATATCGGTTTGAGGACCAAGAGTGTGATATTCGCCCGAAGGATGATCTGTATCTCTCCGATGAGAAGAAATGGGGAGCGGTGGTCGCTCTCAGTCGAGAGGCTCGCACCATCGATGTCCAGCCGCTCCTGAAGCGGGCGGAGCTTCGACCTGCCAATTGTTTTGCGTACAAGTACATTCCTCCGACCGCTATTGAGGATGTGCTTTTCGAGATCGGCTCCCTCATCGCCGACGGGAAGGCCAACCCACTGGCGATGGCGCTGCTCCGCATAGACCCGCCGCCCACGCGCGACGTCCTGGCACTGCGAGATGCGGTACTTGCGATTCAGGGTCCACCTGGCACCGGCAAGACCTATCGGGGCGGCGAGATGATCTGCGACTTGGTCAAGGCGGGAAAGAAAGTGGGGGTCACCGCTCACAGCCATGCCGCGATCGGCAATCTCCTGAAGGCCGTCCGGGAGGAGTCGGTAAGGCGTAGCCAGGCGGTGTCCATCCTGCACGTCAAACACGAGGATGAATTCGGCGACGAGGAACCGCAGGTCGTCGGCGGCACGGCGTGGCACTGGTGCAGCGACAATGCTGGGTCCGTGGACGTGATGGTTGTGGATGAGGCCGGGCAGATGTCGTTGGCCAACACGCTTGCATGTACGGTCGCGGCCGGCGCGGTGGTGCTGCTCGGTGATCCTCAGCAGCTGGAGCAGCCCACCAAAGGCGTCCATCCTGATGGCGTGGGGCATTCGGCCTTGCAGCACATTCTGGCTGGGGACAAGACTATGCCGCCCGAGCGCGGTGAGTTCTTGGGCGTCACGCGACGCCTGGCGCCGGACCTGTGCGCGTACACGTCCGAGTGTTTCTACGAGCGTCGGCTCGAGTCACTCGCTGGTCTCGAGCGCCAGGTGCTACGTGGCGGTCAGCGGTTCACCGGTGCCGGTCTTCGGGTCGTGCCCGTGGAGCATGACGGCAATCGCAACGCGTCTGATGAAGAGGTTGCCGAGGTCGTCCGCATCGTCGATGAACTGCTCGCGCCCGGATCAGAGTGGGTGAACGAGAAAGGAGTCGGAAAGCAGTTGACGCCGGCCGACATCCTCATCGTTGCGCCCTACAACGCGCAGGTCAATCGCATTCAGGACGCGGTGGGCGGCCGTGCGACCGTCGGGACCGTCGACAAGTTCCAGGGCCAGGAGGCGCCGGTGGTCATCTATTCCATGGCCACATCCCGCCCAGAGGATGCACCGCGCGGCCTCGGATTTCTCTACAGTCTCAACCGCCTCAACGTGGCCACCAGTCGCGCACGGTGCCTGTGCATTGTGGTGGCGAGTCCGCGCCTTTTCGAGCCTGACTGCGCGTCGCCGCAGCAGATGCAATTGGCGAATGCTCTGTGCAGATATCTGGAACTGGCGGTCTTGGCTTGACCTGCTATGACAGTCTTCAAGAGATGGTGCCAGACCTTCGGGGTCACGGATACCGGGTACACTGGCGCCCTGGCGCGCGGCTGTTGATCAGCCGGCATGCGGAGTACACACATGGCGAGTAGCACGACGAACACCGCGCCGGCGCAGGACGGCCCCAAGCGGACGTATA
>CAZAZR010000278.1:0-2808 GCA_964489685.1 uncultured Solibacteraceae bacterium | reverse complement strand
CGGTTCGAAGAGTCCGCGAATCCGCAGTCGCGCGTCATAGACGCTGCCGGCCTTGCCCCCACCGTGACGACCTTCTCGATAAGCTGTTTGTGAATGCGCGTATCCGGCTGCGGCGGGTACTCGCTCGTGCAGGCATCGTGCATGAATAGCTGGTGGAGGCCCTTGGCCATCCCGTCAGGATCGCCCGTCGGCACACCCTGGCCGGACACAGAAGCCAGACCGACGACAGCGATGCCCACGCGATCCGCCTTCGGGAGTCAAGCGACGTTTCACACCGTCAACTGCGCGGCACGTCGATGCCAAGCGCCGTCGCCAAATCGATCTGGTGCTCCTGCTCCTGTCGCAGGATCTCGCGCAGGTCTTCGGCCACCGCAAACTCATCGGCCGCTTCGGCCTGCCTGAGCCGCGTGCGGTAGTGCGCGATCGTCTCGGTTTCGTTAGCCAGGTCCGCGCGCAGCATCTGCTTCGCGTCCTTGGGCGGCGCCACGGGTTTCGGCGTCACGGTCGGCGTGCCGCCCAGATAGTCAATGTGCCGCGCAATCGTCAGCGCGTGCTGCAGTTCCTCTCCCGCATGCACTTCCAGTTCTTTCGCGATCGTCATGTACTCGGCGCCGGTCAGCACCTGCGAATAGACCACGTAGGCGATGATGGCCTGGTACTCGCGCGCCAGATCCTCGTTCAGTCCCTCGATCAATGCTTCGCGGCCGGCGCTCGCCTTCTGTTTTGCCATATCAGCCTGCCTTTCAGGACATCGGTGTCCTGACGCACTGTAATGCGCACGGCGACCGGCCGACTGTGCTCAAGTAGACACTGGTCTCCCCGTCACTGCGGTCGAGCGATGCGGGTGGCCATCGCGGGGAGGGCAAAGGCCACCACGTAGTCACCAAGCGCCGTCCCCAGCCCGGCATGGCCGCCCGCGGCGATGACAATGAGCTGACGGCCACCGCGCCGCACGCGGTACGTCATGGGCGTCGCCTGCGCTGATGCGGGAAGGTCGCGCTCCCAGACAAGTTTCCCCGTGCTGATGTCGAACGCGCGGAACTGGGAATCGAGCGCCGCCGCGATAAACACCAGACCGCCCGTGACCAGCGGACCACCGAGATTCGGGGAACCCCAGGCCCTCGGCGTGGGAAACCAGGTGATGTCGCGAAGCCCTCCGAGAGGTGTTTCCCAGCGCACGGCGCCACTCTGCAGATCAACCGCATGCAGCATGCCCCACGGTGGAGCGATGCAGGGGATGCCCAGTGGCGACACCAGGAGCTCGCGCTTCACGACGTACGGGGCCGGAGTCTGTGGGGCCAGCGACATCTTCGCATCGGCGTCTACCACCGACGTGCCCGCCTCGGCGACAGGGATGAGTGTGGTCACCATTGGCACGTTGTTGGTGTTGGTCAGGAGGAGGCCGCTCGACCCGTCAAACGCCACGCCTCCCCATTCCATGCCACCAAGGAAGCCTGGAACGACCACGCTGCCGCGCAGGCTCGGTGGTGTGTACACGCCCTCTGACCGCAGGCCGGCCAATGTGGTTCGGCATGCAGCCCGGTCCAGAGGGGTCAGCCCCCACGCGTCGAGCGCCCCAAACGACTGCGGCGACAGCGCGCGCGGCAGCACGGGAAATGGCTGCGTTGGCGATGCCGTTTCTCCAGGCACGTCGCTCTGCGGCACCGCGCGTTCGACCACCGGGAACAGCGGCTCGCCCGTCTCACGATGGAGTACGAAGATGTGCCCGGTCTTCGTCGCCTGCACCACAGCCGGCACAGCCACGCCGTTGCGCGTGACCGTGACGAGCGCAGGCGGTGTAGGCAGGTCGTAATCCCAGAGGTCGTGGTGGACGACCTGGAAGTGCCACACCTTTTCGCCCGTGGAACCGCGCAGAGCCACCAACGAGTTCGCGTACAGATTGTTACCGGGCCTGAAGCCGCCCCAGTGATCAGGACTCGCGCTGCCTGTCGGCACAAACACCAGATCGCGGGCGTCATCGGCCACGATGGTGGCCCACGCGTTCCCGGCCCCGGTCGGGACAATGGCGTCACCAATTTTTTCGCCGGGGAGAGAGGAGAGCGGCTCCCAGCTCCACAGGAGCGCTCCAGAACGGGCGTCAAAACCGCGAACGAGGCCGCTCGGCGAATCCGCGTACTGGCTGTCAAAGATGGAAGAGCCGACGACGACCACATCACCCACCACAGTGGGCGGAGCCGTCTGTTTGTAGATGTGACGTTTGCCTTCGATCTGAACGACTCCTCCACCAAGATCGATCTCGCCCGCTGCGCCAAAGTCCTGACACCGCTCTCCTGTTCGTGCATCAAGAGCGAAGAGGCGTGCGTCGAACGCCGCGAAGAAGATCCGGCGGCTACACGGGCGCCCAGCGGGCTGCACGCGGTCGAGCCACGTCGACACGCCCCGCGATGTGGTCATGCTCTGTCTGGCATTCCCCCGATCGATGTGTGCGTCAAACACCCAGAGGCGCTGGCCGGTTTCGGCATCAATCGCATGCACACGACTGAACGGAGAGGAAATGAAGAGCATGCCGTCCACCATGACGGGCGTGGCTTCGAATGCGCTGCCCGCCGTCTCGCCCTTGCCGTCGTCGACATCCCCGGTCTGGTAGGTCCAGGCGATCTCGAGATCGCGGACGCGCGCGAGCGTGATGTCGCCCAGCGGCGAGGCGTGGGTGGCGCCCACACCGTCGGCGGCGGGCCAGTCGGCGACGGCGCCGTCACGCGGCGTGGAAGACCAGGCACGGGCTGGCGGTGGCGAACTGAATGTGCCGGCCCACGCGACCGAGACGAACAGGGCAAACGCGACGAT
>CAZAZR010000277.1:0-2893 GCA_964489685.1 uncultured Solibacteraceae bacterium | reverse complement strand
GCAGCACGCCCGGCGCACCGCCGGCAAACCGTGCCGCATGCTCCCCGTCGGCAATCGCCCGCCCTCCGGCTTCCACCCCGAGCAGTCGCACGCCAGCGTCATCGATAAACGCGTCGAAGATACCCATGGCATTGCTGCCACCCCCGACGCAGGCGACGACCATGTCAGGCAGCCGTCCGGCCGCCTCGAGAATCTGCGCGCGCGCCTCGGCGCCAATCACGGACTGGAACTCCCGAACCATCAGCGGATACGGATGCGGCCCCAACACCGACCCCAGCACGTAGGATGTCGTCGCCACGTTCGCCACCCAGTCGCGCATGGCTTCGTTGATCGCATCCTTGAGCGTCTGGCTCCCCGCATCCACGGATGTCACCGTGGCCCCAAGCATGCGCATCCGGAACACGTTCAATGCCTGTCGCGCCATGTCCTGGGCGCCCATGTAGACCACACACTCCAGACCGAGCAGCGCACAGGCGGTGGCGGTGGCCACGCCGTGCTGCCCCGCTCCGGTCTCCGCAACGACGCGGGTCTTGCCCATTCGCCTGGCCAGCAGACACTGCCCGATGGCGTTGTTGATCTTGTGCGCGCCGGTATGCGCGAGGTCCTCACGTTTGAGAAACAGCCGGACGCCCGTGCCGGCCGTCGCGTTGCGTGTCTCGTAGAGCGGCGTCGGCCTCCCCACAAACGTGGCCAGCAGATGCTCCAATTCGCTGACGAACACAGGGTCGCGCCGCGCCTCAAAGTACGCCGACGTGAGTGATTCGACCGGCGCCACCAGGGTCTCGGGAATGAAACGGCCACCAAACGCGCCGAAGTAGCCGCGGCTGTCGGGATCGCGTTTGCCGAATGACGGGGACGGAATCACAGGAAGACGTGAAGACATGAAGGCTCTCTATTGTGCGTGTTTCATGAGGCTGCTGATGAGCGCTGCGTCCTTGATCCCAGGCGACGATTCCACGCCGGACGACACATCCACACCCCAGGGCCCGACCTGATCGATCGCCTGCCTGATGTTGTCAGCCCGCAGGCCGCCCGCGAGAATGATCGGGCGGCACGCGGCAAGGGCCGACGCCCGAACCCAGTCGGCGTGTGCGCCGGTGCCGCCGCGACGCGCAGGGTCGTGCGCGTCCACGAGGACGATAACCTCCTCCGGCAATGCCGCCGCGCGATCGACCGCGGCGTCGCTGTCGAGTGACACGGCCTTGATCACGTCGAGCCCGAGCGAGAGAAATTGCAGTGGATCCTCATTGCCGTGCAGCTGTACGACGCTGATGTTGGACTCGTCCCGCACGCGCCTGGCGTTCTCCAGCGTCGCATCAACCATCACCGCGACCCGCCTGACATCCTCAGGAACGTCGGCCGTCAGGGCCCGAAGCCGATCGGGTGTGACGGCGCGCGGACTGGCCGGCCAACAGACAAATCCGACGGCCCACACGCCGGCGGCGATCGCCGCCGCAACGTCTTCCTCGCGGGTGAACCCGCAGATCTTTACGTGTACTCCACTAAACATCATTTGCCTCCTTCGGTCACAGCCATCAGCGCCCTCAGGGCCTCGCCGGGATCCGGAGCGGTCATGACGTGCTCACCGATAAGAAAGGCGTCGTAGCCCGACGCCCTGAGCCGCCGGAGGTCTTCAGCCGAGCGCAGTCCACTTTCTGCCACAGTCACAACGCCATCTGGAACGGTGCGCCGCACCTCGTCGAAGACGCGCAGATCCACGTCAAGGGTCTTGAGATTGCGGCTGTTGACCCCGATCAGGTTCGCTCCCGCCGCCAACGCGTGTTCCAACTCCTCGCGCGAGTGCACTTCGACGAGCACGGCCAGCCCATGCCGTGCCGACGCTGGCAGCAGGGCTTCGAGGGTGGCTCGATCCAACGCCGCCACAATGAGCAATACGGCATCGGCGCCGGCCGCACGCGCCTCCAGCACCTGAAAGGGAGTCGAGACAAAATCCTTGCGCAGCACGGGGATCTCCACACACTGCCGAACGAGCGACAGATGGTCGAGCGACCCGTCAAAGAAGGTGTTCTCAGTGATGACGGAAATCGCAGCCGCGCCTGCGTCGGCGTAGCCTCGTGCAATGGATGCCGGGTCGTAGGGATTCCGCAGGATGCCGCGCGACGGCGACCGCCGTTTGCATTCGGCAATCACGCACACTCGCGGCGCGCACAGGCGTGCGCGAAACTCCGCGCCCCGAGGCTCTCGCATGGCCGCCGCCTCATGCACGGCCTGCCCGTGGGCCCGTTCGCGGACATCGGCCGACCGTTTCGCCGCGGCCGTGATCGCCGCGAGCACGCCTGTGCTCATCGCGCGTACGCCTCCCGCAGCGCGATGAGGGTCCGGGCCGACCGCCCCGAGCGGAGCGCGTCGCCCGCGATGGCAATGCCCTCCTGCACCGACGAAGCGATCCCTGCGATCAGCAACCCCGCTCCGGCATTGAGGCACACGATGTCACGACGCGCACCCGTGTCGCCGCCGCAGAGGTCTTCGATCATCGTGGCATTTTCAGCCGCCGTCCCGCCGGCCAGCGCCGCCTTGTCGGCCACCGCCAACCCCACGTCGGCCGGGTGCAGGTAAAACGTGTGCACCATGCCGCCGCGATATTCGGAGACTTTGGTGAACCCCGTCGTGGACAACTCGTCCAGCCCGTCGGCACCGTGCACCACCCAGGCCCGCTCCGCGCCCAGCCGGCCAAGTGTGCGTGCCATCAACTCCGTATGCTCGGGACGCGACACACCCACCAGTTGGCGTTGGGCGCCGGCCGGATTGGTCAGGGGGCCCAGGATATTGAAGGCTGTCCGGACTCCAAGTGCCCGGCGCGTGGGCCCGGCGTGCTTCATCGACGGGTGCCAGGCCGGCGCAAAAAAGAAAGCCAGGCCGACCGTGACCAGCG
>CAZAZR010000276.1:0-2897 GCA_964489685.1 uncultured Solibacteraceae bacterium | reverse complement strand
CGGGCATACCGTGGCGGTGCACAACGGCCGGAAGTTCATCCCGGTGTACCTGACCGAGAACATGGTCGGCCACAAGCTGGGTGAGTTTGCGCCGAGCCGGGCCTTCAAGGGCCACACGACGCGGGCCGACAAGGCGGCGACTGCCGGTCCGGCCAAGGGAGGCGCCTAATGGTGCAGGCTCAGGCAACCGCGAAGTACGTGCGGACCTCGGCGCAGAAGGCCGGGCTCGTGCTGGATCAGATTCGCGGCTGTGACGTCAACAAGGCGCTGGCGACCCTGATGTTCTCGCGCAAGAAGGTGGCGAAGGACATTGAGAAGGTGCTGCGCTCGGCCATGGCGAACGCGCGGCAGACCGAAGGGTTTGGCGGAGACGACGACCGGCTCTTTGTGTCGAGCTGTCATGCCGACCAGGGCCCGGGCATGAAACGTGTGCGGCCTGCCCCGATGGGCCGGGCGTTCCGCGTGGTCAAGCGGACGACGCACCTGACGGTGGCGGTGGGAGAGCGGCGGGCGAAGGCGCTGGGCACCGGGGGGTCGGCGACGTCGAAGGCGCGTGCGGCGCGTGTCGCAGGGTCGGCCGGGGCGAAAAAGAAGGCGGCCGGCGCGCAGGGCGCGGCAGCAGCGAAGGCGGAGTAACGCATATGGGTCAGAAAGTTCATCCCTACGGATTCCGGCTCGGGTTCAACAAGACCTGGCAGTCGCGCTGGTTCGCCGATCGCGACTACAGCAAGTTGCTCCACGAGGACTTGAAGCTGCGTTCCGAGCTCAAGACGAGGTTCGCGCACGCGGGTGTGGCGCGCATCGACATCGAACGCGCGGCCAACAAGCTGAAGATCGACATTCACACGTCGCGCCCCGGCATCATCATCGGCCGCAAGGGCACCGAAGTGGACAAGCTCCGCCAGGAGCTCACCAAGGTGACCGGCCGCGAGGTGTTCATCAATATTCTGGAGATCCAGAAGCCGGAGCTCGACGCCCAGTTGATCGGCGAGTCGGTGGCCATGCAGCTCGAGAAGCGCGTGGCATTCCGCCGGGCGATGCGCAAGGCCGTGGAATCGGCGTTGCGGTTTGGCGCCAAGGGCATCAAGGTGCGCGTGTCGGGCCGCCTCAATGGTGCGGAGATCGCGCGGTCGGAGTGGTATCTGCACGGGCAGTTGCCGCTGCAGACGTTGCGGGCGGATATCGATTATGGGTTTGCGCAGGCCTTTACCACCTACGGCACGATTGGCGTGAAGGTGTGGCTGTACAAGGGCGAGCGACTGACACCGCGTGTCGGGCGCGAAGAAGAGTATCGTCAGCCGCGTCGCGCGGCGCGGGCGTAACAGAGAAGGACCGGAGACATCGTCATGTTGATGCCGAAGAAGGTCAAGTACAGGAAACAGCAGCGCGGCCGGATGCGCGGCAAAGCCTATCGTGGATGCACGGTGGCGTTTGGCGACTTCGGGCTGATGGCGATGGAACCGTGCTGGATGACCGACCGACAGATTGAAGCGGCGCGAGTCGCGATGGCGCGCGGAATCAAGCGTGGCGGCAAGATCTGGATCCGGGTGTTCCCGGACAAGCCGATCACCAAGAAGCCGCAGGAAACACGAATGGGCAAGGGCAAGGGCGCCCCTGAAGGCTGGGTGGTGGTCGTCAAGCCTGGTCGCATTCTGTTTGAAATGGAAGGCGTGTCGGAGGTGGACGCGCGCGCGGCCATGCGTCTGGCGCAGGCGAAGCTGCCGATCAAGACCCGGTTTGCGACGCGCTTTGCCGAGGAGAAAGTGTCATGAAGGTAAGCGAGCAGCGTACCGAGCTCCGCGGCCTGTCGGCTGACGAGTTGCAGCAGCGCGCGAAGGATCTGGAAGACCAGACGTTCCGGATGCGGATCCAGAAGTCGATGGGCCAGACCGAGTCGGCCAACAAGATGCGGCCGCTCCGTCGGGAGATGGCGCGGATTCAGACGCTCCTTCGCGAGAAGGGTGTCAGGAACTGATATGGCGAACGCAGAGATTACGGGCAGGGTCGTCAGCAACAAGATGACGAAGACGGTGGTCGTGACCACGCAGCGTCAGGTCCGCGACGAGCGGTACGGCAAGCAGATGAAGCGCACCACGCGGTTCATGGCGCACGACGAGAAGGAAGACGCCAAGATTGGCGATTTGGTGGCGATCGTGCCGACGCGTCCGTTGAGCCGGATGAAGCGCTGGGTCGTGACGCGAATCGTGGAGCGGGCGCGGCAGTAGCCGTTTCGCGAGCAGGGCAGCAGGGAACCAGGAGATACGACCATGATTCAAATGCTATCGGTCCTCGACGTCGCCGACAATTCAGGCGCGCGCAAAATCGCCGTCATCAATCCGATCGGCGGGTCCACGGGGCGCTACGCGCGCATCGGGGACATCGTCACGGCGTCGGTGAAGGAAGCGACGCCCGATGCCACGGTGAAAAAGGGCCAGGTGGTGAAGGCCGTGATTGTGCGCACCCGCAAGGAACTGCGCCGACGCGACGGCTCGTACATCCGGTTCGACCGGAATGCGGCGGTCATCGTGAACGACGAAGGTGAGCCGGTGGGCACCCGCGTGTTCGGACCCGTGGCGCGCGAGCTGCGCGAGCGCCGGTTCATGAAGATCATTTCATTGGCGCCGGAGGTGCTGTGATGGCCGCAGGACAGTCGTCGCTCAAGAAGAACGACAACGTGCTGGTGATTGCCGGCCGTGATCGGGGCAAGCGTGGACGCGTGCTGGTGGTGAACCGCGTGAAGAACGGGGTCATCGTCGAGGGCGTGAACATGATCAAGCGCCACACGAAGCCGAATCCCCAGCGCAACGTGAAGGGCGGCATTGTTGAACGCGAGACGTCGATGGCGGCCGCCAAAGTCCAGCTCGTGTGCCCCCAGTGCGGAGCGGCCACGCGCATCG
>CAZAZR010000275.1:0-2902 GCA_964489685.1 uncultured Solibacteraceae bacterium | reverse complement strand
GAGGTCGTTTTTCCACGGGGGCTCCTTTTGCTAAACTCTCGCCATGTTGATCCGACGATCCTCTCTGGCCCTCGCACTGCTCGCCCTGTCCACGGTCACCCCGCAGGATCTTGCGGCGCAGGCCACTGTCATCTCGGTTCCGCTGACCTATCACGCGCCCGGAACGGGACCGAAGCCCAACTTCAGCCCCAAGGGCACGCAAGTGGCGCTCGCCGAGGTGCAGGCGGGTCAGGCACTTCCCGCCGGCGCCATTCGGCCGGCCAAGCGCGGCCTCCTGCAGGTAGGGCCGAATCGCGACTCATGGATCCCGGTGCTCGCAACCGCAAGCACGGCGCATCCCGCGGACTTGAACCAGTTGTTTGTGGACCGCAACCGGAACGGCAACTTTGCCGACGATGGTCCGGCAGCGGTGGCCGTGCCTACCCAGAATGCCAAGACCAAGGCCTGGTGGAGTTCGTTTAGCGCCATCGAACTTCGCGTGCGGTTTCCGGAGCCGGAGCGCACCGAGCCGTATTTCGTGAATTTCTGGGTAGTGCGCGAGGATGCCGCGCCGGCGCCAGACGTGATTCGGTACTCGCGCGGGTCCTGGCGCTCGGGGACGGTCACGGTGAATGGGGTGCCGGCTTTGGTGGCCGCGATGGACGGGAACAACGACGCGCTTTATGGCCCCGGTGATTCGTGGAGCGTGATTCCCGCGGCCACGAAGGATGCGGAAAGCGCGGTCCTGTCAATCAAGGAGGCTCGAGACACAGCGCGCCTCATGTTCCTGGAACGCAGTGGCGCGAAGGACATCGTGCTCGAGTTCAAGTCGTTCAAGAAGGATGGGTCGGCCATCGAGTTTGCCGTGGTCGATCGCCCGGTGACGAAGGCCGAAGACCGCCTGCCCGATGACATGTTGGCGGACGAACGGCCCCGGCCCCGCACGAAAGCGGCGTTTGCCTGGTCGCACGACTTCGATACGGCGGTGAAACAGGCACGCGCCTCAGGCAAGCGGGTGTTTATCGACTTCGAGACCGCCTGGTGCGGCCCCTGCAAGACGATGGATGAGTGGATCTGGAATGACGCGGAGGTCGCCGCCGCGCTCAACGCCGGCTACATCGGCGTGAAACTCGACGGCGACATCGAGAAAGCGCACGTCAAACGGTTCGGCGTTACCGGTTACCCGACGATCGTGATTTTTGATCCGACCTCGGGCACAGGGACCATTGTGAAAAAGGTCAGCGGGTACCAATCATCGACGCAGGTTCTTACATTTTTGAAATGAAAACGACCTCTGAGGTCGGTTGATGTTTCTCCTCTGCAGAAAACAACCGACCTCAGAGGTCGTTTTCATTTCACCTTATACAACTTGGTCGCCGTGCGGATGTAGAGGCTATTCGCGTCGGCGGCAGGCGTCGCCAGGCTCATCTCGCCCAGGCTGTTCTTGGCCAGCTCCTTGTACTCGTCGCCCGCTTCGAACACCACCACATCACCATCCTCGCTGACGGCGTAGATGCGCCCATTGCTCGCCAGCGGCGAACTTGAGAACGTCAGCCCCCCGCCGCCCACGCGGGCCTTATAGAGTTCCTTGCCCGTCGTGGCGTCGGCCACCTGCATGATCCCGTTGTCGTTGATCACGTAGACGCGATTCCGGTACAGCAGCGGCGACGGTGTGTAGCCTGAAAAGCGCGGCTGGAACCACGCGACGAAGTCGTTGCTCGTCTGCCCCGCCGCAAGCGAGATGTTGCCGCTCGCACCAGGCTTGATGGCAAACAGCGGCCGCCCGGTCTCGCCCTGCGATCCTGACCCCACATACAGCAGCCCGTTCCCGGCCACCGGTGACGGCGTGGCCTGGGTCATGCCGCCAAGGCGCCACAACTCGGTGCCGTCGAGGCCGTACGACACCACGGTGCCTTTGCCAATGGTCACAATCTCGGTGCGCAGCCCGTGCTGCCAGACGAATGGCGTGGCCCAACCCGACTGCGCCGGGGTCTTGAACCCATTGCGCCGAACCGTCCACACCTCGGCGCCGGTCTTCGCGTCGAGCGCGGCCAGGAACGACTCCTTCTCGTTGTCAAACATCTGATACACCCGTCCGCCGTACACCACGGGTGACGACGCGGTGCCGAAGTCGAGGTAGACGGGCTGAGGCGGCCACGTCTTTTTCCAGATGAGATCGCCGGTGAGGCTGTAGGCAAACAGCCCGACGTTACCGCCAAACGAGGCGTAGATTCGCTCGCCGTCAGTCGTCGGCGTTTCGGAGGCGTAGGTGTTCTTGCGGTGCCGTCCGCCGACCGGCACTCCCTTGTGCGCTTCCTGCTGCCACGCGACCTTCCCGGTCGCCGCATCCAGGGCATAGACCATGTACCGCACCTCGGTGGCCTCGGCACTCACCTCGATGTCACGGGCGCTGACGCGCTTGATGATCTCCTCCATGGCCAGGCCCTGTTTGGCCAGCTCGGCCGCGAAGTCGTTGCCGTAGATGCCGGTGGATGGCTGCTTGAACGCGCCAGCGTTAATCGCCGCCGTCACGAGCACGCGCGGCCCCCAGACCACCGGCGATGACCATCCGCGGCCAGGAATCTCCGTGACCCAGTCCACATTCTGGGTCGTGGACCACGTCAGCGGAAGCGTCGATCCATCGGCGACACCTGCCGACCAGGGCCCACGAAACTGCGGCCAATCGTTCGGCCCGAGCGGCGCGCGCCCGGCCACTGGCGCCAAGCTCACCACGAACGCCGCCGCCACACCCGCCGCGCCAATCCAACCGTGCTTTCGCATGCAGGCATCGTGGCTGAACCTGGAATTGGACGCAAGCGTAGATATAAGCTGTTCATGTCCGGCCAGTGTGGCCGAGTCGAATAGGGCGACGGGTGTCGACACCCGTCCCCTTTAGAGGAGCACCAATGGGATTGATGGACTA
>CAZAZR010000274.1:0-2918 GCA_964489685.1 uncultured Solibacteraceae bacterium | reverse complement strand
CGTCTGCCAATTCCGCCACTTCCGCGAGGAATTGTCCCGTCGATCTAGTTCCCGCCGCCGCCCGAACGACCCCGGCCAGGCGGTGTGGCCGGTGGCGTTGCTGGTGTAGTCGCCGGTGCCGTCGGCAGGGCGGCCGGGTTCGACAGAGGGTCGACGACTGGTGCCGTCGCGGCTGGAGCCGCAGGACCATCCACGCCGCTCACCACCGAACTGCCGAAGCCACCCGACGATCCCATGACGGCCAGTGCCAGGGCGCCAAGCATGAACAGCGCACCGAGAATCGTTGTGGCCCGTGTCAGGACCGTGGCGCCCGCGCGGGCGCCGAATGCCGCCTGGCTGCTCGAACCACCGAAGGCAGCCGCAATATCCCCACCCTTGCCCTGCTGCAGCAGGACCACGACCAGCAGCAGAAAGCAGACGATCGCGTAGACGCCAAGAAAGACGTAATACATAGCCATTCACTCTAACAGAGGGTGTGGAGCCCCGTCTAGGACGTGGCTTTCTGGACGATCGACGCAAAACTGGCCGGGTCGAGCGAGGCGCCGCCCACCAGCGCCCCGTCCACATCAGGGAGCCCAATCAGTTCCCGGATATTTTCGGGCTTGACCGACCCGCCGTAGAGAATCCTGGTGCGGTCGGCGTGGGCGCCGCCAAACCACTCCCGCACGCGGCGCCGCAGGTGCGAATGCGCCTCGCCCGCCTCGGCCGCTGTGGCGTTCTTCCCGGTGCCGATAGCCCAGACCGGCTCATACGCCAGCACCAGTGCGCCAATCTGATCACCGGTACAGCCGTCGAGCCCGGCCCGTACCTGGGCGTCCAGCACCGTCAACGTCTCGCCCCGTTCGCGTTCGTCGAGCGTTTCTCCGACACACACAATCGGGGTCAGGCCAGCGCCCTGTGCGGCGGTGACTTTGCGCCGCACCCACTCGTCCGTGTCGCCAAACAGCCGGCGGCGTTCGGAGTGGCCGATGATCACCGACAATGCGCCGGCAGCCTTCAGCATGGCGCCACTGACCTCGCCCGTGAAAGCGCCCTCGCGCTCGAAATAGAGGTCCTGTCCGGCCACCGTCAGGTGCGAACCGCGCACGGCCTCAGCGGCGGTCGCAATCGCGGTGAAGGGCGGCGCAATGACCACTTCGGCCGCGTCCGCGCTCAGCTCCCTGGTCAGCAGGGCGAACTCGCGCACCCAAGCCACGGCCTCCAGCCCGCTCTTGTGCATCTTCCAGTTCGCCGCGAAGACCGGGATTCTCATGACAGGGCCACCAGCCCGGGCAGCGCCTGGCCACCGAGAAACTCCAGCGACGCGCCTCCGCCGGTGGAGATGTGGGTCATGCGATCGGCCACACCGGCCTGAGTCACAGCAGCCACCGAATCGCCGCCGCCGATGATCGTCGTGCCGTGGACCGCAGCGACCGCCTGCGCCACTCCGATCGTTCCGGCAGCAAACGGCGGCAACTCAAATACGCCCATCGGGCCGTTCCACACCACGGTCCGAGCGGTGGCGATGACCGCGGCAAAGGCCGCACGTGTCTGCGGACCGATATCGAGCCCTTTGCGATCTCCAATGGCGGAATCGCCGATCGCGAGGACCTCTGTGGCGGCGTCGGCGCTGATCTCCGACGCGACCACATGATCGACCGGCAGCTCGAACCGCACGCCGCGCGCCTTCGCGCGCTGTTCGAGGTCGCGCGCGGTGTCCACCAGGTCTGCCTCCACAAGCGACGTGCCGACATCGAGTCCTCGCGCCTTGAAAAACGTGTACGCCATGGCACCGCCAATCACCAGGGCATCCACCTTCCCCAGCAGGTTCTCGATCACTTCCAGCTTGTCTGAGACTTTGGCGCCACCCAGGATCGCGACAAACGGGCGGTCGGGGTTGGTCAGCGCACGGCCGAGATATTCCACCTCGGCTTCCATGAGCAGGCCGGCGGCGCGATTCGCCATCAGGTGAGTCATGCCCTCGGTCGACGCGTGAGCCCGATGTGCCGCGCCGAACGCGTCGTTGATGTAGACGTCGGCAAGCGCCGCGAGCGCCGCCGCAAACCCGGCGTCGTTGGCTTCTTCTTCCTTGTGGAACCGGAGATTCTCAAGGAGGATCACGCCTCCCGGATTGGCCGCAATGACTTCCGCCGCTGCCGCGCCGATGCAGTCGGGTGCGAACGCGACGGGACGGTTCAGGAGCGTCGCCAGATAGTCAGCGATTGGGCGCAGGCTCAATTCCGCATTGGGCGTACCCTTGGGCCGGCCCAGGTGCGAGGCCAGAATGACCGTGGCGCCTGCGCTGAGCGCGGCATGGATGGTGGGCAACGCGGCGCGGATGCGCGTGTCATCCGTGATGTGCCCGCCCTTGAGCGGGACATTGAAGTCGACCCGAATGAAGGCCCGTCGACCCTTCAACGCGACGTCACGAATCGTTCGCATGGCGGCGCTCAGAGGCCGCGCGAGGCCATGTACCGAACGAGGTCCACGCAACGGCTCGAGTAGCCCCACTCGTTGTCGTACCACGCCAGGACCTTGGCGAAGTTGCCGCCCATGACCTTCGTGTACGCCGCGTCGAGCATCGCCGAGTGCGGGTTACCGCGAAAGTCGATCGACACCAGGGGCGCCGTCACATATTCAAGAATGCCCGCGAGCGGGCCGTCGGCGGCCGCCTTGAACGCCGCATTGAGCGCCTCGGCCGTGGCCGGCCTTTCGAGGTTGGCGCTCAGGTCCACCACCGAGACGTTGGGTGTCGGCACACGCATGGCGATGCCGTCGAGTCGGCCCTTGAGTTCCGGCAGCACCTCGGCCACGGCACTCGCGGCGCCGGTGGTGGTCGGGATAATCGACAGCGCCGCCGCGCGGGCGCGCCTCAGATCCTTGTGGGGAAGGTCCAGCAGGTTCTGGTCGTTGGTGTAGGCGTGCACGGTGGTCATCCA
>CAZAZR010000273.1:0-2941 GCA_964489685.1 uncultured Solibacteraceae bacterium | reverse complement strand
ACGTCATCGGACCCGGCGGCAAGGTCATCCGCAGCATCGTCGAGCGCACGGGCGTAAAGATCGATGTGGAAGACGATGGCCGCATCAACATCGCGTCGTCAGACGACGAAGCGGCGCAGCGGGCGATTGCGATTATTCAGGAACTCACCGCGACGCCCGAACAGGACAAGGTCTACATGGGCCGCGTCGAGCGCATCACGGACTTTGGGGCGTTCATCGAAGTGATGCCCGGTGTGGACGGCCTGCTCCACGTGTCCGAGATGGCGAACTACCGCGTGGCCAATGTCCGCGACGAGCTCAAGGAAGGCGAGCAGATCGAGGTCAAGGTCATCAACATCGATCCGTCCGGCAAGGTGCGGCTCAGCCGCAAGGTGCTGCTGAAGGAAGGCGAAGGCATGACGCCACGGTATCCCGGTGGCGGCGATGCCCACGGACCTTCGGGTGGCGGTGACGACCGCGGCGGCCGCGGCGGCGACCGTGATCGTGGGCCGCGCCGGGATCGCGACCGCGGACCGCGCCGGTAGCGCTTCGAGGTATGTCGCGCGGTCTGGTGCTCAAGACCGCGATCATCAATAGCCGGGCCACCCTGAGCAACGCCGAGGGGTGCCCGGCTTTCTTTCTTGTGTGCGTTGCGCGCGTGGAACGGGCGCGCGTCGACGACGCCACGGGCGGCATCTCCCTGCCCTGCCGCGTCCTTCTCCAGATGCGTCACCACCTTTCAATCGCCACAGAGCAGGTGGGGGACGCGAAGGCCTGTACTACGTGGGTCTGTCCCTGACACAAGCGCCTATCAGGCGCTCGGGCAGATCACCTGGGGCGGATTTCGCCGCCACAAACCCCGACGCAGTGTAGCCGAGGGCTTCGATCATCCAGGAACTGACCGCGACGCTCTCAAGGAAGGCGAGGCCCTGCGCCGCGCTATCCTGGCGGCGGTGACGCACACGGCGCCAGTAATCCCGATGGTGATGACCGCGGCGGTAGGTTGAGAACGCCGCTCGCCTATAACTTCTTCGCGGTGACCTTGACGACCGGCCCCTGCGCGTCGATCAACTCGACGCGGAACCGGACATTACCGGATCTCTCGATCACCTCGGACGACGCGCCGACGGTGGCGGGAATCGTGGTGAACCCAAGATAGGCTGGCGTGCCGCCGTACTTCGGCGCCATGCGGCGAATCAGAAGATACGGCGCGCCAGGAACACCCCGGTTCCACTCGGTCGGGATCATGTACTCCAGGTAGTAGTCCCAGCTGAGATCGCCGCGCGTGAAGGCGAGCTTGATCCCCAGGTTGGCCCGGGTGCCCGGACGACTGAGCGGCGCCAGCGGCAGCGAGATCCCCTCCCCCTGCGACATCCACGCGCCATCGTCGGTAAACACTCGACGCGTGTACATCCATTCGCGCTGCATCAGGTGCGGCAGGCAGAGCGCGGGGCCGAAGTTGCGGTCCCACGGCGGCTGCACGAACGGTCCGTTCTGACTCATGATGCAGCTCGGGTCCCTGTAGTCGGTGGCCAGATCCGAATCAAGGTCGTGGTGCATGCCGAAGACGTGCCCCATTTCGTGTGCGGTGATGTTGCCGTCGTGCGGTGGCGTGACGCAGACGATCTTGCCGTCGCTGCTGCCATCGATCCAGAACGGGAACATCCCCGGCGTCTCCCAGGTGGCGTCGGTCGGGATGCCGTCCTTGGACCAGTTCTCGGTGTAGACGACGATCGGTCCGGTGAAGCCGTCGAGTACGTGGTCCCCTTGCTGACGTTTCAGCGCATCGATAGCGAACGTGGTCAGCCCTCGTCGTCCCGGCCCCGACGGCATGGAGCCAGGCGCACCGCCCGCCTCGCTGCGGAGAATCTCCACGTCGATCCAGCCGAAGACGCGGCTACCCGAGATGTCGATGGCCCCGAGTGACACGTCTCGCCAGTATTCGATGAAGCCGCCCGACCCGGGCGTAAAGGCCTGACGGTAGAAGTCCTCGATCGCCTGATTGGCGGCACTGGGTGTGGCTGGTGAGTCCTTGAAGCGGCAGAGGATGACCGCCCAGGGGAGCTTCTTCGACACGCCCGCGAACATCGACGACACCAGGGCCCGCGTCGAGCCTGCCGGGACCGGGTGAAACAGGCCGTGCAGCATGCGGAGACTGACGCCGCCGCTCTTGGGGATGATGCCGCTCTCGCGCTGCCGTTCAACCGCTTGCCTGAGGGTGGCCATGATGCCCTCTACTGCAACGCGATCAGAATCGGGATCAGCCCTTGCCCGTCCTTGAGCGGCCGGAGGGCCTTGCCGATGACTGCACCGAAGGCCTGCAGCGGTCCGCCCGCTTTCATCGCGTGACCTGGCGTCGCCGACGTCGTCAACAAATCGCCGACTTCGATCGGCGCGTACTGCGCGTCCACCTTGCAGAAGACCTTGCCAAGGAGCGCCACTGGCTGGCGCTGATGCTGCGTCGGTCGCCTGTCGAGGACGATGCCGGGTTTGTAGTCCCCGGCGCCGGAGATGACACCCGCCACCCGCTTGTCGTGCGGGTGCTGACTCTGGTGCAGCGTGCCTTCCTCTCCGAGGACCATCACCGTCCCGGGCTCGAGCTGTTGGTCAGCGGCGATGTCAAAGTCTTCGGCGCAGTCGGCGTTGGCGAGACGGATGTCGCCAGTCACGGCGAGGTCGCCAGTCACTTCGACGCCGCCTTCGAAGAAACCAGCGAGTTTGCCGCCCTTGCCGTAGACGCCGATGCCCGTCTTGCTGGTGCCCAGCACGCCGACGCCGGCGCCGTCTGTCTGTCCCCAGACGCCGTTGCCGGTTGTGCTGACGCCCACGACTCCTTCGGACGCCGTGGCCCAGCCTTCGACGCCGCGGCCTTCAACAGAACTGCCGCGAATACCGGCCGACTTGGTACTGGCTGCGCGCAGCCCGTAGTCGTTCGTGCTGATGGCGACGACGCCGCGTCCGG
>CAZAZR010000272.1:0-2989 GCA_964489685.1 uncultured Solibacteraceae bacterium | reverse complement strand
CACCACGGGAGGCAGCCCTGCCCGCGACAGGGCCGCAGCCACGTCGGCGGGGACCGCATCAGGTGTCATGTCACTCTTCCGGCGCAGCGAGCGGTGTCAGGCGCGCCTCGATGGGCGCATCATCGGCGACATCGACACTCACGTCGGCGTCGCTCACGTTGTTGCCGCTGCAGACGTCGGCGCGGATCCCCGCCCACAGCGGTTCATGTTCGGCGTGGAGGCGAATGGTGGCATGCACCGGCACGCCAAACCCCAGTTTCAACGCCGACCGCTCTTCACGAATGCGATTCGTGATCTCGCAGGCCTGCGCATAGGCGCGTTGGGCAGCAGTGGCCGATGCGGACGATGGGCTTGCCTCGGCCGGCCACCGTGCGCGATGCACCGACCCGGTCTGCCACCACGACCAGACTTCCTCAGTGACAAACGGCATGAAGGGCGCAAACAGGCGCAGCAGGGCCGACAGCGCGGTCCCGGACGCGGCAATAGCGGAACGGGCAGCGGCGTCATCGCCCTGGCGCCGGCGCTTCGCGAGCTCAATGTAGTAGTCGCAGAACGTCCAGAAGAACGTCTCCGTGTCGCGCAACGCCGCACCGTAGTCGTACGCATCGAGTTGGGCGGTGGCCTTGCGGACCAGCGCGTCAAGGTCTGCCAGCATTCCGATGTCGATGGCTTCGGTCACTGGCCCCGTTGGCTCCGTGCGGGCCAGCACAAACTTCGACGCGTTGAGCAACTTGATCGCCAGACGCCGCCCCACCTTCATCTGTCCGGGCTCAAACGCAGTGTCCACGCCAGGCCCGCCCTTGGCAGCCCAGTACCTCACCGCGTCGGATCCGTGTTCCTCAAGAAGGGCCATGGGCGTGACGACGTTGCCCTTGGACTTGGACATCTTCTTTCGGTCGGGGTCCAGCACCCATCCCGAGATGGCCGCGTGCGCCCAGGGGAGCGTGTCGGTCTCGAGGTGCGACCGCAACACCGTCGAAAACAGCCACGTGCGAATGATGTCGTGGGCTTGCGGCCGCAGGTGCATCGGGAACGTCTGCGCGAACAATGCCGGATCGCGTTCCCAGCCACACACGATGAACGGCGTGAGCGAGGAGGTCGCCCACGTATCCATGACGTCGGGGTCACCGACGAACCCTCCCGGCACGCCGCGCTGGTCGGCCGTCAATCCAGCCGGCACATCGGTGGACGGATCCACGGGCAGGTCGGCCTCGGCGGGCAGCAGGCGCGCATCGAAATCGGTGGTCCCGTCCTGGCGCACGCGGTACCAGACAGGAAACGGCACCCCAAAAAATCGCTGCCGGCTGACGCACCAGTCGCCGTTCAAGCCATTCACCCAGTTTTCGAACCGCGCCCGCATGTACTCCGGGTGCCACTGAAGGGCGTTGCCGCGCGCGAGCAGGGCCTCACGCTCCGCCATGGTCCTGATGAACCACTGGCGCGACGTGACGATCTCAAGCGGCCGGTCGCCCTTTTCGAAAAATTTGACATTGTGCGTGATCGGGCGCGGTTCACCGAGCAGGTCGCCGCTCTCGCGCAGCATCTCCACGATGCCCGCGCGGGCCTTGACGGCCGACAACCCGGCAATCCGCTCGTAACGCGCCTGCGCCGCGATGGCGTCGCGCGACTGCCAGCCGTCGGCGCCCCAGGTGACCGGACGGAACGTCCCATTCGCCTGAATCACGGCGCGCACGGGCAGATGCAACTCGCGCCACCACGTCACGTCGGTGATGTCGCCAAAGGTGCAGATCATCGCCACGCCGCTGCCCTTGTCGGGATCGGCCAGCGGGTGCGCCCGGACGGGCACCGGCACGCCAAACAGCGGCGTCAACACCTCGGTGCCAAACAGCGGCTGATACCGTACGTCGTCTGGATGCGCGACGAGGGCCACACACGCGGGCAGCAGTTCGGGCCTGGTGGTGTCCACGTCGATAAATCCACCATCGGCCCGCGCGAATCGGATGCGATGATACGCGCCCGGCATTTCGCGGTCCTCGAGCTCGGCCTGCGCCACGGCGGTCCGGAAGTCCACGTCCCACAACGTGGGCGCTTCAAGCTGGTACGCGAGTGCACGCTGGACCAGACGAAGAAACGCGAGCTGCGACACGCGTCTGGTCGGCGCGCTGATGGTGGCGTAGGTCATCGACCAGTCCACCGAGAGGCCGAGGCGCCGCCACAACCGCTCGAAGACCACTTCGTCTTCGCCGGTCAGCCTCTCACAGAGCTCCACGAAGTTCGGCCGCGAGACCGAGATGGGCTGTTTGCCCGGCGTCGTCGGAGGTGTGAACGACGGGTCGTACGGCAGAGCGGGATCGCACCGCACGCCGTAGTAGTTCTGCACGCGGCGTTCGGTCGGCAACCCGTTATCGTCCCAGCCCATCGGGTAGAACACGGCCTTGCCACGCATGCGCTGGTACCGCGCGATGACATCCGTGTGGGTGTAGGAAAACACGTGCCCCACGTGCAGCGAGCCACTGACGGTGGGCGGCGGCGTGTCGATGGCGAACACATCGTCGCGCGGCGCCTGCCGATCGAACGCGTAGGTATCGCCGGCATCCCAACGGACGCGCCACTTCTCTTCAAGTCCTTCAAGGACGGGCTTTTCAGGAACCATTCGAATATCGAGGACAGTCCGACTTACGACTTGATCCGATCGATCTCCTCGCGGATCAGCCGTTCGGCAGTCTCCAGAACGATCTTCCGCACCAGTTCATCGGTCATGCGGCTGACCACGCGCTGGACCACTTCTTCCACGTGGGCTTCCGACAGCGCCCCCGCGCCGAGCGCCGGAGGACGCGTGTCCGCGCCTTTTCGTTCTGCCGCCAGCAACGCGGAAAACACGGCAGCCAGCGACATGGGTTCGGCTGGAGGCATCGGTACCGGTGGCGGCGCCTGGGGCGCGGGGGCGGCGGAGAGGTCCCATTCCACACTCGGCGCCGCCGGCGGCGGGGTCACGAACAGGTCGATGTCAGACGGATGGTCGGACAAA
>CAZAZR010000271.1:0-3035 GCA_964489685.1 uncultured Solibacteraceae bacterium | reverse complement strand
GACCTCTGAGGTCGTTTCCTTTCCGGCGATTCCGGAAACGACCTCAGAGGTCCTTTTCTCGATCGCATACACCTGCGCGATAGACCTCGCCCATGCCGCCCTTGCCGAGCGGTTCGAGAACTTCATAAGGGCCGATTCTGGCGCCGGGTGCGAGGGTCATACGGGAGGCAGCAGTATCCGGCCCCGCAGCTGGAACCCCCAGCCGTGTCTCCACCAGGGCGGGCAATCTGTTACCCTCAACCCACTCTGGTGAGGCTGCCAGGCGGTGCGCGCGTCGTCGCTATAATTCAGACACCCTATGTCCCTGTCACCCGGAACACGGCTCGGTCCCTACGAGATCCTCGGTGCGCTTGGCGCGGGTGGCATGGGAGAGGTCTACAAGGCCCGTGATACGCGCCTGGACAGAACGGTTGCGGTCAAGGTTCTGACTTCACTGAGTCAGGCCGACCCGGCCGCGCGCGCCCGTTTCGAGCGCGAGGCCAGGGTGCTCGCCTCTTTCGATCATCCGCACATTTGTGCGCTCCATGATGTGGGCCGCGAGGGTGAGGTCGACTTCATCGTCATGCCTTACGTGGCAGGGGAGACGCTGGCCGCGCGGCTGACGAAGGGCCCGATGCCGGTGCCTCAGGCCGTTGAAGTGGCAATGCAGATCGCCGGCGCACTTGATCGCGCGCATGGCCACGGCATCATCCACCGCGACCTGAAGCCCGCCAACGTCATGCTGACGAAAAGCGGCGCGCGGTTGCTGGACTTCGGCCTTGCGCGGCTGGATGAACTCTCCGCTCCCGCAAACGCGGAAGAGGCGGCCACACGCATCGCCCTCACCCAGGCCGGCACGGTGATGGGCACGGTGCCGTACATGTCGCCGGAGCAGCTCAACGGAAAGCCGGTCGATTCGCGTACCGACATCTGGGCGTTCGGCTGTGTGCTTTACGAGATGCTCGCCGGCCGAGCGCCCTTCGCGGGCGAGAGCAGTCCGGCCTTGATCGGCGCTATTCTCCGATCCGAACCCGAGCCCCTGTCGCGCGTGCGACCCGGTGTGCCCGCAGCACTCGACGAGATCGTGTCAGGCGCGCTTGCGAAGGATCCGGAAGAACGCTGGCAGAACATGCGCGACGTCAAGCGTGCACTTGCCATCGCCGGCCACACTGCCGGCGCTGTGCCGCCGCCTCCTGAGTTGGCACCGGCATCGCGCAGCGCAGCCGTGCCGATTCTTGTCGCGGTGGCGTTGCTTTCGGTCCTCTGTCTCGCGTGGTTCGCCTGGCAGCGCCCTCCGGCACCGCCACTGGTGCGCTTCGACGTCACCGCGGTCGGGTCGGGCACGATCACAAGTATCACGGATGTCAGACCCTACTTTGCGGCGTCTCCAGATGGTCGGCGCCTTGTCTTCGTCGCTCATGTTGATGGCCGCAACGATCTCTGGATCAAGCAACTCGACAGTGAGAAACCGGAGCGGCTCGCCGATACCCAGAATGCCCAATCGCCTTTCTGGTCGCCGGACGGACAGTCGGTTGCGTTCTACGCGGACGGGCACGTCAAACGCAAGGCGCTCAGTGGCGGCTCGGCACAGCCGCTGTGCGAGGCTGACTCCCAGGGCATCAATGGCACGTGGAATGCCAACGGTGTCGTGCTGTTTTCGGAGTGGGGCACGCGGCGAATCCTGCAGGTGCCGGCCACCGGCGGCGCGGCGGTAGTGGTCCGAGAGGGGAAGAACCCGCTGACCTGGGCGCACTTTCTCCCCGACGGGCGCCATTTCCTCTACAACGTCTACGACTTGGAGAAGTCCACTCGCCAAGTCTTCGTGGGTTCGCTGGATTCCCCCGACGACGTGATGGTTCCTGGCATATTTGGGCGAACGCAATTTGCCGCCGGACATCTCGTGTTCTGGCGCGAGGGCGGGCTGGTGGCCCAGCCGTTCGATCTCAAGACGTTTCGGATCACCGGCGAACCCATTCCCCTGGCCGAGGATATCCACGCGTTTGAGACGACAGGGTTCGCGGCGTTCTCCGTCGCGCCGGACCTGCTCGTGTATCAGGCCGGGCCGATTAACGACCGTCTCGTGTGGCTCGATCGGCGGGGACTTGAGATTGGAAGTGTTGGGCCACCGAAACAGTACGTGGATGTGCGGTTGTCACCGGACGAATCGACAGTCGCGTTTGCTGCGCGCGATCCACGGCTGGGGACCAACGATATTTTCGTGGTCGAACTGGATCGTGGCCTGACGCGCGCGCTGACGTCAGACCGCGATACGGAGAACGGCCCTCTCTGGTCGCCCGACAGCAAGACCATCATCTACGCCGCCGATCGAAATGGGCCACCGAGCCTGCATGCGCGCAATGCCGACGGTAGCGGCGACGAACGCGAGATTGTGGCTCCCGTCAGTGGGCCGCAGGCGGGCGAGTCCGTCACACCCGATGGCCGCTCGCTCGTGTTTCTCCAGCCCAATCCGGGCACCAACTACGACATCATGATCGTGCCTGTCGATCGCAGCGGCCCACCGGTACCGATTGTCCAGACCAAGGGACGCGAGACCTCGGCGCGCGTCTCGCCGGACGGGCAATGGGTCGCCTATGCGTCAAACGCGTCGGGTCGTTCCGAGATCTTCGTGCAAGGCCTCCTCGATGGCCGCGGCCGCCGGCAAGTATCGACCGACGGTGGAAACAGCGTGCGGTGGCACGGCAGCGGGAGGGAACTGTACTTCCTTGCTGGGGCGGAGGGCAATCACGTCATGGCCGCGTCGATCGCCACGACTGGAGACCGCGTTGAATCCGCGCCTCCGCGCCTGTTGTTCGTGGCAGGCGCCGGCGTATTGGGGTACGACGTTGCGAAAGACGGCGAACGGTTTCTGGTGATCACACCGGATCCGGTGGCTGCGCGTGGAACCTTGAGCGCCGTTGTGAACTGGCCGCGCCTTCTCAGAAAGTAAATGCCTTGCACTGCATCCGCATGATCCACCAGCGATCGACCTAGGCCACAGCGTCCGGAAGGACACCGACCGTGCCGGCCGGTCTCTCGGCCACCTGACCATCCACGGG
>CAZAZR010000270.1:0-3037 GCA_964489685.1 uncultured Solibacteraceae bacterium | reverse complement strand
GCCCGTGCGCGTGGGCGGCGGCACCATCGGGAAACTGACCGGACGGTTGCGCACGCTGTTCAAGGAATTTTTTTAGTCGCCCAGGAGAGAGCCGAGATGAACCCACTGCATCTGACGACAGATCGATCCGACTCGCTTCGCATCCTGCTTGAGGAGGAAGGCACTCGCACCGGCGCCCGCATCAAGGTGATCGGCGTTGGCGGCGGCGGCGGCAACGCCGTCAACCGCATGGTCACGTCCGGCGTGACCGGCGTGGAGTTCATTGTGGCCAACACCGACCAGCAGGCGTTGTCGCAAAGCGCGGCACCGGTCAAGATTCAGCTGGGGCGCCAGTTGACCAAAGGCCTGGGCGCGGGCGCAGACCCGAACGTGGGCCGCGAGGCCGCGCTTGAAGACACCGAGCACATTCTGGAGGCCCTCGCAGGCGCTGACATGGTGTTTGTCACCACCGGTCTTGGTGGCGGTACCGGCACCGGCGCGGCACCAGTCATCGCGAGCCTCGCGAATCAGATCGGTGCTCTGACGATCGCCGTCGTCACCAAGCCCTTCAAGTTCGAGGGGCGCAAGCGGGCGACGCAGGCCGACCGCGGCCTCAAGGAACTGCAGGAGTGTGTGGACACGCTCATCACGATTCCCAATGAGCGCCTGCTGACCACTGTGAACCGCGAGACCAGCATGTCTGACGCCTTCGTCACCGCCGACGATGTGCTGCGCCAGGCGATTCAGGGTATTTCGGACCTGATCCTGGTGCCCGGCATCATCAACCTCGACTTCGCCGACGTGCGCACGATCATGTCGCGCATGGGGCTGGCCATCATGGGCACCGGCATCGCCTCTGGCACCGATCGCGCGAAGGTGGCAGCCACGGCGGCCGTGTCGAGTCCTTTGCTGGAAGATGCCACCGTCAGCGGTGCCCGCGGCGTCATCATCAACATCACCGGCGGCCCCGATCTGACGCTCGCCGAGGTCAGCGAGGCGTCTGAAATCATCTACAACGCCGCGCACGAAGACGCGAATATCATCTTCGGCGCCGTGGTGGATCACGCGATGGAAGGCCAGGTCAAGATTACGGTGATCGCGACGGGCTTCGACCACGTCGGCGCCCAGGGGGTGCCGTCGGCGCAGTCGTCGATCCCCACGCCGATCGATATGACGGCGTTCAGCGCGCAGCGCATCTTCGACGAAGAACGCCAGGTGGTGAACGGCGCGCCGCTCAGTACGACGCGCCTTGCCCTCACGCGTCGGCCGAGTCTTGATCTGCCGTTGATGGACCGCTCGCCAAGCGTGTCCGCCGATGACGACGACGGCCCGTCGCCGCTCGACGTGCCGGCCTTTCTCCGCCGCAAAGACGGATGAGTAATTGATGCCTCCATTGAGGATGGAGGATTGAGCGATTGAGGATCGGGATTGGACGGATTGCTGATCTTTGATTTTCGATTGGGATTGCGGGATTGCGGGATTGCGGGATTGGCCCATTCTCCCAGGACCCCAGGACCCCAGGACCCCAGGACCCCGACGTGTCTTACCGTTCTTGTCGGCGGTATTTGTCCCGGTTGCGTTTCGCCGTCAAATGGGCCGACGAGAGAATGGCCCGCAGTTCACCGGCCTCGCGAATGAGCGCCTCGGCGCGTACGTCGTGAAGCAGGTCCGCGGCCTTCAGTAGACGGAGCCAGCGGCGGCTTTCATCGGCTTCCTCAAAGGCAATTCCTATTTTCGATGTGAAGTCCGCGTGCGAGCGTGCGACGCACGCCGATCCGTAGTTCGAATACACGGCGGCTGCCGATCTCCGCAACTGGACGGCGATGTCCCTGCCGTCGGTCTCTGACAGCAGAGGACGCGTCGTTTCCAACACTCCCACAACGAAACGCTCCAGCCGCCCTTTGATCACTTTCCGGTGTGACAGGTACCTCGCACTGACCAGCCATAAGTCTCCCTTATGGGCCAATGAGGCGACAGTCGCGCAACCAGACCCCAAGCCCCCGCTCCTGCGCACCCCCTGCAAATCCAGCGATCCCGCCATCCCAATCCGCAATCCGAAATCCGCCATGCGCGAAATCCCGATCCTCAATCGCTCAATCCTCAATCCTCAATTCGCAGGTACAATCTCCACAGCCCCGTTCCCCTGCTCCGTCGCCGCCTGAGCCGGGGCTCGAGCACCCACGACTTTCCTACATGCCCAAGAAACTCGCTCCTCGCAAGTACGCCGGCCGCTCCGGAGCCGGCCTGGGGCCCGGGCATCGGCGTGCCGATGCTCTGGCCACGTTGGAGCGCGAGGTCGGGTATGTCCGCAAACCCCATGGCGGGCGTCTGCGGGTGGCGCTCGCGTTTCCGAACACCTACTTCGTGGGGATGTCGAACCTGGGACTGCAGACGGTCTACCGGTTGTTGAACGCGGATGACCGGGTGGTGTGTGAGCGGGTGTTCCTGCCCGGCAAGCAGGACCTGGGCGACGACCGGGGTCGCCACGACCCGCTCGTCACGATTGAGTCGCAGACGCCGGTCGGCGACTTCGACATCTTCGCGTTCTCCGTCTCGTTCGAATGGGACTACACCAACGTGCTGACGATGCTGCGTCTGGCCGGGCTCAAGGCGCGGGCGGCCGACCGCCATCATCGCGACCCCCTCATCGTGATTGGCGGCGCCGTGACGTTCGTCAACCCCGAACCGCTGGCCGTCTTCGCGGATGTGATCGCCGCCGGTGAGGGTGAAGTGCTTGTGCCGGCGCTGGTCGAGAGCTGGCATCGCGCCCGATCCCGGGACGAACTGCTCAGCCTGCTCGCGCAGGAGCGGGGGTTCTACATCCCGTCGTTCTACGATGTGACCTACGACGGGCCCGGACGCGTGGCCGCCATCACGCCCCGCGCGGGCACGGGGGCGCCCCGTGTGGTGCACAAGGCGGCGGTCCGTGCCACCGATCACGTGGACCCGCCCTCCACGTGCATCTTCACGCCCGACACGGAGTTCGGCGCCAGATTCCTCATCGAGGTGGTACGCGGCTGCGCCAACATGTGCCGGTTCTGCTGGGCCGGCTACAACT
>CAZAZR010000269.1:0-3060 GCA_964489685.1 uncultured Solibacteraceae bacterium | reverse complement strand
TCGGATAAGGTCGGTTATGTCTGGGAAAGACCCACGTAATACGGACTATCGGCGAAGCCGAAGCGTTTCTTCGGTGCGGCCCGCAACATCGAAGAGGGTGGGTCGATCACGATCATGGCCACGGCCTTGGTGGACACCGGCTCGCGCATGGACGATGTGATCTTTGAAGAGTTCAAGGGCACGGGCAACATGGAAATCCACCTCGATCGGAAGCTGGTGGACAAGCGTGTGTTCCCCGCGATCGACATCATCAAGAGCGGCACGCGCAAGGAAGAGCTGCTGCACACGAAGGAAGACCTCAACCGTATCTGGGTGCTGCGCAAGGTGCTCAACCCGCTGTCGCCGGTCGAAGCGATGGAACTGCTCATCGACAAACTCAACAAGACCAAGTCGAACGCCGAGTTCTTCGCCGCGATGCAGAAGATGGGGTAGGGATCCGGAGGGCCGGCATTGCCCTGCGGTCGGCGTGCGTCCACACTCTCCCGTCGCCTAACGACTGGAGAGACCGTGGCGTCGTCGCATCCCCCAGACCTGTTGCCAGGCACGCCCAGCCTGCTGATATTCCAGCCGCGCTTCGAACTCCCGCTACCCCGCGCTCCGTCCCGTCGAGACGTCGAACGTCAGCGTCCGCGTCGCCGTCTGTCCGTCCTTGACCGACGCTTCCAACGTCAGCGCGAACGCACCGGAGAGCTGTTCGAGCGGAATCAGCGTATCGAGTGTTGTCAGTCGTCGACCGTCGACGGGTTGGGCGACGGTCAGCTTTTCCTCGCGGCGCAAAGTGACGCCTGCGCCTTTGAGCGTCAGAGTCACCGTCGCCACGGTTTCACGCCCGCGCCAGAAGACTGGCGCGAAGACTCGTAGTGTCTGGTCGTTCGTGAAGATTCGCCCGGTGGTCGGTTGGAACGGCAGGACGGCCTTGATGAAGTCTGCGCCGAGCGTGGCGGGACCGGCATCACCCGATGCTCCGATGACGACGCCGCCCATCTGAATCCTGGACTCGAAGGGCTTCGGCACATGGACGGGCACCTGCAACGTGCCTGCACGGCCGAGCGCTTCGCTGGCCACGCCGATGCGCAGCGTCAGCGGCTGTGACGGCAGGTTGATGACGTCGTTGATGACGAGCGTGGACTCGGTCTGGCCCGGTCGTGACGGGCGAATGGTGTAGGCACGCTCCACGGAAGCCTTCACCTTCGCGTCGCCATCAAGCGCCAGGAGTTGCACCCGCAGCGTATCCACCGGCAGGTCGGGTCCGACGTCTGACGGATATGTGACGTGAACGGTGACCGCCGTCCGCATGGTGTCCTGCATGGGCAGTACCGGCGACACTGAGGCGCGCAGAGCCAGACCGCGGACGTCAAGCGCCGACGTCATCGCCGAGGCCAAGCGGGCAGCGGCCGGGGTCGCGGCGTCAATCCGCGCGCTGGCCGCGTGGTACCCCGCACGCGCGCGCACCCTCAGGCCGGGGCGTTTGACCTTGACCTCGACCTCGTTGAAGCGATCGGTCTGCGGTGTTGTATTCGGATAGAACCCCAGCAGATAGAAGCTGCCGTTCTCGGTCACGATGGCCTCCATCGCGCCGGCGAGGTTCGACTGCTCAACGAACGCGCGCCCGCCAGTGTTGATGGCGGCAGCGTGCAGGTGCTCTTTCTGATTGTGCAATCCGCCCTTGACGCTTCCGCTACTGACGTTCCCGAGGCCACCGATGGCGCCGATGCCGCCGTGCACGGCGTCGGCCGGTTGCACCATGCCCCTTGGGTCGAGCGCGTAGATCGGCACGTTGGCCGCGCGCGCAGTCCGGTAAGCAGCGAACATGTCGTCCCTCACGACCTGATCAGCCCCAATGCCGTCGGTGGTATTCACTGGCGACCCCGCGCCGACGTAGACGATGGCGCGCCGTGGGTGGGAGGATCCGGCCAGGGATTGCGCGACTTGAGTGAACGCGAACGCAAGCGCGCGTCCATACAGATGTGCGTCCCGGCTTCCGCGCACGCCATTGGACGTTCGTCCAAGCGCGTCGACCGCAAGACCGGACGCCTCTCGCAGGTCGTCCACGGCTCTTAGCATCCGCTGCCGGTCTCTCGTGAAGTTTGTGCCAAGGTCCGAGCGGTTGGGGTAGATGATGGCGACCTCGTCCGCCGGCGAGATCGATCGGATGAACTCGGTGACCACTTGCCTGGTCGGAATGATTTCGGACGCCGGGGTATGCAGCGTGTCCACGATCACAACGAAGAGGCGAGAGTCCGGTGACGGGCTCAGGTTCGACGCGATGTCTGAGGCGGGTGACTGGGCGCGAAGGTCAGAGAGTTCCGATCGGACGGCCGGAATGTCCACGAATCGGAAGTCAGTGACCGTCTGCGCCCGGCCGCGGTCGATGATCTCGAAGTCGTTCTTCGTCAGGTCCCGAGCTGGCTGGTCGTTGCCGTCGGTGACGACGACGTCGATGGTGACGAATTGGACTCCAGTGCGGAAGACCGGCGCCTGCTGGGCGGAGAGGGCGACGGTCAGGCCGAGCGAGACGACGACGCTGAGGAGGCGGATCATCGAGCCGTGTTTGGACACGTACAATCCACACCGAAACCGCAATCCACACAAGTCAAAGTATCTGGATCGCACACTCTAGAGCCACAATCGACACAAGGCGTGGGATTACAGTTGAGCGGCGCCGCCTCTGGACTTGCCATCACAGCCCACGTCCCTATCAGACAGACGAACGCAAGCCGTACGAGTGCTAACACTGTTGTTCTCGCAATGGATCGCATGTTACCTCCTTCTATCGCACGGCTGACCATCAACCGCGTAGCTTAACCGCCGAAAGCGCCTTCTGTTATTTGACGCACGATGGTATCCTCAGCTGGCACGTCTTGAAGCCCTACGAACGTTCCCTTTACGGTCCCAGTTGAGTCAACTATCAACACAATCGGTGTCTCGCCCAACTTGGCGTCTGCCCCCTTCTTCTGAACAAATTCATCGACAGGGATGTTTGACGCCTCGAAATATCTCCGGCTGACGTCGAGGTCATCTGAAGTCAGTACAATTGTCCTGATACCTTTGGGCCCAGCC
>CAZAZR010000268.1:0-3078 GCA_964489685.1 uncultured Solibacteraceae bacterium | reverse complement strand
CTTGTGCATCGGACGCCATACCTCCGACGCGCACCTGGCCGGCGCTGTGCGCGTCGGCCGTCAGCTCCATCCGAATCTGCCGGGCGTCATCTGACGCCTTCGGACGTTCGACGATGGTGACCGTCACGGTGATGCGTTCACCGCCGCGGATGAACGCGAGTTCATACGCGCCCGCGTAGCCGGCCGGCGGCATCCACCCAAACTGCGCGCCCACCAGCGACGAGCCCACCGGCAGCGGATGCAGTTGACCTTCCGCCACGAGGTACCCGGCCTCCACGTCGGTGCCGAGCCACAGTTCCAGGCGACCCATCTCGGGCAGACGGACGGCAAACGTGCCGTCCTCCTTCGTGTGCATGGTGGCCCACGGTGCGGACAAGTTGAATCCGGTCCGGCCCCACACGCCGTCGGTGGCCAGCGCGTGCACCGCGAGCGACTCTGCCGTGCCCACCACCCTCGCGGGCGCCGCGCGCAGCGCGTCTTCGCTCACTCCTTGCTCGCCCAGCGGCGCGCCATTCTGCACGAGGAAGAACCGCGACCCGATGCCTTCCGTACGGCCCGCCGAGTCCGTCACGCTCCACGCGATCGTGTGCAGCCCATTGGTCATCGTCAGCGTGTTGAAGTTGTACGCCCCGATCGCCGCTCGCGCCGCATCCAGGTTCCGGTACCTGGTCGGGTTACTCGTCCGAGTCGCAAACGGTGGCGGCACCGGCTGCGGCGTCAGGTTGCCGAAGATACTCGAGACATCGTCGTTGCAGTACACCCCGCCCGGCACCGGGTTGCCCACATTGCCGCGGCACTGGTTGTAGGCGACGAGTCCCACTGACAGCCCGTCGATGAACACCGACATCGTGGACCCGTTGGTGGGAATCAGGATGTCGCCCGCCCCCGGCACCGTGTTGGCGTCGGGCGTCAGCGCCCAGCCGAAGTTGGCGTACCCGGCGCCGCTGATGGTCTGGCCCTGGCCGGGCGTATCGATCGCGCCGAACGGCTTCGCAATCGTGTCGTTCGCCATGGTGATCGACGTGGGCGTGGTGAAGCCCGGGCCCGGCACAAACGTCCGGCCGAGCAAAGTCTGGTTGGCGCTGGTGTCGGTGGCAATCGCATACAGCGTCAGCGGTCCCTGGCCACCGAACGTCTGGCTATTCGGCACGTGCGGCAGCATCGGGGTCAGCATCAGATAACCCCACCCGGCGCGGCCGTTTTGCGGATGGGTCGGGAACGCCGCCGCCACATCCGGACGAGCCCCCGCCAGGAACGCCGCGTCACCGATGTAGACCACGCTGTTGCCCAGTACGTTCTGGCAGTTGCCCGGCTCGAACCCAAGGCAGTTGCGGAAGATCTGCACGTTGCTCACGCCGCCATCATCGAGCGCCCACCCGGTGACGCCGATCGCGCCCTGCACACCCGCCGCGTTTTGCGCCGGCGTATCGACCTGACCGAAGGCCGGCTTCGCCACATCCGTGGTGAAGCTCCAGAACGACGCCAGCGCGCCTTGCGCATAGGTGATGTTGCCGCCGTTCACGGCGCGCACCTGCCAGTAGTGCGCCGTGCTGGCCGGCAAGCCCGTGACCGACGCGCTGGTCGCGGTGCCCACCGACACCCAACTCGCGTTGCAGGCGTTGTTGTTGCTGGTATCAATGCAGTACTCGTAGCTGGCGGCGCCACTGCTCGGGCCCCAGCTCAGCACAGGATTCACCGGCTGCGCGGCCGCTCCGTTGCCGGGTGTGGTCTTGTTGAAGGCTCCCGGGGTGACGGTTGCGCCGCACTCAAACGCCGTCATGCGCAGGACGATGGTGTCTACCGACCAGCCGAAGGTGCCGAAAAGGCTGTCCGCTCCCATGCGCCACCGCAACTGGATGTTCTGATTCTGGGACGCGGCGGGCATATTGACCACGGTCGTGATGTAGCCTCCGGAAATACCACTCCAGATGTTGCGTTGAGGGCTATATGCACCGCCGCTGGTAGAGACGTAGTTATAGCCCCCACTCACGAAACTGCCACCGGCTGAGACGATGTCCGTAAACGCGCCGCCGGCGATCGAGATCTCGAGCACGCCGCCATCCCATCCGGGCTCCATCTCGTACGAGTGCCGGAACGTCAGTGTCGCAGCACCGGCCGGCATGGCGATGCTCGGCGACACAAGGGCGCTGTGGCTGTCGATGGCCAGATTGAGCGCGTACGCGCGGTTGAGCGCCGTGTCGGACTTGGACGCCACCGTCGTCCAGGGATTCGAGGCGCCTGAAATCGCCGCGGTCGTCCAGCCGGGCGGCAATAAGGGCGCCCCGACGCCGTCGAAGTTCTGCGACATGATGACGACGGGACTGCCCACCTGGAAGGCATACGTCAGGTTCTTGGACGGCCCTCCACTTTCCGTGATGGCCAGTGTGGCGGTCACCGTGTTACCGCACGACGCGCTCACGGTGAACGAATAGTTGCGGCACGTGGCGGCGCCCGCGCCGATAGTGCTGAAGTTCTGGACACCCGAGGGCGACGAGACGCCGCCGCTCGCCTGCAGTGTGCCGTTGACCGTACCGGTGGTGCTGCCGCTGGTGTTGGCGATACACAGCGACACCGCCACGTTTTCTGTGGGATCGACGCGGCCGTTCGGGATGGATTCGCCCGTGAGGAACGAGCCACCCGCCGCCGTGCCAGGCAGGTCGAACGCCTCGATGACCGTTCCGGCATTCGGGTTGACGACGCGAGCGCTCACGCCCATGCCGCGCGTGGCAAAGCCCGCCCAGATGTCGGCAATGTCAGCCGCCGTGCCGCCGCCGGCGTTGGCGGCTGCGATGATCGAATCCCGCCCTTGCAGCAGCGTCGGGTTCCACGGATCGAGTTTCATGCCGTCGGTCACAAACTGCAGGATGAGCTGGTTGCCCGTGGCCCAGCCCAGACGGTTGATGAACCGGGCGCGCACTTCGAACAACGCCGACGCCCACACTTCGCCGATGTTGTGGACCTGGAACGCGGTCGCCGAACCGCCAGCCCCCTTGGCGTAGGCGCCGTCCGTCAGATTGATCTGGGCCGGGTCGATATCGGCAAACGTCAGCGGGTTGTGCGGCTTGCCATTGATGCCGA
>CAZAZR010000267.1:0-3080 GCA_964489685.1 uncultured Solibacteraceae bacterium | reverse complement strand
AGCGCGATGCCTGTGATTCGCGCGGCCGGGTTCGTGAGCCGCGCGGCGGCGACGTAGGCGGCGGCGCAGTCGGCGAACGAGGGAATGAAGTAGTGGGGAAAGTTGCTGATGTGCGTGCGCCCGAGTTCGTGGCACAGCACGATGGCGTCCGGTTGACTGCCGTGAATGAGGCCGAGCGTGACGGCCGCATAGGACGGATGGAACAGCGAACCCTGGCCTTCGATGACATCCCAATGGTCCACGTCATTGGGCGGCGACAGCCACTCGGCCGCGCCCGAGACGAAGTCGGCGACCACCGCGTCAATGGCCACGCCGCGCTCGGCGATGAGAATGCCGGTCTGTCCCGTCGCGCGATAGTCCGCCGCGATGCCGCGGCTGCGCATTTCACGCTCGATGGCCAGCGCGGTGTATTTCTTGCCGACCGCGCAGTCGGTACCGACGGTGAGCACTCGCTTGCCGCTGCGCTTGTCGCCACTGCCCGGCGCAAACGCTCGAGGTGGGTGGCGGACGTCAATCAGGCGCCGGCCCAGACGCGCGGCTCGTGCCACCAGTTCTTCATCGGCGTTCAAACGCGAATGCAGGCCAGCGGCAACGTCGAGACCGCACTCGAGGACCTCAAGCAGATGCCTGCGCCAGTGCGCCGGCAACTGTCCGCCGTCTGGCGCAATACCCACCACCAGCGTGCGAACACCTGCGGCGACGGCCGCAGCCGGGTGCATCTCAGACAGACCGAGGTCCACCGCGCAACCCGGCAATCTGAACTGGGCCGCGCACCACTCGGGTCGCCACTGCTTGAGGCCCATGGCCGTCTTGGCGTCCAACGGATCCTGGACGTCGCCAAGAAAGAGCAGGTACGGTTTGGCGATATCAAGCATGCGGGCGTGATTCTACCCTTGGGGGGCTACAATCGCCGCGATGACACTTCGTCGCCTTCTTCTGTGGACCGCCGTACTTGTGCTGGCCGGTTCCACCATGAGCGCCGCCCGGCGTGCCGCTCCGCCCGCCACCACCACACTCATTCAGCACGCGCTTGTGATTGACGGCACCGGCCAGCCAGGGCGCCGCGCCGATGTGCGCGTGTCCGGTGACCGCGTTCTCGCGGTTGGCGCGCTGACCCCGGCCGCCGGTGAGCTGCTGATCGACGCCGCAGGTTTTGCATTGGCGCCCGGATTCATCGACACACACAGTCATCACGCCGGCAGTCTCGACACGGCACGGGACGCCCTCGCCGTCGTCAGCCAGGGCGTCACCACCATCGTCAGCGGTCAGGATGGCGGCGGCATCGATCTGGCGGCATTGTTTGCCGGGCTCGAGCGCACGCCGGTGTCGGTGAATGTGGCGTCAGATGCCGGACATGGAGCGATCCGTTCTCGCGTGATGGGCAAGGACTTTGCGCGCCCAGCGACGAGCGTCGAAATCGATCAGATGAAGCGGCTCGTGAACGTGGAGATGGACGCAGGCGCACTCGGACTGTCGACCGGTCTCGAATACGATCCCGGCATCTACTCCACGCCGGAAGAAGTGCTGGCGCTCGCCAAAGTGGCCGGCGATGCCGGCGGGCGTTATGTCAGTCACATCCGCAGTGAGGATCGCTGGTTCTGGCAGGCACTCGACGAGGTGATCACCATCGGGCGCGTCAACAAGATGCCGGTGCAGGTGTCGCACATCAAGCTGGGCATGCTCGATCTCTGGGGACAGGCCGAGAACGTCATCGGCGTGCTCGATCGCGCCCGCGCGTCCGGGGTCAATGTCACCGCCGACATTTATCCGTACACCTACTGGCAGTCGAACCTCGGGGTGCTGTATCCGAAGCGCAACTTTGCAGACAGAACGGAAACCGAGTTTGTGCTTGCCCACGTCGTTCCGGCCGACGGTGTGATCTTCAACAACTTTCCAGGTCATCCCGAGTACACCGGCAGGACGCTCGCGCAAGTGGCTGAGCTGCGAAAGACGTCGCACGTGCAGACACTGCTCGATTTGCTCGCGGAGCCCGATGGCTCTGGCGCGGGCATTGTCGCCAGAGGGATGTCAGACGATGATGTCGCACGGTTGCTGCAGTGGCCGATGGCGAACGTGTGCAGCGACGGCCGGTCGACGGGGTTGCATCCGCGTGGGTTCGGCAGTGTTCCGAAGGTGCTCGGCCCCTACGTGCGTGACAAGAAGCTCTTCTCGCTGGAGGAGGCCGTCCGCAAGATGACCAGCCTCGCGGCCGCCAACGTCGGCCTCGTCAATCGGGGCCGCATCGCGCCGGGATACTTTGCCGACCTCGTGCTCTTCGATCCGGCGGTGGTCGCCGACCGCGCTGACTTCGGCCGCGCGCAGGAGCAGGCTGTGGGCATCGGCACGGTGTGGGTGAACGGCGAGGTCGTGTTCCGTGACGGAAAGACGACAGGGGTGTACTCCGGCCGGCCCATCCGGCGAGGCCGATAAAGGCCGCGAATTCTGAGGAACTGACCCCCCTGAACACCAGACGGCTGATGCGCGCGAGCCGGATGTCCACGACACGCCGATTTGACCTCTTCGTGATGCCATCAGACGCGATAATCGTTCCTCAGTCACTCCCCGCATTCGCATGAAAGAGGAACCCAGATGGCAGACCCGAACCTGACCGGTCAGTCCACCGTGCCGACCGTGCCCGGTGTCAAAGGCGAGCACACTTCTACCGGCGAGGGCGTGGCCGGCGTCAGCAAGGCTGGAACCGGTGTGCACGGCAGCAGCGAATCCGCCTTCGGTGTGCTCGGCGAATCGAAGACCGGTCGCGGCGTCGTGGCCCTGAGCGACAGCGACTACGGCCTGCGCGCCGCCAGCCGCGCGTCCGCAGGGATCCGCGGCAGCTCGGTCGAAGGGCGCGGCATCGAGGGCTGGGCCACCAAGGCCGAAGGCGTGGTCGGCATCAGCACCGAGGGCAACGGCGTCTGGGGGCAAACCGACGGCGCCGGCGTCGGCGTGCTGGGCACCAGCAAGACGGGCATCGGTGTGCACGGCATCAGCGCATCCGGCCCTGGCGTGCACGGCGAATCGACCTCCGGACGCGGCGTCGTCGCCATCAGCACGAACGACTACGGGCTGCGCGCAGCCAG
>CAZAZR010000266.1:0-3081 GCA_964489685.1 uncultured Solibacteraceae bacterium | reverse complement strand
TTTCGCTGCGATCGCCGTTGGACGCCGCCCACGCCACGACCTTGGTCACGGCCGGACGTTCTCTGTTCATCAGGAAGCGATGGGTGTCCTTGAGTCGCTGTAGGCCCGCCGGCGTGATGTAGTTCTTCAGCTTCGGCCCAGGCGCCTCGCGGACGGGTTCCCGCAACGGCCGCTTGGTTCTCACTTTCACTTTCCCAACCGAATCGCGGCGCGGGGAGAGACACAGGCATCCCGCACACAGCCCCTCAACCAGCGATGCGCGGGGTCGGCGTCCATGCGTGGATGCCAGAGCAATGACACCGTGAACTCCGGAAGGGCCAATGCGAGAGGGAAGCTGTGCATGTGGTCGCGCAGATTTCCGGTGTGCCGTTCAGGGACGCTGGCGACGAGGCTGGAAGCACGGGCGAGGGCCAGCGCGGCCGAGTAGCCTCCGACGACCGTGGCGATCCTGCGTTCCAGTCCCTGAGAGGCCAGGGCCGCATCAATCGGGCTCTTGTCGCTGTCTCGGCGCAGAACGTGGACGTGTTCAGCGGACGCATAACGGGCCGCTGTGACTGTGCCCCTGCACAACGCGTGCCCCTTGCGGACCACGCCAACGTAGCGATCGCGAAAGAGCGCCTGCGCGCGCACTTCAGGGCCGATCTGACTATCGACCACACCAGTTTCCAGATCGACGCTGCCCTCGCGGAGCGGCCCACTGTCTTTTTCCAGCTTGTGCACGAAGCGCAGCCTCACTCCAGGCGCCGACTTCCGGACCAGGGCCAGCAGGGCGCCCCCGAAGTTCTCCACAAAGCCTTCGCTGGCCCGCACCGTGAACGTGCGATCGAGTTGTTCAAGGTCGAGCCTGTCGGCAGGACGCAACGCACCCTCGGCGTCGTGCACCAGCTGACTCACGCGACCGCGCAGCTCAAGCGCCCTGGGCGAGGGCACCAGCCCGCGACCAGCCCTCACCAGCAGCGGATCCCCGGTGGTCGCCCGCAATCGCGCCAGCGCCCGGCTCATGGCCGACGGACTAAGCCGCAGGCGACGGGCCGCGCGGGCGACGCTGCCCTCCGCCAGCAAGACATCGAGGGTGAACAGAAGATTGAGGTCAGGTCTGGCCATCGCGGGGTTCCTGCACAGTGTGCCGTGACATGGCGTCAAACGCACGTATAAAGTGCAACCGCTGCGTCTTCCGCTATGCCACCGCGCCCTTTAGTGTGGGCGCATGTCGAACGCAATCCTCGCAATGAACGACGCGGCAGTGGGACGTCGCGGTGTCGATCGGTGGGCGCTTGTGGGCCTGTCGCTGTCCATGCTGATGCCATCGCTCGACACCAGTATTGCCAACGCCGGCTTACCGGCGCTGGCCGCGGCGTTCAGCGCCTCCTTTCAGGACGTCCAGTGGATTGTCCTCACATACCTCCTCGCGATCACCACGCTGATCGTCAGTGCCGGGCGACTGGGTGACACCATCGGCCGCCGACGGCTGATGCTCATCGGAATCGCCGTGTTCACCGTGGCATCCCTGCTGTGCGGCCTCGCGCCAACGCTCGGGATGTTGCTTGTGGTCCGCGCCGCGCAGGGACTGGGCGCCGCCGTCATGATGGCCCTCGCTGTGTCATTTGTGGGCGACACGGTGCCGAAGGACCGGGCCGGAAGCGCGATGGGTCTGCTCGGAACCATGTCCGCGATCGGCACCACGCTCGGTCCATCACTGGGCGGCCTCCTGATAGCTGGCGCTGGCTGGAGCGCGATCTTCCTTGTCAACGTGCCCCTGGGCATGCTGACCCTGCGTCTCGCTTACCGTCACCTACCCGCAGACCGCCGGTCGCCGAAGGCGGAATCGGCGGGCTTCGACTATGCGGGCACGTTGGTTCTGACGCTGACTCTGGCGGCGTACGCACTGGCCATGACACTCGGCCGCGGCCACTTCGGCGTGCTCAACATCCTGCTGCTGTTCGCGGCAGTGCTCGGTGCCGGGGCCTTTCTGCTCATCGAGGCGAACACCGCGTCGCCCTTGATTCGACTGGCGATGTTCCGCGATTCGACCCTCCGCGCCAGCCTGGCCATGAGCGCGCTTGTCTCCACCGTGATGATGGCGACGCTGGTCGTCGGGCCCTTCTATCTCGTTCGCGCGCTCGGCCTTGCGGCCGTCTCTGTCGGCTTCGTCCTGTCGGCCGGTCCGCTTGTCTCCGTGTTGACCGGCGTCCCCTCGGGTCGCGTTGTCGACCGCTTCGGAACGCGACGCATGACCATCCTCGGGCTGGCCGGAATTGCGGGCGGCGCGATCGGTGTCTCCACAGTGCCGACGAGTCTTGGTGTCACGGGCTACATCGCCCCGCTCATCGTCATGACGGCCAGCTATGCCTTGTTCCAGGCGGCGAACAACACCGCCATCATGACCGGCATTCATCCGGGGCAGCGGGGCGCTATTGCCGGAATGCTCGGCTTGTCGCGAAATCTCGGGCTCATCACCGGCGCATCGGTCATGGGCACGGTGTTCACGATCGGCACGGCGTCACCAGACATCACCACCGCCACCCCCTCGGCGATTGCCGGAGGGATGCGGCTCACGTTTGCCGTGGCAACGATGCTGATCATTGTCGCGCTCACACTCGCAGTCAGAAGTCGTTCTCTCACCACACGTCAACCACGTTAGCCGGCCAGTCACCACAGGAGTCCACCCATGTTCAGCCACATCGCACTGTCTCTCGTCGCATCGCTCGGCATTCTCGCCGCCACGGCTCACGCTGTCGATGCGCAGACCACGCCCGCGCCGGGAGCCACCCAGGCGCAGAGCGCGACTCCGCAGAAGCCACGATGGGAGGTTCTCATTCCCTCTGGAACCGCCGTTCCCACTGTCACGAAGGGGAACACCATCAAACGCGGAAACCTGACCGCCGTTCAGCTCTCATACGTGGTTCGGCCAAACCTGGCCATCACCTCGACACTCGGTTGGATCCGCAGCCGGGACATCGCCTCAGCCGGCTCACCGAAGCTCGACATATTCACGTACGACCTGGGCGCCGAAGTCCGAGCGCCACGACTTACCGCCCGCAAGCGCCTCACGTTCAGTCCGTTTGCCGGCGCCGGCGCCGG
>CAZAZR010000265.1:0-3095 GCA_964489685.1 uncultured Solibacteraceae bacterium | reverse complement strand
GCGCCTGGACCAGGGTATTGGGGCCATGCTGCGCGAGCCTCCGAGACGCCTCGGCGTCTGTCAACCCTGCCGTCACGTCGGACTGCAGACGCTGGACGGTCTCGTCAATCTGGAGTGTGTGCCACGCCTCCGCCTGCCCTGGAGAAGTGCGTCCGTGCTCGGATTGTGCGGGAGGCACAGGCGGCACGTCGGGTGCTGTGTGGCCGTCGTGGCCGTCGTGGGCGTCGTGGGCGTCGCCCGAGGAAGCGGCGGCGGCCGCAGGCGTGGCGGACTCATATCCCCGTTGGCGCACGGCCGACCTGATGTCGGCGATCTCGAGTCGGGTTTCGTCGTAGCGCACGGTGGCGCGTTTCGCAGCGTAGTTGACGGTCACGCTGTCGACACCGGGCACCTCGCCAATCCGTCGTTCCACCTCGTCCACGCTCAAGACCGACAGCATGTCGCGCACGTCCATCACACTGGTTTTCATCGCGACGCCTTACCATCCATGCCCGACGGGAGGGAGGGCCGCATCGTCGCAGCCTTCGCAATCGTGGCTACGCCGTGACAGGGCGGTGGATTCGCGTGTGCCTGCCGCAGGTCACCGCCGAGCGTCACTTGGTAATGCCTGCGAGTTTGGTCCGCTTGAGCAGCAGGGCATTGATCGCGACGACCGCGGAACTGCCCGACATCGACAGCGCTGCGACCGCGGGGCTGAGCACGAACGGGTAGAGGACACCTGCGGCGAGCGGAAACGCGATCACGTTGTAGCCCACCGCCCACCACAGATTCTGGTGCATCTTGCGCAAGGTTGCGCGCGACAATTCGATCGCGGCCACGATGTCGTACGGATCGCTTTTCATCAGCACGACATCCGCGCTTTCCATCGCCACGTCCGTGCCGGCGCCGATCGCAAAGCCCACGTTCGCCTGGGTCAGTGCGGGCGCGTCGTTGACGCCGTCGCCGACCATCCCGACCTTCTTGCCTGTGGCCTGCAACTCTTTCACTTTCGCGGCCTTCTGGTCCGGCAGCACGTCGGCCAGCACGCTCTCAATGCCGAGATCCGCAGCGATACGTTTGGCGGTGCCGGCGTTGTCGCCGGTCAGCATGACCACCTCGATACCTTGCTCGCGCAGCTTTGCCACGGCGGCCTTGGCGGTGGGCCTCGCCGCGTCGGCGATGGCGATGAGCCCGATCACGCGGGCGTTCTGGGCCACGTGAACCACGGTTCGACCTTCGCCCTGCAGCCGGGCGGCATCAGCCTCCAGTGCACCCAGCGCGAGCTTCTGCGTATCCATCAGCAGACGGTTGCCGAGCAAGACCGTGCCGCCGGCGGTTTCTGCTTGCGCGCCCATGCCATCGATGCTTTTGAAACCCGTCGGCGCGACCACAGAGAGCTGTGACGCTCGTCGCAGGATGGCTTGCGCGAGCGGGTGGGCTGACCCCTGTTCAACGGCCGCGGCCGCGAGCAGCAGCACGTCTTCCGTGATGCCTTCGGCCGTCACCATCGCCACGACTTCCGGTTTGCCGATGGTGAGCGTGCCGGTCTTGTCGAAAATGATGACGTCGAGCTTTGTGGCGTCTTCCAGCGCCGAGGCATTCTTGAACAGGATGCCGTTCATGGCGCCCAGACCCGTCCCCACCATGACCGCCATGGGCGTGGCGAGTCCCAGTGCATCCGGGCAGGCGATGACAAAGACCGTGATGGTCAGCGTGACCGCGAACAACAGCGACTGTCCGATCCACCAGAACCACACCGCAAAGGTCGCAAGACCGGTGACGATCGCCGCAATGACCAGCCACTGGGCGGCCTTGTCGGCGAGCAATTGCGCTGGGGCCTTGGAGTTCTGCGCCTCCTGCACCAGCGTGACGATCTGCGCCAGCGCCGTGTCGGCGCCGACCTTGGTGGCCTTGTAGCGAAAGCTGCCGCTGGTGTTGATCGTCGCGCCGATCACCGTGGCGCCAGGGCCCTTCTGGACCGGCATCGATTCGCCGGTCAGCATCGACTCGTCAACCAGCGACTCACCGTCCTGCACGGTGCCATCGACCGGAATCTTGTTGCCCGGCCGGATCACCACGATGTCCCCGGCCACCACGTCAGCGGTGGGCACCTCCACCTCGGCGCCCTCGCGAATGACGTTGGCCTTTGGCGGCGCAAGATCCATGAGCGCCGTAATTGCCGTCGAGGCGCCGGCGCGGGCGCGCATTTCCAGCCAGTGGCCGAGCAGGATGAACACCAGCAACACGGCGACGGCCTCGAAGAACTGATCGCTCTCGAAAAAGAACGTCGCGCCGACGCTGAACAGGTATCCCGTGCCCACCGAGAGCACGACCAGCACCGCCATATTGAGCACGCCGTTCCTGAGCGCACGCCAGGCGGCGACAAAGAACGGCCAACTCGGATACAGGACGGCGGCACTGGCGAGGAAGAACAGCCACAGGTTGAGCTCGAGGCCAAATGGCGGAGCAGGCGGCGCGAACATCCCCCCCATGGGCGCGTAGACAAAAATCGGCACGCTGAACGCGAGGCAGATCCAGAATCGGTTGCGCATGTCGCGGACCATGGCCGACAGATCCTTGCCACCGCCATGACCCATCTCATGCGCCATGTCCGCTGACTTGGCCGGCTTCCCGTCAGGCGCCGCGTGCCCTTTGTGAGCGCCGGCTGCAGGCGCTGATGGCGCAGCGTCAGGCGGGGGAGCCGCGGCAGGCGTTGCGTTCGGCGCAGCCGCGGACGCAGGAGCGGCGGCGGGTGCGGCGGACTCATACGCGCGTTGGCGCACGGCCGACTTGATATCGCCGACCTCGAGCCGGGTTTCGTCGTAGCGCACGGTGGCGCTGCCCGCTGCGTAATTCACCGTCACGCTTTCGACGCCCGGCACCTCGCCGACCCGCCTCTCCGCTTCGTCCACGCTCAAGACGGACAGCATGTCGTGGACGTCGATCACGCTCGTTTTCATCGCGCCTCCCTTCACATCAGCCCAAGGCAGGGCAGTGTCGACCTAGTGTGTGTGCGGCGGCGTCTTGTCGTGTTGTGCCTCGTCCGCATGATCTCCGGGCGTGGCGGCAGAGGCTGACGGGGCAAATTTCGGCGCGGGAGGCGTGGGAGGCGTGGG
>CAZAZR010000264.1:1642-3109 GCA_964489685.1 uncultured Solibacteraceae bacterium | reverse complement strand
CGCTCAGTTCCAGCCGGCCAGCCATTTGACGGACGACCAGGCCTGCGGTGACCTCCCGGCCCGAGAACCGGCTCGACGACACCTGGATGTTGCCGGCGGACATCATGACTCCACCATCGAGGGTGACGTCGGCCATCTCGCGCCGCGCCGAGACCGCAGGCACCACCACGATGTGCCCGCGCGTGAGATGAATCTCCGGGAAGGCGAACGTGCCGCCGGCATCAGAGTCAGCGGCGTCAGACTCGGACAGGCCCTTCACCGCCCAGCCGTTCGTGCCCTCCTCCACTGTCACGGTCAGGCCATCGACATCGAGACGTGACAGCCTGATGTCGCCGCCGAGCAAACCGACCATGTTGTAGCTGGCCGCGACGTGGTCCACCGCCAACACCACAACGCCGGCCTGGCGGATGCGAACGCCGCGCAGGGTCGCTGACGACCACAAGCCGCCTTCCAGACGCTCAACGCTGATCTCGCCGTCCACCGCGCCGGCAACCTGGCGTACCACGAAGTCTTTGACTCGTGCCTTGCCCCATGGCGTCTGCAGCACGAGCCATGCGGTCAGCACCAGCGATGCCACAAACAGCAGACTGCGGACAATCCAACGGCGCACCGTGGCGCCGGTCATGGTTGACACCTACGGTTAGAACGCATGCCCAATACTCAGGTGAATGCGATAGGACCGTTTCTGCGGCTCGCCCTTCACGCGCAATCCTTCAATGGGATTGAGCTGGAAGGCGACGTCCACACGCACCACGCCAACCACGGTGAGATACCGCAGTCCGCCACCGGCGGCGTACGAAAGGTCGCGCGTCGAGAAGTCCCATTGCTCCGGGCCCACGCGGCCCGCATCGACGAATGCGACACCACCGACCGGGCCAAAGATCGGAAACCTGACTTCCGCCGATCCCTCGAGCACACTTCGGCCGCCGACCGGGACACCCGAGGCGCTGGTGGGACTGATCTGAAACCGGCTCCAGCCGCGCACGCTGCTCGATCCGCCAAGAAAGTACCGCTCCGAGAACGGAAAGGCGGCATTGTTTTCGGCGATGAGCGTCCCAGCCCTCACTCGACCTGCCAGGCGAAGTCGACCGCGCACCGGCAGGTATCCCCGCACCTCAGTGGCGAGTTCGTCGAATCGAAAGGTGCCACCAAGCCACGGCGCGACGTGGACCGCCCGCACCGCGAGTGTGATGCCCTTGGACGGGTCGGCCGGCGCATCGAGCGACCGCCGGCTCAGATCAAGCTCGACACCCGCCGCCGTCCCGTCGCCGCGCCCGGTCACCGGGTCCAGGCCAAGCGAAATGCGCTCGTCCACCGAACCGAGATCGCCAAGCGCTTCGTCGCGCACCTGGTACTTCAGCCGCTCATTGCGGTACGTGCCGGTCGCCTCCCAGCCGGTCACGACTGCCGCCGCTGCCGTCTTCCTGCCGCCAAACGCGTGACGCACAGAGACAGACCCGCCGGTAC
>CAZAZR010000264.1:0-1632 GCA_964489685.1 uncultured Solibacteraceae bacterium | reverse complement strand
CGCCGGTACTGCGTGACGAGAACAGCGTTTCCTCCCTCCACCTCGCGCCGGCCTGCACGCTCAACGTGCCGCCGGTCGGCAGAAGGTACGGGTGTTCATACCCAAACCCAACGTCTCGCAGCACCTTGGAGTACTTCGCATTCGCCACCAACTGGCTCCCGTTGCCGAAAAAATTCTGGTCACGCCATTCGAACGTGCCGCGTACGCGGTCCTCGGTGCCATACCCCACACCAAGCTCGAACCGGTGCCGCTTGGCCTCCGTCACCGTCGCCACCATCGGCAGCACGGAGACCTGCGCCTCCCGCCCAGCGGGATCGGGCGTCAGGTTCGCGAATTCAAATGCCGGAATACCCGCCAGCCGGCGCTGGCTCTTCATGACTTCGCTTTCCTGATACAGGTCCCCTTCGTCGAACGTGACCGCGCGGCTGACGATGACCTGCTTGGCCCGCTTGAGCCCGTTCACGGTGAGCGCTCCAAATCGCGTCTCGGGTCCCGGGATGGCCACGATGGCAATGCCGACAGCGCCCGAAGACGGCGCCCGTTCTTCGATCGTGACACGAGCGTACGGATACCCATGTTCGCGCAGCAGACCAAGAACTCGATCGCGCGACCTGATGAGGCTGGCACTGTCTCGTCGCCCGCCGGCCTTGATCGGAAGGTCCTGTGCGGGCCCGGTGATGGATTCCGCGACGCCGTCCAGGCCCTCGACGGTGACCGCTGACATCAGCAACGGTGCCCCCTCATTGATCGCCACCCGCAGGGCGATCGATCGGCCGTTTTCGCTGAGCGTCACTTCATCGAGGCGCACGCGCACATCAGGAAACCCCTGATCGACGTGGAACGCCCGCAGCCTCGTCAAATCCGCATCAAGAATCCGCTGATCAAATGGCACCCAATTCGACCAGGGCCATCGGCTGGCCTTCCGAGTCCGCATGACCGAACGAAGCACCGGATCGGCGAACGCCTTGTTGCCCACAAACGACAGGGCCGACACCTTTACCTCCGGCCTGTCCTGCCGGGCCGTGGCGATGGCCGACGTACCCAGCGCCATCGCGAGGACCGCCGCACACCAGCGGGAGGACGTCGTCGGCTGTTTCATGGACCACATCGCCTCGATGATCCCCCAGACGGCCGCTGGGTAAAAGTGCGGGATTGCACAGCCAGGAAAAAAAGGGCTGTCGCGGCGCGAACGCCACAACAGCCCCGAGAGTGGCGCGGCCGAAGCCGCGCCCTGCGCTGCGCCTTGCGTCTACTTCAGATGCTTGAAGTGATCGCCCAGCGTGGCCTCAGGTCGTCCGCTGGAATCGGTGTAGGCTTCCCAATCCGCCCGGAACTGTTCGTCCTTGAGCGCGCGGATGCTCAGGCCGATCTTCCGCTCTTCAGGCACCAGGCGAATGATCTTCATCTGGTAGTTCTCGCCCGTCTTGAGTTCCAGTTTTTCGCCACCAGCCGCCGCGTCAAACTCCGACACATGGATGAGGCCTTCGATTCCCTCGGCCAGTTCGACGAACGCGCCGAAGTTGGTGAGCCGCACGACCTTGCCTTCAACCACATCGCCGGCGTGGTTCTTGTCGAAGAACTCCTTCCAGATGCCGGTCTGCAGCTGCTTGAGCCCCAGCGACAGCCGCTGGT
>CAZAZR010000263.1:0-3146 GCA_964489685.1 uncultured Solibacteraceae bacterium | reverse complement strand
GTTCCAACTGGGTCTGGACGGCCACGAGCAGCTTCTCGTCATCCCACGGCTTCTCGATGTAGTCGCGTGCGCCACGCCGCATCGCTTCCACCGCCCCGGCCACGCTGCTCCATCCCGTCATCACAAGCACGGGCAAGGTGGGATCAATGGCCTTCATGCGGTCGAGCAGCGCAAACCCCTCCTGGCCCGAGGTGGTGTCGCGCGTGTAGTTGAGGTCGATGAGCGCCACGTCGAAATCCGCCCGCTCCAGCGCCGCCACCAGGTCGCGAGGCGACGCCGCGGTCGTCACGTCATACCCCTCGCCGCCCAGCAACAGCTTCAGGGCATTGAGGACGTCGGACTGGTCGTCGGCGACCAGCACTCGCCCTGGTGTGATCGGCAGTCTGGAATCTGACATCGGTAATCGGGACTCCCTCCGTCCCACAAATGGGATTATCGCCTGTCTTGGACGGGCTGAGGTCCCCTCTCTCCCCAATAGAAGGAAAAGCCGTGCCAACTTTCCGGGCTGGCATGAGCCTTGTAGATGGACCGGTCGTGAATCCCGCCAAGATCCTCGTGGCCGACGACCAACTCGACATCCTGCAGGCCCTGCGGCTCCTGCTGGTTGACGCCGGACATGAGGCCGACCTGGTCAGTTCGGTGGGTGATGTCATCGACCGGATGGCCGAACAGCGGTACGACCTGCTGCTCATGGATCTCAACTACACGCGCGACACCACGTCGGGCCGCGAAGGCCTGGAACTACTCGAGAAAGTCCGAACCCAGGACCCGGCCCTTCCTGTCGTGGTCATGACCGGCTGGGGCTCGATCGGGACGGCCGTGGAGGCGATGCGCCGTGGCGCGCGCAGTTTCGTCCAGAAGCCGTGGGACGACACCACGCTTGTGGACGTGGTCAACCGCGAAGTGGCCGAAGGCCAGGCCGCGCGGCGCCGCGATGCGCGATTTGCCCGCGACCACGAAGAGGCGCGCCAGATTCAGCGGGCCCTGTTACCCGGCGTCATGCCCATCCTGGATGGCTGCCAGATCGCCGCCCGGTGGACACCGGCCGCCGGCATTGGCGGCGACTGCTACGACGTCCTGCGCTTCAGCGACACCCGCGTCGCCCTCTCCATCGCCGACGTCGTCGGCAAGGGTCTGCCCGCCGCGTTGCTCATGTCCAATCTGCAGGCGGCCGTGCGCGCCTTTGCCAATGCCGCCGCCGAACCCCACGAAGTGTGCAGTTCAGTGAATCGGCTGCTCTGCCGCAATATCGCGTCGGGCAAGTTTGTGACCTTCTGTTACGCCGTGGTGGACCTTGAGGGCGGCGTGATTTCGTACGCCAACGCCGGCCACAACCCGCCCATCCTGGTGCGAGCCGATGGCCGCATCGATCAGCTGGCCACCACGGGCCTCGTGCTGGGCGTGTCGAACGACTGGACGTACACCACCGGCACGGCCTCGTTTGGCCCCGGTGATCGGTTGATCTGCTTCACCGACGGCATGACCGAAGCCCGGTCGGCGGCCGACGAGGAATTCGGCGAAGATCGGCTGGCCGCATTGGCGGTGCGCACGCCTGCTGGCAGCGCCGAAGCGCTCGTGGATGCGCTGAACGCCGCCGTGATCGCCTGGACGGCCGGTCCGGCCCAGGACGACGCCACGCTTATTGTGATCGAGCGCGCCCACTAGACGTTTTCCGTATAATGGCCACCAGGGAGAAACCTGATGGTGCGCAAGAGTCTCGTTCTCGCGGCGGCGTTGGTGGTGGTGGGTCTGTCGCAGGTGGTGCCAGCCGCGCAGACTCGTCCCGCCCTGCGTGATCCGGATGTCATCTACGTCCCCACACCGCAGTTGGTCGTGGACGAGATGCTCAAACTGGCCAAGGTCGGCAAGAACGATGTGGTCTATGACCTGGGTTGCGGCGATGGGCGTATCGTCATCACCGCAGCAAAACGGTTTGGCGCGCGAGGCGTGGGCATCGACATTGACCCGACACGGATCAAGGAATCCAATGCCAACGCAATCACGGCCGGGGTCACCGACCGCGTCACGTTCATCCACACGGATCTGTTTGCCGACAGCACCAACCTGAGCGAGGCCACGGTGGTCACGCTGTATTTGCTGCCGTCACTCAATGTGAAGTTGATGCCGAAGCTTCTGAGGGAACTCAAGCCCGGCACGCGCATCGTGTCCAACAGCTTCGACATGGGTGAGTGGCAGCCCGAGCAGACGATCGAGGTGGATGGACGCACCATCTACTTCTGGACCGTTCCAAAGTCGTAGTCGGTGACGTCGCCCCCGAAACGGACCAGCGGGCTTCGGCACTGGTTTACGAAGGAACTCACAGAAAGTCAGGGACAGCCACGGCGCCCGCATGCGGCACCGTGGTGGAAGGTCATGTGCCTGACCGGGGTCGACTATTTTTCGACGCTCGGATACCAACCGTCCATCGCGTTTCTGGCCGCCGGCGCCCTTGCACCCCTTGCCACGCTGGTCCTCATCCTGTTGACGTTGTTCGGGGCGCTCCCGGTCTATCACCGCATCGCGGCGCTCAGCCCGCACGGGCAGGGCAGCCTGTCGGTACTCGAAGAACGCCTGCCGCGTTGGAAAGGCAAAGGCGCGGTCCTCGTCCTCCTGGGTTTTGCCGCCACGAGTTTCATCATCACGATAACGCTCTCGGCCGCCGACGCCTCGGCGCACATCATTGAGAATCCCTTTGTGCCTGACTGGGCTGACCACCAGGTGGGCGTCACGCTCCTGCTGGTGACGGCCCTGGGCGCCGTGTTCGTACGCGGCTTCAAAGAGGCCATCTGGCTGGCGGTGCTGCTGGTGGTGGCCTTTCTCACCGTCAACGTCGTGGTGATCGGGTACGAGCTGTGGCAGGTCGTGCTGCATCCCGAAGTGCTCTCCGAGTGGCGCCGGACACTGTACGCGCAGCATGGCAACCCCGCGATGATGATCCTGCTCGCGGTGGTGTTGTTTCCAAAGCTGGCACTGGGCCTGTCGGGGTTTGAGACCGGCGTCGCCGTCATGCCGTTGGTGGCCGGCAGCGGTGACACGGACGAGGAGATACTGGCATCGCGGGTTCGCAACACGCGGAAACTGCTGACGTCCGCGGCCGTCATCATGAGTATTTTGCTGACGGGCAGTTCCCTCGTTACGACGTTGCG
>CAZAZR010000262.1:0-3152 GCA_964489685.1 uncultured Solibacteraceae bacterium | reverse complement strand
GAGCGAGACGTTTTCCACGGCCGCCGACGGTCAGACGAGCGTGGAAGTGCACGTGCTGCAGGGCGAGCGGCAGATGGCGCGCGACAACCGGCCGCTGGGCAAGTTCCATCTCGATGGCATTCCAGCCGCGCCGCGCGGCGTGCCACAGGTGGAAGTGACCTTCGACATCGACGCCAACGGCATCGTCAATGTGTCGGCCCGCGACAAGGGCACCGGCAAGGAGCAGAAGATCACCATCACCGCGTCGAGCGGCCTGTCGAAAGACGAGGTCGAGCGCATGGTGAAGGACGCCGAGGCGCACGCCGAGGAGGACAAGAAGCGCAAGGAAGAAGTGGAAACACGGAACCGCGCCGACCAGGCCGTACACGCGGCGTCCACGTTCCTCAAGGAGTCGGGCGACAAGGTGCAGGCCTCCGATCGCATGGCGATTGAGTCTGCGGTCAACGACGTCAAGCAGGCACTGGAGGCCAACGATGCGGCCGCCATCAATCGCACGCTGGACGCGTTGATGCAGGCGCAGGGCAAGGCCGCGCAGGAACTGTACAAACAGGCCGGGCCTGACGGCGCGGCCGGTGCGACAGGCGAGGGCGCCCAGCCCGGTGGTGGCGCCGCTGCGGGTGGCGACGTCATTGACGCGGAAGTGATTGAAGACGAGAAGAAGTAATGGACCTGTATGGCGTCCTCGATGTGACGCCGGCGGCGACGCCGGCCGACATCGAGCGCGCGTATCTCCGGCTCGCGCGGCGGTATCACCCAGGCATCAACCCGGGTGACCGCCTCGGGGCCGAACGCTTCCGTCAAGTCCAGGACGCGTACGACGTGCTCGGTGACCCGGCGCGGCGTCGGCAATACGACGACGGGCAGCTCAGACACCGTCGGGTCGTCGAGACCACCATCGCCTTCGACGGCTTCGACTTCACCGCAGCGGTGCAGGGCGCCGAGGCGGCCACGTTTTCAGAGCTGTTCGCAGACGTCTTCCAGGACGCCACGCGGCGGGCGATGGCGCAGGATCAGGGCGGGTCGCTTGAACTCACGATGCATCTCTCCTTCGAAGAGGCGACGCGTGGTGGCGCGGTTCCCGTCTCGGTGGTGCGTCGTGAGCGCTGCCCGGCGTGCGGGGGCGCGGGTGTCGTAGCGCTGGAGTCAGAGGTGTGCACGGCGTGCAGCGGCCAGGGCGCCATCAGATGGGCGCGCGGCCATATGGTGTTTACCAAGGCGTGTGAGCCATGCGGCGGGTCCGGTCGCCTGACACGGGCGGGTTGCCGGATGTGCGCCGCCACCGGTGTGCAGACCCGTAGCGAAGTGGTGACGGTGCACGTGCCGGCGGGCATCGAATCGCAGGCACGGCTCGTCGTGCCGGGCCGCGGGCACGCCGGCGAGCGCGGTGGGCCGGCCGGCGATTTGTATGTGACCATCGAGGTGGCGCCCCATCCGGTGTTTCATCGCGATGGATTGGATCTGCATGTGAAGGTGCCGGTCGCGATTCACGAAGCCGCGCTCGGGGCGCGGATTGACGTTCCGACGCTCACGGGTCCGGTGAAAGCCCGTGTGCCGGCGGGAACCGCCGCAGGAACCCGTCTTCGCCTTCGCGGCCACGGCGTGCCGAGCCAGCTCGGCCCCGACGCCGCCGGAGACCTCATCGTCGAGCTCCAGATCGTGTTGCCGCCCGTCCAGGACGAGCGGTCGAAAGCACTCCTGCGCGAGTTTGCACGGTTGAATCCCGTGGACGTGCGCGCACACCTATTTGACTCGTGAAGCAGAAAGGCACGGTACGGCCATGACCAGACGCACGGGCACCGGCAAGGGCTACTACATGATTAGCGCCGTGTCGACGAAGTACGACATCCACCCTCAGACGCTGCGACTCTACGAGCGCGAGGGCCTGCTCGCTCCTTCCCGCACTGAAGGCAACACGCGGCTCTATTCCGATGAAGACCTCCAGCGCCTCGAAACCATTCTGGCGCTGACGCGCGAACTCGGGGTGAACCTTGCCGGCGTCGAGATCATTCTGAACATGCGCCAGAAAATGGAGCGCATGCAGAGCGAGGTCAACGAGTTCATGGCGTACGTGAAGACAGAACTCGCGCGCGGCCTCGGCGACTGGGAACAGCGGCTGAACACGGCGCTCGTGCCCGCTGGAGAAAAAGACGCGGGCAAGGACGCCGGCTTGTAATGGTGAAATGACATTTCGGGCATTTCGGGCATTTCGGTCATTTCCCAATTACACAAATACTGCTACTCTCACTGTCCGTGGAGTGCGCGAGCTGCAATGGAACAGGGTGGAAGCCCGTTGACGTCGGCAAGGTGCGACGCGTCGAGCGGTGTGAGTGCTGGCGCGCGCAGGCGTCGTCTCGTCTGATGCACGATGCGCGGATTCCACCGCGCTATGCGCGCTGCGATCTCTCGAACTTCCTCACGTATCCCAACGAGAAGCTGCAACTCACGCTGACGCGTGCCCGGAAGTTTGCTGAGACGTTTCCGGCCGTCACGAAAGGGCTGTGCCTGATCGGCCCCCCCGGGATCGGCAAGACCCACATCGCGGTGGGAGTGTTGCGACAATCGATTCAGCGCACCGGCGCGCGCGGACTGTTCTACGACGTCCGCGAACTGCTGAAGATGATTCGATCCACGTACAATCCGGTGGTGCGCACGGCCGAGATGGACATCCTGCGCCCGGTGATGGATGCCGAATTGCTGGTGCTCGACGACCTCGGCGCCGAAAAGCCCTCGGAGTGGGTGGAAGAGACGATGAATTTGATCGTCAACACGCGCTACAACGAGCGGCGGCCGACGATCTTCACCACGAATTACGAGGACACTCCCGACGACAGCAATCTGGATTCGCTGAAGGTGCGGGTGGGGTTCCGAATGCACTCGAGGCTCCACGAAATGTGCGAGTTCCTTGAGTACGAAGGCCCGGATTTTCGGATGCTGGGACCAGACAGTGGCGCCGAGGAATTGGCAATCCTGTGGAAAGACGGGAAGGGGCGCCGATCGTTGCCGCCAAAAGTGCGCAGCCAAGCGCGCGCCCAGCTTCGCGAGAACGATCCCCTGCGGTCGCTCAAGCAGCCAGGCCCATCCCGCGAGCTCAACTGGCCCGGGGTCCCGGGGTCGGTGGAGCTGCTACGCAGGACTTGTTACCTAACCCCGAC
>CAZAZR010000261.1:0-3187 GCA_964489685.1 uncultured Solibacteraceae bacterium | reverse complement strand
GAGCGCGCGCGCGCTCGAACGCCGGCGGGAAATCGATGTTCGCCGGGCCCTGGGCGCGTCGGTACTGGCGGTGGCCAGGCTGGGGAGGGTAGAGGCCGCCACCCTGGTGGCAGCCGGTGGCATCGTCGGCGTGATGGCTGCGCCGCTGCTGATTGGCGTGATGATGCGGCTTCTGCCCGACAGTGTCGTCCTGCTCAAGCCGGCGGAACTCGACTGGCGGGTCGCCGCCTTTGTTGTGCTGACGCTTGCGGCGATGGGCATGCTCGTTTCGATAGCGCCCATCCGCCGGTCACTCGTCCTGGCGGGCACACAGTCGAGGGGAGCCAGCGAACGAGTGCGAACCCCCGGACGCCTGATCGTGGTCGGCTCGCAAGTCAGCGTGGCGTTTGTGCTCACCGTCGTCGGGGCCTGCCTGGTCGGATCCCTCCTGACCGTCTACGCCAAGGATCGGCCGATTCAGATCCCCGGTGTCGTGACCGTGGACGTGATGTTCCTAGGGCGCGGGGATTCCATGGCCGTTTCTCCAGAGCGAACTGTACGAGAACAGCGTGTGCGCGAAGGCCTGGCGCAAGTGCCCGGAGTAATGGCCGCCGGAGCCACCGCGGCGCAGGTCCTGCGAGGCGGGGGCGCCATGACCTGGTTCCTGGCGCCAACCGGAGCGCGCCATCCACACAATATCGACACCTGGGCCGTCACCGAAGGGTTTTATGACGTGATCGAGCCTCAGGTGGTGTCTGGACGGGTGCCGACCAAGGAGGAACTCCGGTCCAACACCCCGCTCATCGTCGTGAGCGAACGCGCAGCCCAGGCGTATTGGCCCGGGCGGGCAGCCGTTGGCGAGACGCTGACTGATCAACAAACCAAGCTGGCATTTTCCGTGGTTGGCGTGGTGAAGGACGTGCGGTGGGTGGCCTGGGATGTCGAGTCGCCAGTCACCTATGCTCCGTACGGCGCGGTCGGACGGGCGCCGTGGGTGACGTATTTCATTCGGACGAACGCGAACACCGGCCGCGTGACGACTGACGTGCTCAAGGCAATCGAGGCGGCCGATCCGCTGGCTCGCCCCAGCCGCGCTGGGACCCTGGATGCCTTGTTTCGCGATTCCGTGTCACTGCGCCGCTTTCAATCCTGGCTCTTTGGCGGTTTTGCGGCGGCCGCGCTTGTGGTCGTCGGGGTCGGTATCTTCGGGTTGCTCGCGATGTCCACGGCTCGCCGCACCAAAGAAGTCGGCATTCGCTGCGCACTCGGTGCGACACCGACGTCTGTGGTCGGACTCATCCTACGCGAGCAAGCGACTGCCGTGGTGGCCGGACTCATCGTCGGAGGCGGGATCGCCGCGTGGGCCGTCCGCTTCGTCAAGGGGTACCTGTACGAACTCACGGTCACCGATCCGCGCATCTGGGCGACCGCCACGGCGCTCATCTTGTTCACCGCCGTGGTCGGAGCGCTGATCCCAGCATGGCGCGCCAGCCGAATCGATCCGCTGAAAGCGCTGAGGGTGGAGTAGCAAGGGTACGTAGCGCGGCCTGGTCCCCAAGGCCGCGTCGTTGGCGCGCTTAAGAACCAGCGCGCCCTACGAGGACGCTGGACCCTGGACCCCTACGCGCGAAGCGCGGCCAGGATCGCGTCAACACTCTTCTTCGCGTCGCCGTAGAGCATCCGCGTCTTCGCCTTGAAGAACAGCGGATTCTCGACGCCCGCGTAACCCGCGCCCTTGCCGCGTTTGAAGACGATGCAGGCCGCCGCTTCCCAGGCGTGCAGCACGGGCATGCCCGCGATGGGGCTTGACGGATCCTCAAGCGCACTCGGATTGACGATGTCGTTCGCGCCAATCACGAGCACGACGTCCGTGGTGGGGAAGTCGTCATTGATTTCGTCCATCTCCAGCACGATGTCGTACGGGACATTGGCTTCCGCGAGCAGCACGTTCATGTGGCCGGGCAATCGTCCGGCCACAGGGTGAATGGCGAATCGCACGTCCTTGCCCTCGGCCCGCAGCACGTCGACAATCTCCCGAACCGGATGCTGCGCCTGCGCCACGGCCATGCCGTAGCCAGGTACGATGATCACCGAATCGGCCTTCCTCAACAGCGCCACCACGTCCGCCGTCGTCGTGGCCACCATCTCCCCTGCAACAACGGCGCCGCCGGCGGGAGCCGCGCCCTCGTCCGCGCCGAAGCCCCCGAGGATGACCGAGAGGAACGAGCGGTTCATCGCGCGGCACATGATGTAGCTCAGGATGGCGCCTGAGGAGCCGACGAGCGCGCCCGTAATGATCAACAGGTCGTTCGACAACATGAATCCGGCGGCAGATGCGGCCCAACCGGAGTAGCTGTTGAGCATCGAGACCACCACCGGCATGTCCGCACCGCCGATCGCCATCACCAGATGGATGCCGATGACGCCGGCCACGGCCGTCATGATCAGCAAATGGGGCAGCGCTTCATGTCCACCGCGCAAGTACATCGCCCCAAGCCAGACACATGTCACAAGCATGGCGATGTTCAGCAAATGGCGCCCGGGCAGCATCAACGGCTTGCTGCGAATGACTCCCTGGAGCTTGCCCCACGCCACGATTGAGCCCGTGAACGTGAGCGAACCGATGAAGACGCCGAGGTAGGTCTCCACGTCGTGAATCGTGCGCTCAACTCCCGACAGTTCGGCAACGGGTGCGAGGTGGTTGCTGATGCCAACCAGCACTGCGGCGGCGCCGACGAAGCTGTGGAGGATGGCGACCAACTGTGGCATGGACGTCATCGCCACGCGCGCCGCCACGAGCGCGCCGATGATCGAAGCCAGGGCCAGCGCCCCGAGCAGCGTCGGGGAGGTAATGACGCCGGCATGAAGCGCGACGCCGACCATGGCAAGCAACATGCCGATGGCACCGAACTGATTGCCGCGGCGCGCGGTGCTTGGGTGGGCGAGCCCCTTCAGGCTCAGGATGAACAGGACTGCGGCGGCGATGTACGCCGTGATCAAGAGCGACGTTGTCATCGGCGGAACATCTTGAGCATGCGGTGCGTGACCAGGAAGCCACCGGAAATATTGAGCGTGGCGAGGAAGATGGCTGCGGCGCCGATGATGCTGGCCGCCGAGGTGAGCCCGTCGCCAATCTGGAGCATGCCGCCGACGACGATGATGCCGCTGATGGCGTTGGTCACGCTCATGAGTGGTGTGTGCAGTGCGG
>CAZAZR010000260.1:0-3194 GCA_964489685.1 uncultured Solibacteraceae bacterium | reverse complement strand
CGGCCGGTGTGCTGCTGCCGGCATTCCTGGCGGTGACCAACACGCAGGGCGGCCACGACAAGGGCATTGCCACGAACGCGGGGCGCGTGGTGGCCGCGCGGCTGCGGGATGCGCGGTTCTTCTGGGATGCCGATCGGAAGATCGGCCTTGAAGCCCGGTTGGGACGCCTCGACACGCTGACGTTTCACAAGAAGCTCGGGTCGTATCGCGCGAAGTCCGACAGAGTGGCGGCGCTCGCACGGTGGATTGCGACTGAGGTGTTCCAACAGGCTGAAGGTGTCGCGGCGCATGCCGAGCGGGCGGGCCTGCTCGCCAAGGCGGACCTGGCGACCGACATGGTGCGCGAGTTCACCGAACTGCAGGGCGTGATGGGTGGGATCTACGCGCGGGAAGGCGGTGAACCGGAAGCGGTGTGGAAGGCCGTGTATCACCATTACCAGCCGGTCGCGGTGGACGCCACGTCGGCGCCGAACGCCGCCGACCTGGGAGGGGCCCGGGTGACCTGGGCCGCAGTCGCCCTGGCTGACAAGCTCGATACGATTGCGGGGCTCTTTCATGCTGGCGAACGTCCCACCGGATCGCGCGATCCGTTTGGGTTGCGGCGGGCGGCGCATGGGGTGATTCGTGTGCTGGTCGATCTGGAGCCGCTGACCGGCCTGACCGTCCGGCCGTCTCTTGGGGCCTTGCTGAAGCGTGCCGTTGCGGGCTACCGCAGTGCCGAGGCCGGAGCCGGTGCGCAGGCGGGTGATCACGTCATGACCGACGACGCCTGGCTGGAGGTCACCGCGTTCCTGCGCGAACGGCTGGCCTACGTGCTGGAAGCCCGGGGCGCAGACCGGCGCAATGCGCGCGCCGTGCTGGCGGGTGGGGCGGATCGACCGGTGGCCGATCTTGCGGCCAACGTGGCGGCGCTGCCGGAGTTTGCGGCCTCGGCGTCGTTCCGGGCGCTGGCGACCGCCTTCAAGCGCGTCAGAAACATTGCGCGCGAACTGCCGGATGCCGAGTTCCAGCAGCAGGAGCAGGGCGGCGCCCCGTTGAGCACGCTCTTGACGGAGCCGTCTGAGCTCGCCCTGCTCGTCGAGCTGGACAAGCGGTCGGCGGTGATTGAGCAGGCAGTGGGGACTGGCCGGGGTTACCGCGAGGCCTATCTTGAGGCCTCGAAGTTTGAGCCCGCGGTCGCGAAGTTCTTCACGGATGTGTTTGTGATGGCCGACGACTTGACATTGCGTCAGGCGCGGCTTCGATTGATGAAGCGGCTAGAGCAGTTGATTCTGCAACTCGGGGATATTTCCGAGATCGTAGCAGCGGAGTAGGCGGAGTACATTCATGGCGACGAAGACGACGAGCAAGGCGAAGCGATCGAACAAGGCGAAGACGACGAGCAAGGCGAAGCGATCGATCAGGCCGTCGAAGGCACTCAAGGCCGCGAAGGCCAGCAAGTACGTGTATTGGTTTGGCACGAAGACCGACGGGAACGGATCGATGAAGCCGTTGTTGGGCGGCAAGGGCGCGAACCTGGCGGAGATGTGCCGCATCGGTTTGCCGGTGCCGCCTGGTCTGACGATCACGACCGAGGTCTGCACCTACTATTACGCCAGCAAGCGGACGTATCCGCCGGCCCTTCGCGCGCAGATCGAGGCGGGTGTGGCCGCGCTTGAGAAGCAGACGGGCAAAACATTCGGTGACCTGAAGAATCCGCTGCTCGTGTCGGTGCGATCGGGCGCCCGCGACTCGATGCCGGGCATGATGGACACCATTCTCAATCTCGGTCTCAACGCGAAGACGGTCGAGGCGCTCGCCGCCAAGACCGGCAATCCCCGCTTTGCCTGGGACTGCTATCGGCGCTTTGTGCAGATGTACGGCGACGTCGTTCTGGGCGTGCAGAAGCGTCCAGACGAGGACCACGACCCGTTCGAGACGGTCATCCACACGCTCAAACATGAGCGTTATCACGCGGATATTGATGACACGACGCTGTCGGTGGATGACTTGAAGGAGCTGGTCGTCCGCTTCAAGGCGCTCGTCAAGGCGCGCGTCGGCCGGCAGTTCCCCGACGCGCCGTGGGATCAGCTGATGGGCGCGGTTGGCGCCGTGTTCGGGTCCTGGATGAACGATCGCGCGAGCGTCTATCGCCGCAAGTACCACATTCCCACCGCGTGGGGTACGGCCGTCAACGTGCAGGCCATGGTGTACGGCAATACAGGGGATCGGTCGGGCTCGGGCGTGGCGTTCACGCGCAACCCGGCCAACGGCGCGAAGGAGTTTTACGGCGAGTTCCTGATCAACGCGCAGGGGGAAGACGTGGTGGCGGGTGTGCGGACGCCCGATCCGGTGGCTGACCTGAAGAAGGTGATGCCGAAGGCCTACGCCGCGCTCGATCGCATTCGGGGCACCCTGGAGAAACACTTCAAGGACGTGCAGGACTTTGAGTTCACGATTGAAGACGACGTCGTGTACATGTTGCAGACGCGCAACGGCAAGCGGACGGCGATGGCCGCGCTCAAGTGTTCGATCGACATGGAGAAGGAGCGGCTGATCGACTGGAAGACGGCCATCCTCCGCAACCCGGCCGACCAGCTCGAGCAGTTGCTGGCGCCGGTGTTTGATGCGGCCGAAGCGAAGTCTGCGCGGGTGATTGCCACAGGGCTACCGGCCGGACCTGGCGCGGCGTCGGGCCGCATCTACCTCAACGCCGAGCGGGCGGTGGACGCGGCCGCACGCGGCGAACAAGTCCTGCTCGTGCGCGTCGAGACGTCGCCCGAGGATCTGCGCGGCATGATCGCGGCCGAAGGTATTCTGACGGCGCGCGGCGGCGTGTCGTCGCACGCCGCCCTCGTCGCCCGGCAGATGGGCAAGGTGTGCGTGTGCGGCGCCGCAGCGATCCAGGTGGACTACCAGGCGCGGACCGCCACGGTGGATGGCCGCACGTTCGCTGAGGGCGAGTGGCTGTCGATCGACGGGACCGCGGGCACGGTGTATGCCGACGCGGTCAAGACGGCACCGTCGGAGATTGTGGCCGGCCTGATCCATGGCGACAAGGCGGCGCAGCGCACCGAGAAATTCCGGAACTTCCAGCAGCTCATGACGTGGTGCGACAAGGCCACGCGCATGCGTGTGCGCACCAACGCGGATACGCCAGAGCAGACCGAGAACGCCATGGCCTTTGGCGCCGTGGGCATCGGCCTGACGCGCAC
>CAZAZR010000259.1:0-3401 GCA_964489685.1 uncultured Solibacteraceae bacterium | reverse complement strand
TCATCCGGGGATGCGTCGAAATTCCGTTCTGGTTGTCACGGCGGCCATGGCCGCCTTCGCCGTCACCGCATTTTCCGCGCAGACACCCGCCTCGCTCAGCGGCATGCGCGACCCGGCGTTTGCGCCCGACGGCCGCCGCCTCGCCGTGTCGTGGCTCGACGAAATCTGGACCATCACACCAGACGGTCGCGATGAAAAACGCGTAGTCACCATGCGAGGCGAGTGGGTCAGCGAACGGGATCCCGCGTGGTCGCCCGACGGCAAGACCATCGCGTTTGCGGCCGATGTTGCCGGCGCGTACGACTTGTATGTCGCGCCCGCCGCGGGTGGACCGGCGCGCAAGATCACGTCAATCGAGGGAGACGAACGCTGGCCGTCGTGGACCCGGGACGGTCGTGTGGTGTTCTCACAGAGGCCGGCCGGTGGTCGGTGGCAGTTGCAGTCGATTGCCGCCGACGGCACGGGCGCGCCGGTGACACTCACGCCTGATGCGGCATCCGAGTGGCAGGCGCAAGTCTCGCCCGATGGCCGGCGCGTCGTGTTCATCTCCGATCGCGATCTTGAACCTGGTGACCGTTCCGATGTGTTCGTGCGCGACCTGGCGACTGCCAACGAAGCCGCGCGCGTGATTCGCGTCACCAGGGGCGGCGGGGAAGAGCGATTCCCCGCGTGGGCGCCCGACAACCAGCGCGTGTCGTACCTGGCGTCGCGTGTGGGCCTCGGCACCGGCACGTTCGTGACCGAACTGTCCGCGCCTCCAGCCGCAGGCCGTGTGGACGCTCCGCCGCCAGGCCGCGGCGGTGGCCCTGGTGGGGCCCGCGGCGCTGGCGTGGCTCCCGCCCTTCCGGTCGTGCTGGCGTCACGCCGGGCCGGCGCGTCCGCGTGGTCGCCTGATGGCCAGACGATGGCAATTGCCACGGTGTCCACGGCCGCCAGCGGCTATAACGGCAATCCGGTTCGCAATGATGACGATGCGCCGGCGGCGTTTGCGGAAAGCGACACGCTGCAGTTGTGGCGCGTGGCCGCACCGCGGCGCGTGGACGATCAGGCGCGCGGCATCAGTGCGCCCGTGCCGGCAGTCGGCCGCTGGGTGGGACAGTTCGATCGCGCGTGGCAGACACTGAAGTCGCTGTACTACTCGACCGGCGAGTCCGCAGCAGCGTGGGATGCGCTGCGCACGACATATCGCCCCGCGGCACTGGCGGCGCGCACGGCCCGCGCAGTGGAAGACGTCATGGATGCGATGCTCGCCGAGCAGCCCCTCATCAAGCCCGTGGTTGAAAAGACCACCGGCGTGGTGGCCTCGGGGCATCCGCTGGCGTCGGCGGCCGGCGCACGGATGATCGAACTGGGCGGCAACATTGTTGACGCCATCGTGGCCACGTCGTTCGCGTTGGGCGTGGTCGAACCCGACGCCTCGGGCATTGGTGGCGACGGCCAGGCCATCCTGTTCCTGAAGGGCATGACCGAACCCGTCGTCATCGAATACAAGGACATGACTCCGGTGCGAGCCACGTTCGACAACCCGAAGATCTTCACGCCGACCGGCCAGCGTACGGCCGGCGATGGGCCAACGGTCGCCAACATTCCCGGCGTTGTGGCAGGCCTCGATCTGCTGTTCCAGAAGTACGGCAGCAAGAAGGTGACGTGGGAGCAGATCCTGGCGCCCGCGATCGACCTGGCGGAAAACGGGTACATCCTCGACGAAGCGCTGCCGACGACGATTGCTGAGGGGCGCGTGGGATTTTCGAGATACCCCGAGGCCGCCAAGATCTATCTGCCGAACGGGCAGGTGCCCAAGAAGGGCGATCGCTTCATCAACAAGGACTACGCCGAGACCCTGAAGGTGCTGGCGAAGGAAGGCGGCCAGTCGTTTTATCGTGGGTCCATCGCGCGCACGATTGCCGAAGACATGGCGGCGAACGGCGGCATCATCTCGCTCGAAGATTTGGCGCAGTATCGCGCGATGGAGCGAAAGCCGCTCGAAGGACGGTATCGCGGCCATGCGGTGTATTCGGCTCCGCCGCCTGTGCCCACTGGTGCGCAGCTGATCGAGACCCTGCAGATCCTGGACAACTACACGCCGAAGCCCGGGGCCACATACACGACCGATCCCGAGTACCTGCATTACGTGATTGAGGCGTGGCGCGTACGCGACGGCGGCGTACAGATTGCCGACCCCGAGCGGTGGCCGATTGATCTGGGCAACCACCTGCAACCGGCACACGCGCTCGAGCGCTACAAGCTCATCAGTCCAATGAAGGCGTACGTGGCTGCTCAGGGTGGACGAGGACGAGGGGGCGCGCCAGCACCTCTGGGCCCGGCAGGTGGCAACTACTACGAAGCGTTTGATCAGGCGGTGGCGGATGGTGTGGCCGGCCCCGGCATTCAGACGGGCACCACGTCATTTGCCGCGGCTGACGCTGACGGCAACATGGTGGCTGTGACACAAACGCTTTCCACCTGGGGTGGCAACTTCTACGTGTCGAAGGGACTGGGGTTCCTGTACAACGATCACTTCCGCGCCGGTCGCGGCACCGGGTACGGATCGTTGCTCCCGTTGCAACGGGCTTCCTCCACCAGTGTGCCGACCCTGGTATTCGCGCCGAGTGAAGGTGACCCGGGCCGTTACGGCATTTCTGGTTTCACGCCGCGGTTGGCCGTGGGCGCGGCGGGCAACGCGTGGATTCCGGCATCGGTCTACACCATCATTCTCAACGTCGTGGACGGCGGGATGGGGGCGCAGCGCGCCATCGAGGCGCCGCGGATGCTCATCGGCAGCTCGCCGACCGGCTCTCGCGTGCAGATCGAGGACCGTATTCCGCGGTCGCTACTCGAGAAGCTGGAAGGCATGGGCCACGCCTTCGTTCGCGTCGGCCGCAAAGGCGAAGTGGCCCAGGGGTACGCGGCCGTCGCGTTGGTCAACGCCGCGAAGGGCACGGTCGAGGGTGGCGCTGAGCCGCGGCGGTCTCACGGGGCGAGATGAGTGTGGCCTCGCTCGCCGATCGGCGGAAGCGCGCGTTTGTGGTCCGAGGTGCGCATCAGCCGTTCGATGCGGTCCGCGGTTTCCTTGGGCACCGCCGCCGGGCCTTCCGCCAGATACTTCTCCAGCGTGTCGTAGGTGAAACCCATCTCCGCTTCGTCGGTCTGTCCGATCCAGAGGCCGGCTGACGGCGCCTTGTTGATGATGGCCTTGGGGATACTGAGTTCTTTGGCCAGCGAGCGCACTTCGCTCTTGAGTAGTGCGCCGATGGGCAGCACGTCGCACCCGCCGTCGCCGTATTTGGTGTAGTAGCCCAGCGTGATTTCGCTGCGATTGCCGGTGCCGGCCACCAGGTAGTTGAGGGAGTTGGCGATGAAATACAGCGACGTCATCCGCAGGCGCGGCTTGATGTTCGCCT
>CAZAZR010000258.1:0-3528 GCA_964489685.1 uncultured Solibacteraceae bacterium | reverse complement strand
GACGAGTTCTCCCGGAAATCGCTGATCGGAAAGACCGACTTGAAGACCGACTGCAGTCCCACGTCCTCGCGCTCGGCCGGCAGACGATTCATCTGCAGAAACCGCTCGTAGGATTTCTTCTGAATCTCGATCAGGTTCGGGATCGGAATCGTGGTATTAATCTTCGAAAAATCGATGCGTTCGCGATAGACGTTCTTGGGCAGGCTGTACATGCAGTAATCCTCGGGCCGTGCCAGAGACACACCGGCGTGTTGGCCACACGCCGACGCCAAAACTACGGTGCCACGTCACCCAGACGCCGCACCGCCAAAAAAACAACTCGGGATTCACACGAGGCATGGAGGACTGAAGGGGAACGCTCTTAAAGATCAAGAGCTCCTTCCGTCCTTCACGTCTCGTGCAAGACCCACGCCGGGGCGTGAGCCCCGGGACTACTTGACTTCGACCTTGGCGCCGACTTCTTCGAACTTCTTCTTGATGCCGGCGGCTTCGTCCTTGGTCACGCCTTCCTTGATGGCCTTGGGCGCGCTCTCGACGAGGTCCTTGGCTTCCTTCAGGCCCAGGCTGGTGACTTCGCGGACCACCTTGATCACGTTGATCTTGTTGCCGCCGATGTCGGTCAGCGTCACCGTGAACTCGGTCTGCTCTTCGGCCGGGGCAGCCGCCCCGCCGCCGCCTGCACCAGGCATCGCCATCGGCATCGCCGCAGCCGCGGACACGCCGAGCTCCGTCTCCAGTGCCTTGACGAGCTGCGAAAGCTCGAGCACCGAAATCCCCTTGATGTAGTCCACCACCTGCTGCTGTGTCATATCGGCCATGTCTGTTCTCCTGAATCGAAAATCTGCAATCTCTAATCGGTCGTCGTTATCGGGAATCGGCCGTCGCTATTCGGCGGCCTTTTTCTTCTCTGCCTGCGACAGCACGTTCATGAGGTCGCGGGGCACCGCCGACAGCACGGTCACGAGCTGCTGCATCGGCGCCTGGAGGACGAAGAGCAGCTTGGCGTACAGCTCCGGCTTGCTCGGCAGGTTGGCCAGCGCGGCCATCGCCGTCGCCGGCACGGGCTGCCCCTGCACCACGGCGGCCTTGATGCTGGCCGTCGGCACGTTCTTGAGGAACGCGGTCAACACCTTGGCCATCGCCACCGGGTCCTTGTCGGTGAAGACCACGCCGGTCTGGCCCACGAAATGCGACGACAGCCCTTCAAACGGCGTGCCTGCGGTGGCACGCTTCGCCAGCGTGTTCTTGACCACGGTGTACCGCGCACCGGCACCGCGAATCTGCCTGCGCAGATCGGTCACTTGCGGCACCGTGATGCCCCGGTAATCGACGAGCACCGCCGTCTCGGCTTCGCCGAACGCGGTGACGAGCTGCTGCAGCTCGGTTGCTTTTTCTGCCCTTGTGACTGCCATGATCGAAACTCCCGACGGCGCGTTAATGTTTGACGAGCTGATCGAGGTTCGTGGTGTCGATCACCACCCCCGGGCCCATGGTCGACGACATCGTCACGCTCTTGACGTACCGGCCCTTGGCCGCCGAAGGCTTCGCCTTCATGATGCTGTCCATCAGTGCGTGGGCATTGGCCACGAGGTTGGCGGTGTCAAACGAAATGCGCCCCACCGGCGCATGCACGACGCCCGCCTTGTCCACGCGAAACTCCACCTTGCCGGCCTTGATTTCCCGCACGGCCTTCGCCACGTCAGTCGTGACGGTTCCGGTCTTGGGGTTCGGCATCAGGCCGCGGGGCCCGAGCACCTTACCCAGTTTGCCGACTGCGCGCATCATGTCGGGCGTGGCCACGACCGCGTCGAAGTCCTGCCATCCGCCCAGGATCTTCTCGACGAGTTCTTCGCCGCCCACCGCGTCGGCCGACGCGTCGGTGGCCTCGCGCTGCTTTTCGGCATTCGCGATCACGAGCACCTTCTTCGACTTGCCGAGGCCGTGGGGCAGCACCACCGTGCCACGCACCATCTGATCGGCGTGTTTCGGATCGACGCCGAGGCGAATCGACAGTTCGACCGTCTCATCGAACTTGGTGTACTTGACCTTCTGAATCAGCGGAACGGCCTCTTCCACGGTATGAGGCCTGACCGGCACCTGTTCGCGCGCGGCCTGGTACTTCTTCCCTCTCGAACGCATAACACTCCTTCGGTGGTTCCAGCGGGGTTCAACCCCTCCCACCATGGCAAACGCACTAACCGACGACGTCGAGTCCCATGGACCGGGCCGTGCCGCTGACCGAACGCACGGCCGAGGCCAGCGTGTCGGTGTTCAGGTCGGGCAACTTAATCCTGGCAATCTCTTCCACCTGCTTCGCCGTGACCGTTCCCACCTTGTTCTTGTTGGGAACGCCCGAGCCCTTGGCGATATTGGCCGCACGCTTGAGCAGAATCGCGGCGGGCGGCGTCTTCAGGATGAACGTGTAGGACCGATCGGAATAGATCGTCACGACGGCCGGAATAATCAACCCGTCCTGCGCGGCCGTCTTTGCGTTGAAGTTCTTGCAGAAGTCCATGATGTTCACGCCATGGGGCCCCAGGGCGGTGCCCACGGGGGGCGCCGGGGTCGCCTTGCCGGCGGCAATCTGGAGCTTGACTTGCGCTGTGACTTTCTTCGCCATATATCACCCTTAATCTCTAGAACTTCTCGACCTGGAGGAAATCCAGTTCCACAGGTGTCGCACGCCCGAAGATCGTGACCATGACCTTCAAGGTGTTGCGCTCGGTATTCACTTCGTCCACAACGCCATTAAAGCTCGCAAACGGCCCCTCATTGATCCTGACCGAATCGCCCTTCTCGAACGAATACTTCGGCTTCGGCTTCTCGGCGGCCACCGTCACTTGGTGCAGGATCTGGTCAACCTCCTCGCGCGTCAGCGGCATCGGTTTCGCGCCGGCGCCCACAAACCCGGTCACCTTCGGCGTGTTCTTCACCACGTGCCAGGCGTTGTCGGACATGTGCATGTCCACCAGGATGTAGCCCGGGAAGAACCGGCGGGAGCTCTTCACTTCCTTGCCACCGCGCCGTTCGACAATATCCTCGGTCGGAATCAGCACCTCACCGATTTCGTCCTGCAGGCCGTACGCCTGCACACGCTGCTCGAGCGACTCCCGGACTTTGTTTTCAAAGCCCGAGTAGGTGTGGATGATGTACCACTGCTTAGTCTTGACGTCCGTCATTAGCCACCGAACCGTGCAAAGACCCAGCGGACGCCTGCCGAAATGCCCAGGTCAACCGCATACAGGTAAATGCCAAACAGGGACGAGACAATGATCACCACGAGGGTGGTCGCCCACACCTCTCGGCGAGCCGGCCAACTCACCCGCGCAAGCTCATTCTTGACTTCAGACAGAAACCGGCGCGCCCGGATGATCCGTCCGCCCCCCTGCTCCGCCAGTTCCTTGTTGTTGTCGGACATTACTTCCTCAGCACCCGTGCTTCCCCACCCACCCGTTCGCCTCTACGGCGCGTTCACTGTACTGGCAGGCCAGGAGGGACTCGAACCCCCAGCCCTCGGTTTTGGAGACC
>CAZAZR010000257.1:0-3538 GCA_964489685.1 uncultured Solibacteraceae bacterium | reverse complement strand
GAACACCAGGTCGAACGCGAGCAAGCCCGATTGAAACTGGCCGCGCGCGGCCAGTGGCGAGAACAGCATCGTCGCCACCAGGAACGCGACCCAGGTGCGGCCGAGTGGCGGCCACGCGCGCTGGAGTGCGGCGCGAAGGAGCGCCAGGCCGAGCACGCCGAGCATCGCATTCTCCATGGCGCCGGAGGCCTGGAAGAAGAGTCGCGCGACGAGCGCGCGGGTGCCAAGGAGCATCTCGGCCGTGTGTGGTGCGAACGGCGGCCACGACAACCATTCGGGCGCAAGGTGAAAGACGTATGAGATTACCGTCATCGCCAGGCCGCACACCGCGCCGACAAGCAGGTCCCGTCCGACCATGCCGTCGCGGTAACGGCCGCCGAGCAGTCGTGACCAGGTGACCAGCATGTGCGGCCACGTCTTGCGAACATACGGCTCGGCCGCAAGATAAAACAGCCACAGCGTGGCAGCGCCAAACATCGTGCGGCCGGCCGCGCTGAACAGTCGCCCTTGTTCGACGCCCACGTCGGCCACGTGATGGGCGGCAAAGAACCATCCCCCGAGCTGAGCGATCGCCACGACGGCAGCCAACCGAATGGCTCCGCGCCGATCGCCACGGCCGGCGCGCCAATTGGCGCGCGCCACAAGCGCGGCGGCTACCATGAGTGCCGGCCCAATCAGGAGCGCAAGAAAGGCGATGGCCTGCACCCCGCCACTGGGTGCACTGTCTGCCTCGCTCACATTCCATGGACCGAACGTGCGGAAGTACACAGGACGTCCCAGGTACGAGCCGGCTTCAACCCTGAGCGGCGCATCTGGCAGTCCTGGCCACGTGCCGAGCCAGGCGAGTCGGGTGTCGGCAAACGCGCGCGGACTATACGTGGGCGCGACAGGACTGAGGTCTCCCAGGCGGACGACTGCGGCCTCGAAGAATTGATCCCACTTCACAGGCGTCGTCGTCTGCGCGGTCGGCAGTAGCTGCGGCGGCAGTCGTTCGAACGAAAGCAGCCTTCCCTTCAGGTCGAGTACGAGGATCGTCATGCCTGTGAGTCCGGAAGGCGGATCCGACACGCTCACGGGGTTGTCGATGGGCACCAGCAGCTCGGGACTCGAGCGATACCAGAAGACCATGGCTGGCGGACTGCCACTCCGCAGAATGGCGGGCAGTTCTGCCGGGCTCTTTCGCGCCTTGATCCAGCCAAGAAACTCCTGGCGCACCGAGATGCCCCACGCGCGATCGGCCTGGTCGGGGAATCCGAGGGACTTCTCAAAGTCGCGCGCGCCATCAAACAACGTGGACGGCGCCCGGTCAAACGGAATCTGCGCGTTGAGCGTCAGCCGGCTGGCGAGCATCCCGACCAGGACCAGCAGCACGATCGATGCTGCCAGCCAGGCGCCACCGGCCCCAAACGACAGCACGGTGGTGTCGTCGCCGGCGGCCGCCACCATCTGCGGCGATGGCGTTTCTCCAGCGGCGAGCGCCGCGGCCAGCGGGTCACCGCCTGGGAGTGCGGCCGAGACCGCCATGGCCGAGGGTGGGCGTTCGGCTGGATCCGCCGCCAGGCATCGCATGATGGCGCGTTCAATCGCGGGATTCAGCCCGGGCACCAGCGCAGAAGGCGGCACGATGGCGCGGTTCTGATGTTGCTCGACGAGATCCCCGACCGTCTTTGCCGTGAACCCACGCTGGCCCGTGAACAGCTCGTACAGCACCAGTCCAAGCGCGAACACATCGCTCAAGGCGGTCACGCCAGTGCCGCTGAGCTGTTCGGGCGCCATGTAGGACGGAGTGCCGGCCCGGATATCGGTGACCGCTCCGATGGCCGCGAGACTGAAATCCATCAGGCGCACCTGACCGGCGCTGTCGAGCATGATGTTTGCCGGCTTCAGGTCGCGATGAATCACGCCTCGTGTGTGCGCCGCCGACAGGCCTGCACAGACCTGCCTGGCGATATCCAGCGCTTTGTCTTCCGGGAGCCGGCCGATCCGCCGCAACAGGGACGAGAGATCTTCACCATCGACGTATTCCATCGTGATGAAGAGCTGGCGAGTGCCGTCGGTGATCGCCAGATCGCCGATGTCATACACGCGGCACACATTCGGGTGCGACACCTGGCGCGCCGTGCGCACTTCGTTGTGAAACTGCATGAGGCGCTGCGGGCCACTGGCAAGCGCAGCTGGCAACAGCTTCAGCGCTACCTGCTGACCCAGCCGGAGATCATCGGCGCGATACACCTCGCCCATCCCCCCACGCCCCAGGAGCCCGATCACGCGGTATCGGTTGTCGATCACCGTGCCGGGCGCGAACCGCCCGTGATCAATCGAGCCCGCCGAACTGAGCCACCCCTGCCCTGACCCGGACGAGGAGCCTGACGCCGAACCCGATCCCTCTGAGGAACCCGATGACGAGGAAGACGACGGTGACGCGAGTCGCGTGACATCCGACGCCATCACCGTCATGTCAGTGTCTGCGCCGCAGGACGCGCAGAAGCGGCCGTCAGGTACGGAGGCGTGGCAGGCTGGGCACGTCACCACGACATTCTAATGTCGCCAGACGCATGTCGCGCGTCGTACCCAGCGCACGTTGAACTTTAGGCGCGCGGTCGTGGCCGGCAGATGCCCCGAAGCGGACACTGTGCGTCACGCTGCTTCGATTTGTATCCGCAAGCGCCCATCATGCTGAGGTGACACAGCGAAAAGTCATAGCGCACGGGATCGATGGGGTCGATGGCGCGCAGTGATTGTGTGATGTCGGCGGCCATCTTCCAGCCGGGCGACGCCCGCTTGGTCAGCCTGAGGCAGGCACCCGTGCGGATGGTGTGTGTATCGAGTGGAATCACGAGTTGGCCAGGCCGCGGCGTCTTCCATCCGCCGGGATCCACTCCATCGGTGCGCACCATCCAGCGAAGAAACAGATTCATCCGCTTGCAGGCGCCACCGCTCGACGGCCTGCTGAAGAAGAAGTACACCCCGGGCGCTTTCGGCACCGTGCCATACGCCGGCTTCAGGTCGATCGCGCGCGCACGTGTGGAGAACGATTCGATCGTGTCGGACACATCGGCTGCGTCCGCCGACCATCCCGTCGCGAAGTACGCTTCGAGCGATCCGGCCTCTTCGAGCATCTGGCGCAGCATCCAGAGCAGCGCCACCAGATCACGGCCTTTGATCCATCGGTGCACGAGCGGCAGAAGGGCCGCACCGTCGCGCCCGGGCTCGAACGCCCGCACGCGCGCCGCCGGCGACGGCCCCAGCACCTGACACACGGCTTCGATGGACGCGACGATCGACGCAACCCGGCCAAACGCGAGCCCGGCGGCGATGAAGGCGATGATCTCGCGGTCGTCGAGCCGCCCGTACCGCCGGACGACCTGGATGGGATCAAACGCCGACTCAGGATGATTGAAGTCGGCGTACAGTCGGTCCAGCCGTGCGCGAAATTCGTCAGATCGTGTGAGCATAACAAGAACGGCGGCCTTGAGACCCAGGCCGCCCTACGAGGACACCATACGGCGCAATCATGGCCGCCCTACGAGGACACCAT
>CAZAZR010000256.1:0-3562 GCA_964489685.1 uncultured Solibacteraceae bacterium | reverse complement strand
GTGTTCGGTGGCAAGGCGACGGTCAACATGTTCGAAATGACCAAGCTGGTCAGCAAGCACCTGAAGTAGATCGGTACGATTCACGAAAAACTCGCGGCGGCTGCACGTGCAGTCGCCGCTTGTTTTTTGTACGGACTGAGCGAGGATAGCCTATGCCCTCGCGACTCGCCATGCCGTCCCGGCGCACCGGGCGGACGCCCACCTACGGCTACAGCGCAGCCGCCATCGTCTTGCTCACGGTGCTGGCGTTTCGGGCCCCTGATATTCAGGCGTGGCGCTGGTGGGCGCTGATGGTGCTGCTCCCCCTTCCTGTCCTTCATGGCCTTCATGGTGAAATTCGACCGCCGGTTCGACAACCGAGTCGCGAACAACCCGTAGGCTCCTACTTGCGCAGGTAGGCGACGATCTCGGGGAGCGCGGCGAGCAGCACGTCGCCGACAATCTGGAGAGAGGTGGCCGAGACGTTCTCAAGCGAGTCGCTCGCCGTATGCCAGTGTCCGAGCGCGTTGTAGTTGTTCAGGTCAATCAGATCGATTGAGGGGATGCCCGCCCGGACGAAGTGCAGGTGGTCGTCTTCGATCGTGGTCTCGACATCCACGAATTGCGCCGAGTGGCCCAGCCGCTTGGCGGCGGCCCAGACAATGGCGTTGAGCCAGCCGGCGGAGTAGCTGTCGCGCTCGATCTTCAACGACTTGCTGCCAATCATGTCCACCAGAATGAGTGCCTTGATTTGTGGGAGGGTGCCGGCTTTGCGACCCTGCTCGACGTAGAAGCGGCTGCCGTAGGTGGAATCGGTGTTCAAGTCCCAGGCGACCACCGCCTCTTCGCCGTCGAACCAGACGAACTCGTAGGTGAACTCGCGGGGCTGGTCCTTGAGGGCTCGCAGCAGCTCGATCAGGAAGGCACCGCTCGACGCGCCGTCACTGGCGCCCACAAACCGGATGTCCTTGAAGAGCTTGGTGTCGTAGTGACCGGCAAAAAGGATCCGGTCGGTGCGCCGGCCGGGGAGCGTGACAATGAGGTTGGTCATTTCCACGGCCCCGGCCGGGGTGGTGGCGGTAAACGTCTGTTCCTGGACCGTCAGGTTCATCGCCGCCACCTGGCGGGTGATGTAGGCCCGGGTCTGGCGCAGGGCGGCCGACCCGGACGGCCGCGGGCCCAGGTCCACCATGGCCTTCAGATGCTCCCAGGAGCGCGCGGAGTCGAAGGTGGGGCCCTTGCCCTGCTCGTGCACCTTCACGTGCCCTGCAGCCACGACAGCGGTCGCGGCCAGACTGATGACGCCGACCGATCCGAGAAGACGAAGCAGCATCCAGACTCCTGTGCGATGGGCGGCAAGCCCCGGGTTATCCGCGCGCCTCGCGCGGGACATAGTCGCGACGACCCGCGCCAATGTAGATTTGACGCGGGCGGGCGATCTTCTGGTCGGAATCGCGCAGCATCTCGTCCCATTGTGCCAGCCAGCCGGCGGTGCGCGGAATCGCAAACAGCACCGGGAACATGTCGAGCGGGAAGCCCATGGCCTGATAGATCAGGCCGGAATAGAAGTCCACGTTCGGGTACAGCTTCCGGCTGACGAAATATTCGTCTTCCAGAGCAATGCGCTCAAGCTCCAGGGCGATGTCGGTGAGCGGGTTGCGACCGGTGACGTCGAACACCAGGTCGGCCGTCTGCTTGATGATTCTGGCCCGGGGGTCGTAGGACTTGTACACGCGGTGGCCAAAGCCCATCAGCCGCCCGTCGCCGCCTTTGACGCGTGTGATGAAGGCCGGCACGTAGTTCACCGACCCGATTTCCTTGAGCATGTGCAGGACGGCTTCATTTGCCCCGCCGTGCAGGGGACCGTAGAGCGCGGCGGCGGCGCCGGCCAGCGACGAGTAGGGGTCGGCCTGCGAGCTGCCGATGCCGCGCATCGCGCTGGTGCTGCAGTTCTGCTCGTGATCGGCGTGCAGGATGAACAACACGTCGAGCGCGCGCTCAAGCACCGGGTGCGGGCGGTACTTCAGTTCGGTCATCTTGAACAGCATGTTCAGGAAGTTGCCGGTGAAGCTCAGGTCGTTGTCCGGGTAGACGTACGGCCGGCCGATCGAGTGCCGGAAGGCGTAGGTGGCGATGCTCGGGACCTTCGCGATCAGTCGGAGAATCTGCAGGCGCCGGCCGTCCGCATCGCCCACTTCCTTCGCGTCGGGATAGATCGTGGACAGGGCGCCCACCGTGGACAGGAAGATGCCCATGGGATGGGCATCGTGCTGGAACCCGTCCATGAACTTCTTGATGTTCTCGTGGAGCATGGTGTGGAGCGTGATTTCACGGCTCCACGAGTCGAGCTGCGGGGTGGTGGGCAGCTCGCCGAACAGGATGAGATACGCGGTTTCCAGGTAGGAGCTGTGCTCGGCAAGCTGCTCGATGGGGTAGCCGCGATATTCGAGGATGCCCTTGTCGCCGTCGATGAAGGTGATGCTGCTGCGGCAGGACGCGGTGTTCTGGAACGCCGGGTCATAGGTCATCAGCCCGAAGTCTTCGGGCGACGCTTTGATCTTCCTCAGGTCCATCGCGCGGATCGTGCCTTCAGCGATGGGCACTTCGTACTGCTTGCCGGTGCGGTTGTCGGTGATTGTGAGCGTGTCGGCCATAAAACAACTTCGGTTTGGGAGGGCGTCTCTCAGTGCTGCCGGCCGTTCCCGTCATCGTCATCGGGGCCGTCGGGGGTGGAGTCGATGGCCGGCCCTGGAACCCGGTAGTCGCCCTTCAGCCAGCGGCTCAAGTCCGCCAACTGGCATCGTTCACTGCAGAAGGGCCGCCACCGGGGATCCGCAACCTGCAGGCGGCATGACACGCACACAGGTCGGACGGACATCTCGTGCATTGTACATCGTTCGTTAACGAGGCAATGAGGCAATGGCCCATTGCCTCCTTGGCCCACTGCACTGGCCCACTGGCCCATTTACTGATGCCTGACATCCTTGGCCGAGACCATGAAAATGACGTCCTCGGCGACGTTCGTGGCGTGGTCGCCAATCCGCTCGAGATGGCGCGAAATGAGGATGAGGTCCAGGCTGGGCTCGATCGTGGCGGCGTCGCGCAGCATACACGCCAGGAGGTCCCGGAACACCTGGGTCTTGAGCTCATCCAACTCGTCGTCCTGGGCCAGGACTTCTTGGGCCAGGGCCAGGTCGTGGCGCACGTACGCGTCGAGCGCGTCGCGCAGCATGACTTGCGCCAGTTCGGCCATTTTCGGAATGTCGATCAGCTCCTTGACCGGGGGGTGCTGCAGGTAGCGGCGCACGGCCTCGGCGATGTTGACCGCCAGGTCGCCGACGCGCTCGAGGTCGGTGTTGATCTTGACGGCGGCGACGATCGAACGCAGGTCCACGGCCATCGGCTGGTGCAGCGCCAGCAGCTTGAAGCAGCGGTCGTCAATTTCGATGTGCAGCTGGTTGATGGCGGCGTCGCCGTGGAGCACGGCCTCCACGACGCGGCCCTCGCGATCGACCAGACTGCGCACGGCCATGCGCAGCCGTTCTTCGGCCAGGCCGCCCATCTCGAGCAGTCGTCCCTTGAG
>CAZAZR010000255.1:0-3605 GCA_964489685.1 uncultured Solibacteraceae bacterium | reverse complement strand
CCAGCGGCGACATGTTCCACCGGAAGTTCTGGACGGGCATGGTGATTTCGCCGTTCTCGATGAGGAACAGCCCGTCACGCGTCATGCCGGTATTGAGCAGGGTGGCATTGTCCACGCCGCGGATGTACCAGAAGAACGTCACGAGCAGACCGCGCTTGGTCTGCTTGATCATGTCGGCCGTGGTCAGGTCAGACCCTTCCATCACCAGGCTCATGTTGACGTTGGCCTTGGGGCTGGTGCTGTTGGGGCCGCCCGTCAGGTTCCGCAGTACACCCTTTTCAAGCCAGGTGACCGGCGCCGCAGGCGTGTTGTCGCCGAGCATCGTCGTTTGCCGCAGGATCGGGTTGCCGATGTCGCTCTTGAGGGTGAACAGGTCGCTGAAGATCTTGTCGCCGGGTTTCTTGCCCTGCATGAAGGCGCCACCACCACCGCCAAACACGCCGGTCATCAGCGACAGGAAACGCGCGTTCGCGCGGGGCTCCAGAATCACGGTGTAGCGGCCGGGCTCCAGCGCGCGGGCCTTCCGGCTGTCGAGCGCCTTCTTGGACGCCACCTCGGTAATTTCCACCGGGTTGATCATCCCGATGTCCTTGATGCCGGTGATGCCGGCCCAGCCCGAACCCGATCCGTCGGGCATGCGGCACGTCAGGATGAAACTCGCGTCGGCGACTTCATAAAACGCAAACAGCCCCTTCGTATTGGCTTCACACGTCGTCTCGTGATTCTTCGGGATGAAGCCGGAGCCGACCGTTCCCATCTTCTTACTGATGTCGATGCTGGTGCGCACCATGCGGGCGCGTTCGGCGGGTCCAAACGCCTTCGCGCTCGGCAGCGCCGCGTCCACCGGAAGGTACTCCTGCGCCCCTATCAGAACAGCAGGCGCGGCGCGATCCGGGGCGCCTCTGCCGTTGGTCATGGCCTCGTCAAACGTCAGCTTGAGCGACGTCTCGCTGAAGTCGCGCGTCGAGGAACTGCCCACCTTCGCGCCCACGTGTGTCGTAATCGTCAACTGCTGATCGAACTGCACCAGGTTGGCAGAGATCGACGAGTTGGCGAAGCGCGTGCCCGACCGTTCCGACGATGAAAAATTCACCTCGATGTTGTCGGCCCCGGACATGTTGAAGATCTTGTCGGTGATGGTCTTGACCTGATCGCGTGAATACATGGTGCTGCGAAGGTTACCGCTGTCAGTCAAGTCGGCGCAACTGCGATCGGCTATCCTCCCGTACTGGTCATGAGCATCCAGCGGCGATCCTCGCGCGTCTCCCGGGCGGTGCTCGTCTCGTGCACGTGCGTTGGCGCACTGTGCCTGGCGGCTAGCGCGGGGATCTGGCTCAGTGGCGGAGTGTCGGCCGACCTGCTGGGGCTGCCGCTTCGAGCCACGGATCCCCTGAGACCGCTGGGGATTGGCGCGGGGCTGCTCGCCGTCCGGCTGCTGTGGCGGAAATCGCACGATGTGAGCGCCGAGCAGGCGGCGATTCGTGTGCTCCTCACGCCCCCTGCCATTGCCGCCACGCTTGCCATCCTGGTGGCCGGAACTTCTCTTCAGACCAACTACGGGGCGATCGGTGGTGCCGATTCGTTCGGGTATGTCCGGCACGCCGACGGGTGGCTCTCTGGCGACCTGAGAATGGACCAGGAGTGGCTGCGCGACGCGCCATGGCCCCATCGGGCCCGCATCGCGGCGCCGCTGGGGTATCGGCCGGCCGCCGGAGGCCTGGCGAGCGTGCCGGTCTATCCGCCGGGATTGCCATTACTCTTTGCCGGCGCGAAGTGGCTGCTCGGCCAATGCGGCATCGTGGTTGTGATCGCGCTGATGGCAGGCCTGCTGGTGGCCACCACGTACTGGATCGGACGCCGCGTCGCCTCACCGCAAGTCGGCGCGGCCGCCGCATGGGTGGTCGCCACAAGCCCAGTCGTCATCCACATGATGGCGTCGCCGATGAGCGACATTCCCGCGGCGGCACTCTCGGCGCTGGCGATCCTCTGGTGCCTGCGCACGTCTCGCACCGATGCAGTGCTGGCAGGACTGTCCATGGCGCTGGTCGTGTTGATCCGACCGAATCTGGCGCCTGTGGTGGCTGCCCTTGCCGCCTGGCTGCTTGTCCTGGACCGGCAGACACCCGGGTGGCGGGATCGCGTCATTCGCAGTGTGTTGTTCACGGCTGCCGCAGCGCCCGGCGCCATCGGCATGGCGCTGTTTAATCACGCGCTCTACGGATCCGCCACGGCCTCTGGCTACGGCGATCTCGACGCCTTCTTTGCGGTGTCGCACATTCGGTCGAACCTGTGGAACTATTCGTCGTGGCTTCTTCAGAGTCACACACCGGTGGTCGCGCTTGGCGTGGCTGCGCTGGCGCTGCCCCCACGATGGCTGCGAAAGACGCAGGGCCCGGCTGCCGTGAGTGTGCTCCTGATTGTCAGCGCGGCCATGTTGGCAATCTACCTGCCGTATCAGGTGTTTGCGGACTGGTGGTACCTGCGGTTTTTTCTTCCTGCATGGCCCGCCCTGGCGATCGGCACCGCGTGGATCGCGACAAACGCCACCGGCCGTGCGTACGGCCGGACGGGCATCGTGGTGCTGCTGCTTGCCGGTGCCTGGGGCCTGTCGTATGCCCATCGACACGATTCGTTCCGCGTGGGCTGGGGCGACTTGCGCTATGTGTCGGCCGCGCACGTGGTTCGTGAGATCACAAAGCCCGAAAGCGTCGTACTCGCGATGCAGCATTCCGGCACGGTGACCTATTACGGTGGCCGCCGCTCATTGCGGTACGACTGGATCGAACCCCATCGCCTGGACGACACCGTGCGTTGGCTGAACGAACGCGGCCACGACGTCTACATCCTGCTTGAGGCATGGGAAGTCGAGCGGTTCAGGGCGCGATTCACGGGCTCGCCGCTCGGCGCGCTTGCCGACGAGTCGCTGGTCTTCCGGCAGAATATCGGCACGCGCGTGCTGCTCTTCGGCACTCGCAGTCGCCCCAACAATCAGGTCTACACCATCGATGCGTTCTGGCCGTCCGCTGTCCGCTGTTGTGAACCCCACCGCTGACCGGGAGGACGCTATCGCTGTCCACGGCGTCGGCGGAGCCACCACTCGCTGGCGGCACATGCGGTGAACGGCATGAGCCACCAGACCGAGCGCATGGGATGCCACGGCTGCCGTACGGGCGGCGTGTTCAGCGCCGCGGCAATCTGTGCAGGCAACGCGGCGAGTTGCGACTCTGGTACCACCGCGCCACGATGGGCCGACGCGGCCATTGCCGCCAGACCGTCGCCCTCCCCGACCGGGGCCACCCACCCGTCGCTGTCCGCATCGGTGCCCACTACCAGGAGTTCGGCCGCGCCGAGGGCGCCGGCGTCAGTCGTCACCTCAACCTGGTAGCGCCCGGGGATGTCTGGCGCGCGAAACTCACCCGCCCATTCCCGCGCCGCACCCGATGACGTCTCCGTCGACGGCCAGAGGCGTACTGACAACGGGGCAGCAGCGGTGCCGCGCACACGCGCGGTGGGCACGGCTCGAGAGAACGTGTGCACACCGATCTCTGTACGCTGCCCCGGCGTGAGGACGCGCCTGGCCACGGTCACACTCACGGGCGGTGGCG
>CAZAZR010000254.1:0-3631 GCA_964489685.1 uncultured Solibacteraceae bacterium | reverse complement strand
CGCGCAGGTGACAGTGGCCCCCACCACGGGCGAGTTGTCGTGCCGAACGGTGATGATTACCGGTGTCAGCTGGAGAAAAAGCAAGGAGAGGATCGGGATGTGATGCATGGCTGATTGTCGATTGTAAGGTCGGATTGTCGGATTGATGGATTGATGGATTGATGGATTGCCAGGGGACGCTCTCGGCAATGAATCTTGGGATACGATTCGGGCCATGCGCCGGCGTTCCCTCTGGACCTTGATCGCGGCCCTGCTGCTGGTGGCGCGGCCCGCGGGGCTCGCGCAAGAGGCGTCACCGGCCCGCTCGCCGCGCAACGCGTCATACCAGTTGCTGGCGACTCTCGACCCTGACACACACACCATCAGCGGATCGGGTCGCATCATCTGGCGCAACATCACGACGGCACCGGCCCACGACCTGCGCTTCCATCTCTATTGGAACGCCTGGCGCGACGGTCACTCGTCGTGGATGCGCGAACAACGCCTGGGGCGCGGTGCGGCACTCGCCCGCCGGCCGGCGGATCACCGCGGCTCGATCGAGATCGTCTCCCTGGTCGCCCGCGGTGCGGATCTGCGCCCACGCGCCACGTTCGTGGCGCCAGACGATGGCAATGCCGAGGACCGCACGGTGCTGGCCGTGCCACTCGATCGACCCGTGCTGCCGGGCGAGACGATCGACATTGATATCTCCTGGACCTCGCGCGTCCCCGTGACCTTCGCGCGCACGGGCCGCCTGGGCCAGTACTACTTCATCGCCCAGTGGTTTCCGAAACTCGGCGTGTTCCAGAACAACGGCGAATGGAACGCGCACCAGTTTCACGCCGCCACCGAGTTCTTCTCTGATTTCGGCACCTACGACATCGCATTGACCGTGCCGAAGGGATGGACCGTTGGCGCAACGGGTATGGCCTCTCCTGTGCTGCCCAGTGGCGACCAGCAGGACACACATCACTTTGTGGCCGACGACGTCCACGACTTCGCGTGGACAACGAGTCCGAACTTCGTCGAACATGTGGAACGCTTCGAGCACCCCGGCCTTCCGCCGGTGACCATGCGCCTGCTGCTGCAGCGCGAACACGCCAAGCAGGCGGACCGTCATTTCGTCGCCACACGCACGGCGCTGCGGTATTACGGCGAGTGGTTTGGACCGTACCCCTACCCGCACATCACCATTGTCGATCCCGTGACGCCGGTGAACCCCGACGTGCAGGGGGGATCGACGGGCGGGATGGAATATCCAATGCTCTTTACCGCGGGCACCCGCAACTGGGCGCCCCTGGACGGCGCACAGCCCGAGAGCGTCACCATCCACGAAACCGGCCACCAGTTCTGGTACGGCATCGTCGCCACCAACGAGGTCGAACATGCGTGGATGGATGAGGGGTTCAACACCTACGCGACCGCCCGCGTCATCGATGAGGCCTTGCCGAACAGGTTCGTCACAGTCGAGCGATACTTCGGCGGCTTCGTGCCCTGGGCGTTCCCCGATGTCGCGTGGTCGCGCGCCATCGACGGCAACCGGCTGAACGCCTACCGGCCCGTGGCGTCGTACGACACGCAGTCCACGCCGACGTGGCGGTACTGGCCCGGCAGCGCCAGCCAGATTTCGTACAACAAGACCGCGCTGTGGCTCGCGACGCTTGAACGCTACCTGGGTTGGGAAACGATGCAGCGCGTGCTGGCGACGCATTTTTCGCGGGGCGCCTTCCGGCACCCGACGCCTGAGGACTTCTTCTCGATCGCCAACGAAGTATCGGGTGCAGACCTCACCTGGTTTTTTGACGCCACCGTCCGCAGCAGCGCAGCGTTTGACTATGCGGTCACACACGTCACCAATACACCGGCGGCCAACGGATACGAGTCAACGGTTGTCGTGCGTCGTCTGCAGGAGGGCGTGTTTCCGATCACCATTCGGCGCACCTATGCGGACGGCACGACGGATATGACCACGTGGGACGGCCAGAGCCGATGGGAGGCCATTGTCGATCAGGGGCCGTCGCCGATTGTGCGCGTGGAGGTCGATCCCGACCGCATCCTCATGCTCGACCTGAATTACACGAACAACTCGTGGACCTCGTCCCCGCAGGCACCCGCGGCGGCGCGCCGATGGTCGCTCCGCTGGATGGGCTGGCTGCAGGAAGTGATGCTGACGTATGCCTTCTTCTCCTGAGGTCGTTTCCACCGCACCAAGGGCTACCGCCCTTGGTGCCTTATTAGAAGGGTGGCGCCGCACCCTTCGTGCGCCCGCCATCACCCTTGGTGTGCTGGCCGCCCTGTTCCTGATGGCGTTGCCCCTGGGTCTCGCGCTGCGCGGGATGCTGGCCGAGCACCTCGGGTCGAGCATCGTGTCAGACCGCGCGGCGTGGGGATGGGACGCCGGGTGGGCGGCCGAGTTTGGCGCGCAGGCGCAGGGCCTCGGGCGCACGTTCACGCACGAAATCCTGGGCTTCGGCGGGACGCTCTCGACCATCGGGGGCTTCTTCGATGCGAAACCACTGCCGCCGGTCGTGGCTGGCGCGGCGGCGGCCTACGCGGTGCTGTGGATTTTTCTGTCGGGCGGTATCCTGGATCGATTCGCGAGGGCGCGCCCCGTCCGCACCGCAGCGTTTTTTGCGGCGTGCGGGGTCTTCTTCTGGCGGTTCCTTCGTCTTGGCGTGATGGTCGGCGCCGCGTACTGGGCGCTCTTCGCCTGGCTGCATCCGTACCTCTTCGGCACCCTGTGGAACGGCTGGACGCGTACCATCACGACCGAGCGTGAGGCGCAGGCTGTGCGGGTGGGGCTGTATCTCGTCTTCGCGGCGTCGCTCGCTGTCGTCAGCCTTATCGCCGACTACGCCAAGGTGCGCGCGGTGGTGGAAGACCGGCGAAGCATGGTGGGGGCACTCGGTGCCTCCCTGCGTTTCGTGCGCCGACGGCCGTTCCGGGTGTTCGGCTTGTATTTGCTGAGCGCGGTCGCCTCGGTGATCGTGGTCAGGCTCTGGTTCACGGCCGCCCCGTCGGCGTGGGCCTCGGTGCCTGTCGCATTCCTCCTGACCCAGATGTACCTGTTGCTGCGGGTGTGGTCCAAATTGGCGTGGATGGCGGGAGAAGTCGTCTTCTTCCAGGGCGAACTGGCGCACGCCACCTATACTGCGGCGCCGTTGCCGATGTGGCCCGACTCCCCTGCAGCGGAGGCCATCGAGAACCTCGCCGCTCGAAACCGCTGACCGTGTGAGCGATACAATTCCCCTATGTTCTCGAAACGTGCCAACGTCCTCGTCCAATGGCTACGGGACCGCGCCCAGGACGCCGGCGCCCACGGGTTTGTCTTCGGCCTGAGCGGCGGCATTGATTCGGCGGTGGTCGCGCGGCTGTGCCAGATGGCCACACCCAACCGCGTACTGGGTGTCATCCTGCCCTGCTACAGCCATGCGCAGGATGAAGCGGATGCGTGCGTCATGGCGGACGCGTTTGGCATTCCCACTGCGAAAGTGGATCTGGCCAGTCCCTTTGACGCGCTGACCGGTGAACTGCACAACGCCATCAAGAACCTGCCGCGCACGGTACATGTCACCGATATCAAGCAGCAGATGCCAGAGGCGAACATCAAGCCGCGCCTGCGGATGACGTCGCTGTATTTCATCGCCAACTC
>CAZAZR010000253.1:0-3687 GCA_964489685.1 uncultured Solibacteraceae bacterium | reverse complement strand
GGACGGCCACCGAACCACCCACCACGGCGTTGGTCGTCGCCCGTCCCACCCCCTGCGTACCGCCCGTGGCACGGAGGCCGACGTGGCAGGCAATGGTCACGAGCGCGAAGCCCAGGAAAAACGGCTTGATGATCCCCATCCACACGTCCTGGATGTACAGCCCCACGACCACCGAATTCCAGAACACACTTCCCGCCACTTTCAGCTGCGTCGTCGTGATCAACCAGGCGCCCACCATGCCCACCGCGTCGGCCACGATCGTCAGGACGGGCACCATGATGATGCCGGCCAGCACGCGCGGCACCACCAGCTTGCGCACGGGGTCGGTGCCGAGCGCGCGCAAGGCGCTGATCTGGTCCGTCACCATCATCGAGCCAAGCTCGGCCGCGATGCCAGACCCGACACGCCCGGTCACCATCAATGCCGTCAGAACCGGACCCAACTCCTTCACCATCGAGGCGCTGACCAGCCGGCCCACCATCGAACGTGCGCCGAACTGATCCAGCGTGATGCCCGACTGCAGCGCCAGCACCATCCCCGTGAACGTGCCGGTCAGCAACACCACCGTCAGCGAGCCCAGTCCAATGCTCTCGAACTGTTCGACGATGTCGCGAAAGTAGATCGGGCGTGACGTCAGGCCGCGCGCAATCTGTCCGAGGAGCTTGAGGTAGTCCTGCACCTCAAGCAACGCCGTCTTGAGGGCGTTCACGACAAAGGAGGGCACTAGGTCTCCCCTCCCACCATGACCCGGCCCGGATCGCGCAACCGGCGAAGGTGATCCCGGACACTGGCGGCGCGTTCGAACTCCAGGTTCGCGGCCGCAGCCTTCATGTCGCGCTCGAGGGCCACAATCTTTCGATCCAACTCCGCCCTCGACCGGAAGGTCTCCCGCGACTCTTCCACGCGCGGCACCGTCAGATAGTCGCGCTCATAGACGCTCGACAACACATCATCGATGTGCTTCACAATGGAGGCCGGCGTGATGCCGTGCTCCAGGTTGTAGGCTTCCTGCACGCGCCGCCGGCGTTCCGTTTCATCAATCGCCTGGCGCATGGAATTGGTCATGCGGTCGGCGTACAGGAGCGCGCGCCCCCGCACATGCCGCGCGGCGCGCCCCATCGTCTGAATCAGGGCCCCCGCCGATCGCAAGAACCCTTCCTTGTCAGCATCAAGCACCGCGACGAGCGACACCTCGGGCAAATCGAGTCCCTCACGCAGAAGATTGATCCCGACCAGCACGTCGAAGGTTCCCAGGCGGAGGTGCCGAAGGATGTCCACCCGTTCCAGTGTGTCGATGTCCGAATGCAGGTATCGCACCCGTACGCCCAGTTCCTGGTAGTACTGCGTCAGGTCTTCGGCCATGCGTTTGGTCAGCACCGTCACGAGCACGCGCTCCCCGCGCGCGGCGACCTCACGAATCTCCGCCAGCAGATCATCAATCTGCCCCGCCACCGGCCGGACATCGATGACGGGATCGACCAGGCCCGTCGGGCGAATGATTTGCTCGACCACCACACCGCCGGCGTGACTCAGCTCATAGGGCCCGGGCGTGGCGCTGACGTACACCACCTGCCGACGCCGCTCTTCCCACTCCTCGAAACTGAGCGGCCGGTTATCGAGGGCTGACGGCAGACGGAACCCGTACTCGACCAGCACTTCCTTGCGGGCCCGGTCGCCGTGGAACATGCCGCGCACCTGCGGCACCGTCTGGTGGCTCTCGTCCACGATCAGCAGGGCGTCTTCGGGCAGATAGTCAAGCAGGGTCGGTGGCGGCTCGCCCGCAGCCCGCCCGGACAGATGCCGCGAGTAGTTCTCGATGCCGTGGCAGTACCCGATTTCCTTCATCATCTCGAGGTCGAACATGGTCCGCTGATGCAGGCGCTGCGACTCCAGGACGCGGCCCGCGGCGTCAAGTTCGGCCAGCCGCTCGGTCAATTCCGCCTTGATGCGCTCCACCGCTAGGAGTGTCTTCGATCGCGGCGTGACAAAGTGTGTCTTCGGGAACACCGACATCCGATCATGCGACCGCACCACCCGGCCGGTGAGCGGATCGAATGTGACCAGGTCGTCCACCTCGTCGCCAAAGTACCCGACGCGGATGCCGATGTCCTCATACGAGGGATACACCTCCACAATGTCCCCGCGCACCCGGAAGGTGCCCCTCGTGAACTCCTGATCGTTGCGCTCGTACTGAATCTCCACCAACTGTCTCAACAACGCGTCGCGCCCCAGCGTGTCGCCCTTGCGCACCTCAACCACGAGGCCGTAGTACGCCTCGGGCGATCCGAGGCCATAAATACACGACACCGAGGCGACGATGAGCACGTCGCGGCGCTCGAAGAGCGAGCGCGTCGCCGACAGGCGCAGCCGGTCGATCTCTTCGTTGACGATCGATTCCTTCTCGATGTACGTGCCTGAGGCCGGCATGAACGCCTCTGGCTGGTAATAGTCGTAGTAGCTGACGAAGTACTCCACGGCGTTGCGCGGAAAGAAGCGTCGAAACTCCTGGAACAGCTGGGCAGCGAGCGTCTTGTTATGCACCATCACCAGCGTCGGCCGGTTCACGGTGGCCACCACGTGCGCCATGGTAAAAGTCTTTCCCGACCCGGTCACGCCCAGCAGGACCTGGGCCGGATCGCCGCGCTGCAGGCCGTCAACCAGCTGCGCAATCGCGGCTGGCTGGTCGCCTCGCAGCTCGAAGTCCGATACCAGTTCGAAGCGGTCGTCAAGAGAAGGCATAAGGGGTACGGCCGAACCCCCATCGTACTACGCGACCGTTACCGGGCCGGGGCGAAGTAGCCGGGGCGGGTGCGCACCTTCGCGCCCTTGCCGGCCGGCGAGGTCACGCGGACCTCAACCTTCCGCCACTTGCCGTCGCGGGCTCGATTGGTGGACATGAAGCCCAACGAGTAGCGCGACGCGATTTCGTCCTCGATCTTCCCATAGATCTCGTCCAGTTGCTTTCGGTCCAAGGGAAAAAACGCCTCGCCGCCGGTTTGATGAGCCAGGTCGTTGAGCCGCAACTGGGCGGCGCCGCGGCTGCCCCGCAGACTGTCGAGATACCCGATGGCGTACACCATGACGTCGCTGAGGCGCAACATCTCGATCACGCGGCCGTAGCCGATGCTGCTTGTGGAATCTTCCCCGTCGCTGTAGAGCAGCAGCACCTTCTGTCCGTCCTGCTGCCCGGCCGCAGCCAGGTACAACGCGAGCGCGTCGTACAGCGCCGTCGATCCTTCGGCCTTATTCGACCGCATGCGCTCGAACAGGTGCGCATAGCTGGGGGGCGAAAACCGAGACACCCGGACTTCGGTGGCGAAGTCCACAAAGGTGACATCCACCGCTTCGTCCACCGCGTTCACGAATCGGATCGCGGCCGACGACGCGGTGGCCAGATCCCGATCCATGCTGCTGGAGGTGTCAAGCAGAAGTCCCAGATGCAACGGGAGCGCGGCACCACCAGCCCCTTCGTTGAAAAACGTCAACGTCTGGCGTTTGCCGTCCTCAAAGACCTCGAAGTCGTCCCGCGTCAGGCCGCGAACAAGCGTGTTGCCCCGGCCGACGACCGCCACCGGAAGCACGACCACGTCGGCCGACGTCCGAAACGTCTGCTGGCCGGCATCCAGCGTAGCGACCACTCCGAGCGCCAGGACGATACCGATGCGTGTCATGTGGGCGCATTATAAT
>CAZAZR010000252.1:0-3689 GCA_964489685.1 uncultured Solibacteraceae bacterium | reverse complement strand
GTGTACCACTGCTTGGTCCCCAACTTCACTGACGGGTCGGTCACGTCGGCGAACATTTCACGCGGCACGGTTGATCCTCCTGCCCTGGGCTTCCTCGGGACCGGAATTATAGTCAGGGCCAAAAAATAGTGTCAACAAAGCGGACACCTGCTCTCTTTGACACCGCTTCCGGAAAAACGGCCCCGATCGCCCCCGAGGCGCCATCATCTCCCGGACTCGGCCCCGCTGTCGAGTACCGAATGCGCCCGGACCCTGATCTGCGCGGGAAGCCCCATCCCTCCCGTGAGAAAGACCCGCACGCCCTGCTCCACCGTCATCTCGGGAAACGACACCTGCGCCGGTCGGCAGACCATGACGTCGCCCAGATACAAATGGTTTGTGGGCACATACACCGCGAACAGCGCCTCGGGTCCCTGCCCCCGGTCCACGCTGAACTCTTTGGTGAGAAACCCCAACACCAACCCGCGTTCGCCCATGTCCACAAGTGCCACACGTTTGAATCCGGACTCGTTGTCCGGAGAAAACGCCACGATCAACTGCTTCACCGGTGCGTAAACCGTGCGAAACACCGGCACCTGCATCAGAAAGGCCTCGCCCCGGCCCAACACCCGCCGCCCAAGCACGTTCGTCGCCAACGCGCCGATGCCCAGCACCACAATCGCCGTCGTCACCAATCCCAGTCCGGGGGGATGGGGCTGGGGTCCCAGCCACCGTTCGTACAGCCCGTGGGTCAGGCCGTCCACCACACGGAACATCCAGACAATCGCCGCCACCGACACCACGAGCGGGACCGCGACAAAAAACCCCGTGATGAACGACCGCCGCAGCCACTGCATCATCACCCCCCGGCTCAGAGCCAGACAAGAATCGCCACGGCCACCGCCATGCGATACCAGGCAAACACATCAAGCCGATGGCTCACCAGAAACTTCAGGAGATAGCTCACCGACAGGTAGCCGACGACCCCGGAGGCGACGAACCCCACGCCGAACAGGGCCCAGTCGTGCCCGGTCAACACCACGTCCCGCAGTTTCAGGCCCTCGTGCGCTGCGGCCGCGCCAATGGCTGGCACACTCAGCAGAAACGTGAATCGTGCCGACGCCGTCCGGCTCAGGCCGAGCAACATGCCCGCCGTGATCGTGGCTCCCGACCGTGACACGCCCGGCACCAGGGCCATCACCTGTGCGATCCCGATCACGCCGGCTCCGACGAGGGTCAAGTGGGCCTCGGTGCCCGTGCGCGCCGACAACCGTTCCACGAGGAACAACAGTCCAGCGCCAGCCATGAGGGCGATCGCCGTCAGCCGCGGCTGGTCGCGCGCCATCTCCACATAGTCGCTCAAGGTCAGCCCGACGACAATGATCGGCAGCATCGCGGCGCCGAGCAGCCAGAGGCGGCGCGCGGCGGCATCCGGGTGTCTGGTGAAGGCCTTCGGGATCGACCGGGCCATGGCGGCAATATCGCCGGTGAAAAACGCGATGACCGCCACCAGCGTGCCCAGGTGGCACGCCACGTCGAATGCCAGATTGAGTTCGCCGGCGTCCCAGCCCAGGACAGCGCGCGCAAGAATCAGGTGCGCGGAACTCGAGATGGGCAGGAACTCGGTGAGTCCCTGCACCACGCCGAGCACCGCTCCCTCGACGAGCGTCATGGTCGCCAGGAACTACGCCCTGGCGCGCGCCCGGTTCGCCCCGGTCGTCGGCGCCACCGCGGTCTTCTTGGTCAGCAGGATGGCAATGGCCGCCGCGATGAAGATCGTCGAATAGGTGCCGCTGATGATGCCCACGAGCAGGGTGAACGCAAACCCCTCGAGCACATCACCACCGTACATGTAGAGGCCGAACACCGCCAGGAACGTGGTGCCCGCCGTGATCACCGTGCGCGACAGCGTCTGATTGACACTCGTATTCACCTGCGTGTCCAGACTGTCCTTGCGCATCGTCCGGGCGTTTTCACGCACGCGGTCGAACACGACGATGGTGTCATTGACCGAATACCCGGTCATGGTCAGCAGCGCGGCCACAATGTTGAGCGAGAGTTCGTAGCCGAACCAGTTGAGGAACACCAGCGTGACCAGCACGTCGTGCAGGGTGGCCACAATGGCTCCGGCCGCAAATGTGAAGCGGAACCGGAAGCCGATGTAAAGCATGATGCCGGCGATGGCGGTGAGCGTGGCGTAGATGCCCTTGCGCTGCAGGTCCTGTCCGACCACCGGTCCGACGATCTCGGTCTTCTCTCTGGTAAAGGCGCCGAGGTTGGCCTTGCGCACGAGCGCGTCCACCTGCTCGGCCGCGTCATCAAGGGTTGTCCCTTCCTCGACCGTGATGGACTGCGGCAGGCGAACCAGGATCTGGTTCTCGGACGGCTGGCCAAACCGCTGAACGGTTTTGTCGCCCGTCACGCTGGCGAGCGCGGTGCGCACGGCATCCTCTGTCACGGGTTGGCCGAAGCGCAGCACCATGGAGGTGCCGCCGGAGAAGTCGACGCTCAGCCTCGGCCCCCCCTGCTGCACAATCTGGGCGAACCCGATGATGATGATCGCCGCCGAGAGCGCAATGGCGTGCCATCGCCACTTGATGAAATTGAAATTGGTCGATCCAAGAATCTGCATGGGGCTCCGTAACGGCGAATCAGATGCTCAGGCGGGCCGTACCAGGCCGCCGCGAGAGCGAAATATCGAACAACGTGCGTGACACAAACACGGCCGTGAACACGTTGGAGATCAACCCGAAGAACAACGTGGTGGCGAATCCGCGAATGGGGCCGGTGCCGAACTGGAAGAGAAACGCGGCCGCGATGAGCGACGCGACGTGTGTATCAAGAATGGTGATAAACACCCGGTCGAATCCCGCGGCCACCGCCTGGCGTGCGCCTTTGCCGTTGGCGATTTCTTCGCGGATGCGCTCGAAGATCAGCACGTTCGAGTCGACGCCCATACCGATCGTCAGGATGAAGCCGGCAATGCCGGGCAGCGTCATGACCGCGCCCAGGTACGCCATGAAGCCCATCAGGATCATCAGGTTGAGCGCGATCGACAACACGGCGTTCATCCCCGCGAGCTTGTAGTACGCCAGCATGAACAGGGCCACGAGGATCAGGCCGGCGAGCGAGGCCTGCACACCCGCGCGAACGGACGCGTCACCCAGTGTCGGGCCGACCGACTCCTCCTGCTGGTAGGTCAGCGACGCCGGCAACGCGCCGGACCGCAGGACCAGCGACAAGTCCGCCACCTCCTGCTGCGTAAACGTGCCCGTGATCTGGGCATCGGCCTGGGTGATGGGGCCTTCAATCACCGGCGCCGACACCACCCGGTTGTCGAGAATGATGGCCAGGTAGCGCCCCACGTTCGCCGACGTGACGCGGCTGAACTTCGTCACGCCGTCACTCTTGAGCGAGAACCCCACGGCGGGCTGCCCAATCATGTCAATGGTGGACTTCGCATTGCGCAGGTCGTTGCCGGTGATGACCGGCACCCGACCCACCAGGTAAAATGACGCCCCGGTTTGTCCCGCGACCGCCGCGCCCTGCACAACCTCCTGGCCCTCGGGGGCCTTTCCAGAGAATGGTGCCAACAGAGTCGCTTCATCGGGCGCCGGTCCCGATTCCACCAGCTTGAGCTCAAGCACCGCCGTGCTGCTGATGAGTTCCTTCGCGCGCGGCACGTCGGTGACACCCGGCAGTTGCACCAC
>CAZAZR010000251.1:0-3743 GCA_964489685.1 uncultured Solibacteraceae bacterium | reverse complement strand
CTACCGAATCATGCCTTTGCGCACGGCGTAGAGGACAATTTCGGCGGTGTTGTGCAGGTTGAGTTTCTGCATCAGATTCGAACGATGTGTTTCGATCGTAGACAGCCCCAAGTCCAGTAACGACGCGACTTCTTTGTTCGACCGCCCCTCGGCCAGCAGTTGCAGCACTTCGCGTTCTCGCGCGGTCAGTAGTTGGAATGAATCAGTCAGGCCGCGGGCACGCAGGTGGTGCACGTAGTCTTCCACCAGGACGGTTGCGACAGCCGCGCTGAAGAAGGGCTTGCCCGCCATCACCGTTCGGATCGCGGGAAGGAGTTCTTCGTCGGTGGCGTCCTTGAGCAGGTAGGCCTGGGCGCCGGCCGCCAGCGCGCGTAGGATGTACGACTCGTCGGCGTGCATGCTCAGGATCACGATACGGGGACGCCGGTCGGCCTTCTGCAATCGCGCAGCCACGTCGATGCCGTTGAGCAGCGGCATCGCGATGTCGAGCACCATCACATCCGGCTGGTGTTCCGCGCACACGCGCAGGGCGTCCAGTCCATCTCCGGCCTCGGCGACGACCGCCACGCCCGGCTCGGTTTCAAGCAGGCTCCGCAATCCCCGGCGGACCACCGCATGATCGTCAGCCAGCACGACGCGCATCGTGCACCTCCGCCGGCGAGTCGTGCTCGCGGACGCCGCCGCGGTCGTCCGCTGGGGCCGGCAACCAGAATCGCAGTGTGGTGCCGGCGCCAAACCCGGTGTCGATCGTCAAGGTGCCCGACAGTTCTCTGACCCGTTCTTCCATGCCGCGCAATCCCAGCCCGTGGGCGGGGCGATCGGAGGCGATGCCCACGCCATTGTCCTTGACGGTGACCGTCAGTCCCCCGGAATCCGACCGCACGCCGACGTCAACGCGCGACGCGCCCGAGTGCCGTGCGCAGTTGGTCAGCGCCTCCTGCACGGATCGGTAGATGCACGTGCGGTACGCATCCGGCAGCGCGTCGAAACTGCCCGTCGCGGTGAACGTGGCCGAGACGTTTGACCGCCGCGAGAATTCACGGACGTGCCATTCGAGCGCGGGTTTCAGGCCGAAGTCGTCGAGCATTGACGGACGAAGTCCCAGCGCCAGATCGCGCACGGTCCGCATCACGTTGTCCACCAGGGCCCGTCCTTCAGCGAGGGCTTGGGCGACGCGTTCATTGCCTGGCGCGCCAAGCCGCTCGATGCGGCCCAGTTCCATACGCAGGCCCGTCAGCATCTGGCCGACGTGGTCGTGGAGTTCACGCGACAGGTGTTTGCGCTCTTCCTCCTGCGTCGCCACGATTTGCTGCGACAACGCGCGCATCCGCCCTTCGGCAGCCTCGGTCACCACACGTTGTTCCTTCGCGCGGCGCTCAAGGACGCGAAGGCGATTGACAGCCACGACCGCCACAAGGGCACCCAGCAGCAGGCTCTCCCACAAGAGCACCCGCATGTCTGCGCGGTAGGCCGTGTACTGGCGGGTGACTTCCTGGCGTTCCGAATTCAAGTTGGCGTTGTTCAGTTGCTCGATTTCGAGGGCCAGATCCATGGCGGCCTCGCGTCGAGGCAGCACTTCGCGGCGCAGGAACGCCGCGCTTTGGGTCAGCTTCTCAGTGGCCGACCAGAAGAACAATGGCTCATACGTTTCCCAGTACCCATCGAGGTTCGCCTGAAGAAATGCCGCGCGGTCCACTTCTTCTGTTCCTGGCACCAGCAGAGCGCGCAGATCCGCCAGCGCGGCGGTGTTGGAGCGGCGGAAGGCCGCCAGTTGCTCACGGTACTCAGGGTCGCGAGCCCTCTCGGTGTCGAGCAGGTAGTCGCGCACGAGGAGGCCCGACAGGTGCACATCCGATCGAAGCCGGCGCAGGGTGGCCTCCACCTCGCGGTGGTGCGTGTTCAGCGCATCAAGGCGGGTGTAGATTTCATCGGCCTTCCGCACGCCCGTGACCCCGAAAACGGCGATGAGCGCGAGCAGCCCCAACAGCCCGAGGGCCGCCACCGGCCATGTCCTGAACCGCATACCGGACAGGGTATCCCCTCTTTAGGGGCCCCGGCATCCAGTATTGGGGGGATGGTCACAGAGCCGGTCCAGGGCCTATCGTCTCGGCCGGAGGGTATCACGTGAACAATTCCTGGACGGAAATCTGGTCGGTTGGGAGCGGTCGGTCGCGGGTGTATTGCGGGATCGCTGAGGCGTTCGCGGAATTTGCCGTGGACCTGTTCGCAGGCGACACCTGTGTCTCGAGTGATGTCTTTACCACGCGGGACGAAGCGAGCATGGCCGGGCACATGCTGAAGCGTCAGCACCAACGTCCGCCCGCACCGGCCTGGACGGTCAGTCTGCCCGAGCAATCAGCCAGCGCCCAATCTTAGTCTGGGTCCGCCGCGGTTCTACCGAAGGGCGTCGGAGAGGAATCGCTGCGTGTAGTACAGCGCAATCTGGCTGCTGGGCCCGAACGGGACGAAGTCGAATCCGTGGTCGGCCCACGGCATGTGCAGGATCACGGACGCGCCGCTTTGCATCAGCCCGTCGTGCAACATCCGGCCGAACCGTGGCTCGACGATGTGGTCCCGGCCGCCGGTGATGACGAGCACTGGCGGGTGGGGCTGCGCTGCGCGCGTGATCGGTGAAGCATCGGCGTAACGACCGGGCTGCTGGTCTGGTGTGCCGCCCAGGAACTGTTCTTCGATCACACGGACGTTGAGGGGATCCGGGGTTGGCGGGACGCGGTACCCTTCCGCGAGATCCACCGGGCCATAGATGCTGACGACGGCGCGGATCGGCGGCGCTGCCGCGTCCTGTGAGGCGCGCATCGCAAGCTGCGCCCCGGCGGATCGTCCGACGAGCGCCACTTGCGACGGGTCGGCGCCGTACTCGGCGGCGTGCACTGTGACCCAGCGCAGGGCGTCGAGTACATCCTCCAGCTGCGTGGGCCAGGTCCAGTCAGGGGCGTGCCGATAGTCGATGGCAAACACGGCGAAGCCGGCGGCCGCCATCGACTGCGCGATCTCGGCGTTGTCCTGCGGCTCGCCGCCGCGCCATCCGCCGCCGTAGACCTGCACCACGACTGGAACGACGCGATCGTGTTCCGGTCGGTAAATATCCACAGTCAGTCGTACGCCGCCGACGGTTCGCACCAGAACGTCGCGGGTGATGCGCACGGGCGGCAGATCGAGGCCTGTGAACATCTCGCGCCAGGTGAACGGGTGCCGGCGGAGGGCCGAGAGGGCGTCCACCGGCGCAGTGGCGGAGGCGGGTGTGCCGAACGCGCGCTGCCATTCCGTATCGATCTTGCGCAACGTGCCTGGGATTTGCGCGAGCACGTAGGCTGGAAAACTCGCAGCGACAAGAGAAAGTGCGAGCGCCACGTGCGCGAGCCTGCGGCGCCCGGCCGGGCGACGCCGAAGGGCCAGCGTGGAAAGCAGTGTGGCCAGGAGTGCGACGACCAGGAGCCATGGGCTCAGTTCCGGCGCGCCGATGCTGAGGGGCAGCAGCGTGTAGGTGGGCGCAGGAATCTGCGCCCACGGGGCGATGGCGAGCACGATGAGCGCGAGGAGAAGGGCGAGGGCGGTCATCGGCGCACTTACGATACACGGTCGGAGTCGGCCGCTCCTGACGAGCGCGCTTTCCGGCATGGCTGGAGGTCAGGCGGGCTTCTGGGCCGCCGACGCACTCGTGCGGATCCGCGAGCGGCTTCGTCGCATCCGATAGGGTATTCTCTCTCGCATGGGTCAAGATC
>CAZAZR010000250.1:0-3755 GCA_964489685.1 uncultured Solibacteraceae bacterium | reverse complement strand
AATCGAAGGCGTCGGTGTCTTGCAGGAGTGCGAGGGTGCGGGCGCGGGTGGCGGGTGCACGAGAGTGATGGTGTACCGGCCCTTCTCGGTCCAGTTCTGATACACGACCAAACTTAACTTCGTGACGCCGTCACACACCCAGACGTTGCGCGGCACGCCGCTCGGCGTCTCCGAGCTCGCAATATAGAGCCGGTGCGTGGCCGTGGTCAGTGTCGCAGCCACCTGAACCGAGCAGGCACTGGTGCGCGGGATCGTGTACTGAGTCACGGCGGGACTGAAGACGGGACTCAGGTTCGACACCGTCATGCTCGACAACGCCCCGGTCTGCGCCGAGGCCGTGAAGGGAATGCCAGGAACCAGAGCGACGCCCATGATGGCCAGGCGCACTCCACACCAGATGGTCGTCGCGGACTTCGTCATACGTGATGCCTCTCCACACGGGCATGACGCGAACGGCAACGACGTATTACCATCCCGGTGTCTCGACACATGACCACGGCGCTTCCTCAAAGGTCGAACGACCCCGGCGTATCGGCTTTCATCGATGCCGCCACCGATGCCGACGCGGAGTCTGCACTCGAGGTGTTGCTGCACCACGATGTCGGCCCCCTCGCCCGCGAAGTCGTCACCCGACGACTGGCTCGTTCAAGCCGCCTGGCCGGCCACATCGACGATGTGATTGGCGACGTGCAGGTGGCGCTGACGCGAAAGCTCTGGTCGTTGCGATCGCGCATCGGAGAGCCTGTCGGGAATCTTCGTGCCTACGTCGTCACCACCTCGGAGCGAGCCTGCTACTCGTTCATGCGGCAGCAGTTTCCGGAACGTACGCGGCTCAGAAATCGCCTGCGTTACGCATTGACGCATCACGCGGAGACATCGCTCATCGAGGATGCACACGGGGTCTGGTGGTGCAACGCCACTCTGTCGCGGCGCCCGCGACGGGCCGGGAGTGTCCAGGTTCTGTTGAGCGACCCTCGGGGTTTTGCCACCGACCACCACGTCGATCTGTCCCGAGACCTCGTGTCTGTCGCCGTGGCCCTGCTCGCCAGTTGCGATCTTCCGGTGGAGTTCAACCGGTTTGTGGACGCGCTCGCCTCTCTGCTGGGGATTTCGGACGCGGCGCCCCCCACGCGCCGCGGCGCGTCGAGTGCACAGGGCACATCAGACGTGATCGAGCAGGCGGCCGACCCGGCGCCATTGGTCACCGCCGTGCTCGAGCAACGGACCTCGGTCCGGGAACTCTGGCTCGAACTCGTCGCCTTGCCGGTGCGCCAACGGGCGGCCCTCCTGCTGAACCTTCGCGATCCCGAGGGCGGTGGGCCCGTCCTGCATCTGCTGCCGGCCACGGGCCTGGTCTCTCAGGCCGACATCGCCGCCGCACTCGAACTCCGGGAGCGTGACCTGGCGGAACTCTGGCCCCACCTGCCGCTTGATGACCAATCGATCGCGACCAGATTTGGTATCAGCCGACAACAAGTGATCAATCTCAGGAAGTCCGGGCGGGCCCGACTCGCACGACGGCTTTCAAGAAACGTCCGGTAATGACAAAGACGGTAATATCGATTTCAGTTCTGCATCTTCACCGGCATGAGGAGTGGTTGTGACCGATCGTCGCCCCAGCGATCCTGATGACTCAGGGCCGATGGCCCGAACGCTCGCGACCAGCCTGACTGCCGCGCCGGATGACTCGGATCATCCCGAACACGAACTCCTGGTCCTTCATGTGGACGGTCGGCTGGATGACGCAGACCGGGAATGGATCGAGGGGCATCTGGAACACTGTGGCGTCTGCGCGGAAGACGTCGCGGACCTGATGGAGATACGGCTCCAACCGCGACCGGCCCGTCTCTGGCTGCGCCCGGTTGCTGCCATCGTCACCCTTGCGGCAGGCATCGCGTTGATCGTGCGTTTCAGCCCCGCGCCCTCGAGTCCGACACCAGACGCCCCGGCGGCCACGTCCGGTATCGCGGCACCTGCCCAGGCACCAGAGCTTTCGAGTGTGGGCAGCGCGCTGACATCATCGGAAGGCAGTGTGGTCAACAGAGTCCTCCGATCCGGCCGCCTCGACCTTCCGGGCAATACCAGTTTGCTGCGCGGACGAGTCGGCACCCTGCTTGGCCCGAGCGGGGCCGCTGCTCGTTTCGCACCGCAGGCCCCCCTGGGCACGTTTGTTCTGGAGACCCGGCCGCGTTTTCAGTGGTCGGCGCTGCCCGATGCGTCCAACTACGTTGTCGCCGTCTTTGATGAAGAGTTCCGCCAGGTGGCAGCAAGTGGACCAGTTGTCGGTACGTCATGGATTCCTGAAGGCGATCTGCCACGCGACCGGGTGTTGACCTGGCAGGTCACCGCCACGACGCCTGCCGGCACCATCCTGAGCCCCGCGCCGCCCCAACCCGAGGCGCGCGTCGTGGTGCTGAACACGGCGGCGGCGGCGGCCATCACGGATCAACGTGCCCGACTCCGGGATGAGCCGCTGGCGCTGGGCATCCTGTTGGCCAGGGCCGGGCTGTTCACCGAGGCCGAACATGCGCTGGCACGGGCTCTCGAAGGGCGGGCTGCGGCACAGGCGCGCGCGCTGTTGGCCGACCTTCGCCAGCGACTGGTCTCCCTCGACAGCACCGCACGTTTCGGGCGATGATGTCCGACGCGGCACCTGATTTGCCGCGCGAGAGGGAGACAGGTTTCAGGATGACGACTCGAGGAATTCGGCTGGCGGTCACCGCCGGTCTGGTCACGCTGGCGGCGCTGACCATCAGCAACATCAACCAGATTGACGCCCAGGCGCCTGCGCCGACCCTGCAGGTGCAGGACACGCTGACGCCCCAGGCGGCCGCGCCGGTGCATCGGGGCGGCGAGGCCAATCTGGTGATGCCCGACCTGAGCCAGGTCTCGTTCCTGGGTGTCGACGGCCGTACGCTGCTCATGGTCGGCCTCTTTGTCTGCGCCCTTGGCCTATTGTTCGGCCTGGTCATCTACACGCAGCTCAAGAACATGCCCGTGCATGCGTCGATGCTGGAGGTCTCGGAGCTGATCTATGAGACCTGCAAGACCTACCTGATACAGCAGGGCAAGTTGCTGCTGATCCTTGAGCTGTTCATCGGCACGATTATCGCCTTCTACTACGGGTTCCTGCAGCACTTCTCGCTGTTCAAGGTTTCCATCATCCTGTTTTTCAGCCTGGTGGGCATCGCCGGCAGCTTCGGCGTGGCGTGGTTCGGCATCCGCGTCAATACCTTCGCCAACTCACGCACGGCATTCGCCAGTCTCAAGGGCAAGCCGTATCCCTGCTACGCGATTCCGCTCAAGGCCGGCATGAGCATCGGCATGATGCTGATCAGCGTCGAGCTGCTGCTGATGTTGTTCATCCTGCTCTTCATCCCGGGCGACTACGCGGGCGCCTGCTTCATCGGATTTGCGATTGGCGAGTCCCTCGGCGCATCGGCGCTGCGCATCGCCGGCGGCATCTTCACGAAGATTGCCGACATCGGCGCTGACCTCATGAAGATCGTCTTCAAGATCAAGGAAGACGACGCGCGCAACCCGGGTGTCATCGCGGACTGCACGGGCGACAACGCCGGCGACTCGGTGGGCCCCAGCGCGGACGGCTTTGAAACCTACGGCGTCACGGGCGTGGCCCTCATCACCTTCATTCTGCTGGCCGTGGCCGACGTCGGCCTCCAGGTGCAGTTGCTCGTCTGGATTTTCATCATGCGCATCATCATGGTGGTGGCCTCGGGCGTCTCCTACCTCGTCAA
>CAZAZR010000249.1:0-3827 GCA_964489685.1 uncultured Solibacteraceae bacterium | reverse complement strand
CATGCACCAGACAGCGCGCCGGATCACTGCGCGCCGCTGGTGATGCCTGCCGTTGGGCCGACAAGACGGAATCCGTGTGACGGGCGTAGAACCAGCATCATGAGCATCGACGAACTTGAAGCGGAGGTCTTGAAGTTGAGGCCTGAGGGCCTGAGGCGCGTGCGCGTGTGGTTGAACGACTCCTCGACAGTCTTGAGGATTTGCCGGACGAGGTAAACGTCCGCGTGTGGGCCGAGGAAGCCGAACGGCGGTCGGCCTCGTGGGATGTAAACCCTGACAACGGTCGCCCAGCGGAGGCTGTCTTCCGAGACGCCAAGTCGCGGCCTGTTTGAATGGAGCTCTCGTTTCACGAGCTGGCCATGCGCAAACACCAGTGCAGGCGTCCTTCGTGGTCGAGAGCTACTATCGCGTTCGCTGGGGCGATGAGGACGAGTTCATCGCGCTGTTTCACAAGAACCACGTGCCATTCCTCAGGCTCCAGCTCGAGAAAGGGGTTCTGCTCGAAGTCCGCCTTGACACGCCACGGGAGCACATGCCGGAGGACGCCCGTTGGGACCTGCGGATGACGCTTGTCTATCGCGACGCCGCAGTGGCGTATCAGGACGACAAGATCACTGAGGCCGATTACTCAGCGATCATCAAGGATGATGCGGCCGAGGAAGTGTTCAACCGAGAAGAGCGGCGTCGCTTCTCGCTGCTTCTGGCCCATTGGGACGTGAACGTAAAGCGCGGGGCGGCGATCACGGTCAGATAGAGGATCGGTCATTTGCCCGTCGTCATCGGCCAGTTCGCGTTGCCGATACGTGTGGCAGCTGACGACACCTCACTATTGCGCTCGTGAGGTCATACGGGCATTTGCGCTCGGTCTCATCGATCGTGTCGCGATCGCCGCTCCGTTTGGGCGTGCTTGAGGGATTGACCACGACGCACTCCTCGCCCTGCGCCGCCAGATACCGATGGATCCCGAACCCGCACGGGCCCGCCTCGTACACGAACCGTCGCCGGCGCGCGGGCGCGCGCAACGCCTTCACCACCTTCGCCAGGGCCTCCAGATCCCCGCGATGCTCCCGTAATGCCGCACCTCGCCGTCTCGCCCTTCCTCGGCGAGGGAAATGTCGATCGATTCCTTGTGGACATCCATCCCGACGAACATGCTACGTTTCCCCATGACCTGCCTCCATTGGTGTGTGGCGCTGCGCGCCGCCCGACGTGGGCGGCGCATCATCCACGGTAACAATGTGAGGCGGGTCACTGTCTTAGAGAGCCATACTGTCTGGGCTTCGAACAACCACTCGATCATGCGAGCGGCCTCGACAACCTGAACAGCGACCATGCCAATGATTCTCATTACTGGCGCCCTTGGCAATGTCGGGAGCGAAGTTGCCACCGCGTGCACTGAACGCGGCCTGAGCGCGCGCGTCGCCGACCGATCGGTGTCGCGCCTCAAGGAACGCTTTCCGCTGCTTGAGTCGGTGCGTTTCGACTTCGAGGACCGGGCGACCTGGCCGGCCGCACTCGCCGGGTGCGACGCGGTATTTCTCCTCCGCCCGCCGCCCATCAGCGATATGGACGCGACACTCAATCCATTCGTCGATGCCGCGTACGCGGCGGGCGTTGCCCACATCGTGTTCTTGTCGGTCCTTGGTGCGGACACCAAGCAATGGGTGCCGCACCGGAAAGTCGAATTGCATCTCAGCAAATCTGGCACCGCATGGACGGTATTGCGCCCGGGCTTTTTCGCGCAAAACCTGCAGGACGCCTATCTTCGCGATATCCGGGAGGACCGGCGGCTCTACGTGCCGGCTGGTCAGGGGCGCGTGGCATTTCTCGACGTACGCGACGCCGCACAAATTGCGGCGCGAATCTTTGAACGCCCTGAACAATTTCGCGGCCATGCGCTGACGCTCACGGGGCCGGAGGCATTGTCATTCAGTGACGTGGCCACAGTGCTTACGTCGGCACTCGGCATGCCCGTTCGCTACACTGCGGCCACCATCATGGGCTATTTCTGGCATCTCGTCTTGCGGCGTCGCATGTCATGGATGCAAGCGCTTGTGCAAACGGTTCTGCACGTCGGGCTGCGGAAAGGCGACGCGGAGCGCGTCGATGCCACAGTACAAGCAATGCTCGGCCGCCCATCGGGAACGTTGGCGTCCTATGTTGCGCGCACCGTCGCAACCTGGCGCACGTAGCCGACTTGCAGACCAGACACCGTGACGCGGGCCCCGCGGCCGACCGCCCTACGCCGTCTTGGACGTCGTGTTCGATAGGAGCCGGGTGGGAGTCTGGCAAGCGCACCCGCCCAGGTACGGCAAGACATGCCTGAGTCGAGGTGGACCCTCTTGCAATCCGGCCGTCCGCCCGCCAGGATCGAACCACTCGTAGACCGCCACGGAGGGAGCAGACGCTTGACGAAGGAGTTCACAGCCACTGAACGGATGGCCTTTGGGATTGTCGCGGCGATCGGAGCTCTCGGATTGAACGGAGTGTTCCTCTATGCACTGCTCGTGAATCCGAGCCTCATCGGCGCGGCGTTTACCAACCCAGTGTCGATCGCATTCGTGTTGGGAGCGTTCGTGATGCTTGGCCTGCTCGCCTATGTTCTCGACAGGTGGGAAGTCTCGCGTCTGACGTGGCTCGGCTTCGTGATTCTCGCGCTGCTCGGCGGCCTCGCGTTCGCGTTCCCAGTCGCGCTGCTTTGGAGGCGCGAGGCGCCGCTAGTTGCTAGTGTGCTGCGGATGACGCTTTAGGACGTCTTCCTGGCCGGGCATCCCGGGGGCCGGCGTTACTCCTCCCTCAAATACACTCGGTATTGTCGGTCGTCGCGCCTGGGCCGCCGGGCGCCGCGCACCGGAAGACGTGTACTAAAGCGTCATCCGCAGCACACTAGTGCCTGGCCGCAGTCGTTGATGATGAATGGGAGGGGTGAGACCCAGGCCGCGCTAGACTAGGTGTTGGCCAATGCTTCGCGCAGCAGGTCCCACGCCCGGCGGATGTGTCGTTCCTCCGTCCGCAAGTTTCCGACGGCCAGCCGAATCACAATCTGCCCATTGAGTGCCGTGTGCGAGAGGAATACCTCGCCGGTCTTGTTCACGCGCTCGATCAGTGAATGATTGAGAGCGTCGAGGTCGCCGTCGGCCAGACCGACCGCGGCGCGAGGTCGCGCGCGGAAGCACACCACCGAGAATGGCACGGGCGCCACGCGTTCGAAGTCCGGATCGGCGTCCACCCATGAGGCGAACACCTGCGCCAGTCGGCAGTGTTCGCGCAGGCGCGCGCGCACACCCTCCGCGCCAAAATATCTGAGGATGGCCCACAACTTGAGCGCCCGGAACCTGCGTCCCAGCTGGATGCCGGTATCCATGAGGTTCTTCACGGCGCCGGCCTCCGGAGTCTTGAGGTACTCGGGCGTCAGTGAAAACGCCTGACGAATCACATCCATTCGTGGCGTGAAGAGTACGCTCAGATCAAATGGCGTGAACAGCCACTTATGGGGGTTCACGACGATGGAGTCGGCCTGGTCGAGCCCGGCGCGCATCCAGGCAAACTCGGGCACCATCGCCATCACGCCGGCATAGGCCGCATCCACGTGCAGCCACACGCCTTCGCGTTTGGCAATTGTCGCGGCGGCCACCACATCATCAACTGACGTGCTCGACGTGGTGCCGATGGTGGCGACGATGGCGATTGGCGTGATGCCGGCGGCGCGGTCTTCGGCCAGAGCCGATTCCAGCGCGTCGATGCGCATGCTGAAGTGGCCGTCCGCAGGGATGCGCCGCAGCGACTCGTGACCGAGGCCGAGTGCGATGACGGCCTTGTCCACCGAC
>CAZAZR010000248.1:0-3863 GCA_964489685.1 uncultured Solibacteraceae bacterium | reverse complement strand
AGAGGTCCAGAGGTCCAGAGGTCCAGAGGTCCAGAGGTCCAAGGGTCGGGAACGATGGTAACTAGCGGCGAAACTGTCGAATCACCACAACGCCGTCCCTGCTTCGCAGGAGCGGAACTGCGCCGGGCGCTAGAGGCGATGTGAAGACCGTGCCATCCACGACGGGCAGTTGAGTGACGATGAACCGAGAGACGACTTCACCGGACGCGGTCGTCTCCGGTGGCAGGCGTTCATTCGGAACGAGCAACAGCTCGATCGGGCACGCCATACCTGGAACCGTGACCCTGCCAGGAATGATTCCGTAGGCCGCACTGCTTATCACCTCAACAACGGTCCGAATTCCAGGTTGAAGCACCACACTCCGCGGGGAGCCCGCGGGAGGCGCGAGGACACACGTGGCGAGGTAGCCAGGTGCCAACACGAAAATGTGGTCTCCAGGCGCGCCTTCATTGCTGGTGATATTGAAGACACCCGGCGCTACCTGACTCAGCTGCCGCCGTGCTGAGGATGCGGGGTTTGACGTCGGTCGGCGTCGGGTTGAGATCGTACGCCGGCGCAAGTCTCCAGCCGTTCGCGCTTTCGTAGAGAAATCCGTGATTTCGAAGGTGGTCGTCGGAATTCGAGATGAGGATGTTGAAGACCACGCGTCGCCAGAGCGCCTGAATGTCGCCCTTCGCGGCCGCGCCATGCTGGCGCAGGGCATCGACGATTTCCAGGTAACTTCTCGTTTGATTGTCCCGCGCGCCGAGCATACTCATCGCCGACAGATAGGGAAGACGGGTGCGCCTCCTTCTGTCGAAGCGGCGCACCAGCAGGACCGCCCTGCCGGCGATGGTCTCGATGCGAGCGTCAGGCACGATGATTCCTGCCCTATCGGCGAGCGTTCGCGCGACGGCTTCCCACAGCACGGCCGGAAAGGAGGCGCGCCGTCCCACGAGGTTCGGCGTGCCATCGAGGTCGACATGGACCAGCACCTCTCGATCCATTGGTGCTACCGTGTCGTTGACTTGCGCGGTGAACGGATGCGCTTCGGAAGCGCCTCTTCCTGGAGCTGCAACCCGACGACATCGTTCTTCGCCGCGGCGAGCTCGGCCAGACGATCCGTCAGTCCAAGAACAAAGAGCATCGTGGCATAGAGCCCGAGCGCCACACCTGGGTCACCCTTTTCAATCTTGACGAGCGTTGAGCGGCTCATCGATGCCCGCTCAGCCGCGATCGCTGCAGGAATGCGCCGGCGCTTTCTGGCGTCGCGGATGTCCTGGCCGAGCTTTCGCAAAGCGCGCTCAACGGGGATCGGCAGCGCGACGGATGTTCGGCTGGTTCGCATACTTTACGTCCATAATAATGGTCACTAATGGCTATAGTGTATATTATTATGCACGTTAAGCAACCTTGCGCCCCCGGCTGACCGTGGGCCCAGGGTCATGTCCGATTAGAGCGGTTTCGACATGCGTGTGCCCGTCGTACGCAGCGCGCGCTGGGTTTCAAGCGCGCGGCCGCGGCCTTGAGACCCAGGCCGCGCTACGTTTCGACTACACGCATGTCGAAACCGCTCTAGCCGATCGAACCTTCCGGGTACTGCAGCGCGAGGCGGAGTTCCTTCACGAGTTGGTCCACCGTTGAACCCGAGCGCTTCCAGGCGCCGTCGGTTTCAAACCGGAGGTCGCCGATGCGGCGGCCCCACGGCGCGATGATGCGGCCGATGGCGCGGAAGTCTGCGAGGTCGGCGTGCTGCTGATCGAGGTGCTTGACGATATCAGGCGCGAGACGGATGAACGCGCGCAGCGCCGAGGCCGACTTGATGCTGTACTTGCGGCCGTTCCAGGCGGCGCCGAACACCACGGCCACCTGTTTGAAGTAGTTCACGAAAAAGCGCGTGGCCTCGTCGCGGAACTCATTGGTCTTCTTGACCGAGCCGAAGGCGTCAGCGCCGAACAGCTTCTTGAGTTCCTGCGCGAGCGGCGCCTGCGCCACGCGTCCGTGGCCCACGCCGAGCAACTTGATCTCGCCAAAGAGCGGCGAATCTTCCCGCTCGCTGAGCGCGCGCACCACATCGTGCGCGGCCGCCAGGTTTTCGTCGCGATACAGTTGCCGTCCCGAGAGCGCCACCAGGTGCGACGGATTGAGCCGCGTGTGTTTCGCGTTAATCGTGACAAACATCTGGACGACGTGGTCTTCGGGGAGACGGTCGAAAATGATGGCCGGCACCGTGAACGACTCGTCGCCAAAGTGCTCGATGCCCGCGTGCAGTGCGAGCAGACGATGCTGACCGTCGATGGCGCGGAGGATGCCCTCGCGTTCTGGCACCTTGAGGATGCCCAGTGAAGGTTCGCCGGGCATGGCGTCGAACTTCAGTGCTTCGTCGCACGAGATGATGACGGCGCCCGGGATGGACGGCAGGTCGCGCGCCTGGCGGCACTGGTCGTAGTACCCGACCAGTTCGTCAATCTTCTTGCGGATGATTTGGCGCTGGTACGCCTTGTCGCTCGAGGCGATGCGGCGTTCCAGAAAGTCCCAGCGGACTTTGGACTGCCGGGCGTTTCCGCGAACGCCTGACGCGCCCTGATCGCCGTAGCTCAGGACCTCGAAGCGCACGAGTTTGTCGATGTCCTTCGCGGTCAGCGAAGCCTGATAGAATTGGACGCCAAACTGCTGCATCCGGAGTGCGGCGACGGAAATCATAGGCGCGATTGTAGGTTGCGGCCTGTAGAATCTCAAGCCTTGAAGGAGTCATTGATGAGAATCGCTGGAGTTTCCCACCGCGGATGGTGGGTGTCGGCCGTCGGTGTGGCGGTTTTTGCGCTGGCGGTCGCCACGGCCCCAGCCCAGCAATCGGTGACCGAGACCAGGGACCCGAAACAGGCCCAGGACGAAGAATTCGCGAAACTCTACAAGGAATGGACGGGAAATCCAATTTACGGCAGTCCCCTGGTGGACCACCTGCCGAAGGTGCCGGGCATCCCGACCCCCAAGGACGTGCTGGGGTACTACATCGGAGCACCCGGGAAACTCACCTACTACGAAGACATCCTGAAGTACTACCGCGCGCTGGCCGCGGCTACGCCCCGAGTGCGGGTGGAATCGATCGGAAAGTCGGACGAGGGCCGCGAGCTTGTGGTGGTGTGGGTGTCTTCGGACGCCAACATCAAGGGCCTGCAGGGCAACCGCGACAACCTGGCCAAGCTGGCCGATCCCCGCGGCCTCAGTGAGCCGCAGGTCAAGAATCTCATCGCCACGACCAAGCCGCACTACCACCTGATGGGCGGCCTGCACTCAGGCGAACTGGGCCCCCCTGAGATGCTGATGGAGCTGGTCTACCGGCTGGCGGTGGAAACGTCGCCGCTCATCTCGCAGATTCGCAATAACGTGATCGTCTCGGTCACCCCGGTGGCCGACGCCGACGGACGCGACCGCAACCTGGACTGGTTCTACAAGGGGCTGGACGAGACCGCAGCGGCAGCGGCCGGTCAGGCAGGCGCCGTGGGTGGCGGCGGGCGCGGCGGCGGCGCAGGCGTGCCCTACTGGGGCAAGTACGTCTACCACGACAACAACCGCGACATTAATCTGTCGCAGATGCAGATGCGCGGCCTCGGTGACTGGTACTTCACCGCCCACCCGCCGATCATGCACGACCTGCACGAATCGCTGTCGCTGCTCTACACCTACAGCGGCGGTCCGCCCCAGAACCCGAACCTGGACCCGATCCTCTTCTCGGAACTGCCCTTCTTCTCGAACTTCGAGATGGCGCAGATGACCAAGTACGGGATGCCGGGCGTGTACACGCACGCTTTCATGGACGGCTGGTCGCCAGGCTACCTCGGGTCGCTCGCCTACAACCACAACGGCCTGATGAAGATGTACGA
>CAZAZR010000247.1:2533-3959 GCA_964489685.1 uncultured Solibacteraceae bacterium | reverse complement strand
TCCGCGAGCAGGGTCGAGGAAATGCAGGGCCGGATTGACGCGATCGAAAAAGTCCACATGTCCACCATCGCGGCGTTCGCCATGGCGATCGATGCGAAGGACCAGGTCACCCACGGCCACATCCGGCGCGTGCAGCAGTACACGATGGAAACTGCGCGCGCACTCGGTGTCACCGATGACAAGCAGATCAGAGCCATAGAAGCGGCGGCACTTCTGCACGACACCGGGAAGTTGGCTGTGCCGGAGTACATTCTCAACAAGCCTGGCCCACTGACATCCGCGGAGTTCGAGAAAATGAAGGAACACGCCGCCGTTGGCGCGAACATCCTCAAGAGCATCGATTTTCCGTACCCGGTTGAGCCCATTGTCAGACACCACCACGAGAACTGGAACGGGCAGGGATACCCCGATGGCCTGAAGGGACAGGAGATCCCGCTCGGCGCGCGCATCCTCTCGGTCGTGGATTGTTATGACGCGCTCACGTCCGACCGGCCCTACCGCCCGCGGATGACGCGCCAGCAGGCTGAGCACATCCTGATTGACCGGCGGGGCACCATGTACGACCCGTGGGTCGTGGACGGATTCCTCCGGATCCTCGACCGGCTGGAAGCGATTGATGAAGCCGAAGGGCGCAATGTCCCCGGCGCGGCCACGTCAATGGGCCACCTCGCCCACTCGGCTTTGGAAGTCATCAGCGCGGCGACAGCCGAGGAACGGGAATTCGGCGAATTGCGACGCGAGTTGCCCAAAGCGCCGTCGCTTGAGGCGGCGGCCGAAGTGTTTTTCAGGCATGTGCGGCGGGTGATCCCGGCAGCGGCGGTCGCCTTCTATACACAGCCGCCAGGCCAGGGCGACCTCACAGCCGTGTTCTGTGCCGGGTCTGGTTCGTCCACGATCGAATCAACCAGAATCCCGGTGGGCGAACGAATCTCTGGCTGGGCGTTTGCCCATCGGCAAATCGTCTTCAACTCCGACGCGGCGCTGGATCTGGGGCCGGTTGCCCGCATCCTTCCCGTGCCCTTGCGCTTCACTCTCGCGACCCCGGTCTTCGATGGCGATCTGGTTGTTGGTGTGATCGCGTTGTACGCCGGCGAAGAGTTCCAGAAGGACCACAGCCGAATGCTTGAATCCGCCGCCTTGCTGTTTGCCACGGGCTGGATACATGCGCAGGAAGCGGGTGTGGTCCGTCATCTCGGAGATGCCCGCCGCGACGGCGGGCAGGTTCACTAGCCTCACCGAACCGAATCCACAATCTTGTACATCAATCGCATTGGGCTGCCTCAGAGGTAGCGCACGGTTGGCCCGAATCTGGTATTGTCCGCGCGATTATGCCCGAGCGCATCCTTACCAGCGTCTCGCCATCGACCGAGCAGGCCCAGAGTCTGTACCGGAGTGGCCGCCTGTCCGAGGCTATCGCCTTGGCCGA
>CAZAZR010000247.1:0-2433 GCA_964489685.1 uncultured Solibacteraceae bacterium | reverse complement strand
CCTCGCCGACAGCCTGGCCAACGTCGCCTTATACGAAGGCAACTTGCCGGAGTGCGTCGGCCACCTTGACGAGGCCGAGACGCTCATTCGCAGCCAACACGTCCCGGCACGGTCCTGGTACGACCTCGCCTGTCAAATCACCCGCTGCCTCTACCTGAGCCATGTTCGAGACTGGGAAGGGATCATTGCAGTCGTCGACGCAGCCCACCCGGAGTTGGAGCGGCGCCAACTCCGCGTCTGGCATGCGTCGCTCCTCAGCGCCAAAGCCCGCGCCCTCGCCTTCCTCGGACAGCACGACGACGCCGACAAGGCGCTCGTCGCAGCGCTGCGCCTCTGCCCCAGAGGCGCCGTCGATCCACTCATCACCGTTGAGGCCGCCACCGGCACATGCCTGACTCTGCGCGGCGACGCCGTGCGCGGCGCCCGGCACTTCGACCGGGCCCTTCGCGCCTGCCAGGCCATCTCCCATCGATTTCAGGAGTGGGTGGTCACAAAGGAGCGTGAGGCGCTGCCCGACCACGCCCGCGTTGTCGTGCCCGCCGAACGGAGGGACCAGGTCGACACGGAGAGCACCAATCTCATCCTCACCGACATCGCGACCGCACTCAGCGCCGGTCAGTCCATAGACGTCATGAGCCAACGGCTCGCCGCTGTGGTGGCCAGCACCTCCCTCCATTCACGCCTTGACGTCACGACCGAGACAGCGGGCGACGACACCGCCGGTGGACCTGTCGCCTGGGAGACCGCATCGGACGGCACGCACCGAATCATCCTGTCTGACGTCGACCGGCGCGCGGTACTCCGCTTTCGAGACGTGCACACACTTGAAGACGTCTCGATGATCCGGAACCTCGTCGAGGTCGCCAGAGCGGCGATCAGCCGTTCCGGAGATCCACACCGGCTTGACGAGGACCTGCTCTGGCCGCAGGTTTCCCTTCCGAGCAGCGGTGACTCCGTGTTCTGGTCACCCCGAATGCAGGAGGTCCTCCGCGTCGCGATCAAACTGGCCTCGAGCGAATTGCCCGTGTTGATCATGGGCGAGACGGGAACGGGGAAAGAAGTGATGGCCAGGGTCATCCATACTCAGAGCAAATGGTCGCGAGGCCCTTTCGTTCCCTTCAACGCGTCAGCCATCCCGAAGGACCTGGTTGAGAGTCAACTCTTCGGCCATCGGCGTGGCGCGTTTACGGGTGCGTTCGAAGCGTCGGGAGGCGTGTTTCGGGCGGCTGAACACGGCACCTTGTTCCTTGATGAGATCGGCGACCTCGACCCAGCCATCCAACCCAAACTGCTTCGATTCCTGGAATCCGGGGAAGTCCATGCGGTTGGCGAGCCCCGGCCCACCCACACTCGTGTGCGGATCGTGGCCGCCACCAATGCCTCACTCGAGTCCCTGGTCGCGCAGGGCCGCTTCCGGAGCGACCTCTTTTATCGGCTTCGCGTCGCGCCCCTCTGGCTTCCGCCGCTCCGCGAACGCAAGGACGAGATTCCCGCACTGGCTGCAGTCTTCGTCCGGAAGGCCTGCGAAGAGGCCGGACGACAGCGCCTGAACGTCGGGGACGACTTCATCGCCGCACTACTGCTGCACGACTGGCCGGGCAACATCAGGGAACTGGCCAACGAGGTTCGCCGGGTCGTGGCCCTCGCCGACGATGGCGCCACAATCGGGGCGGCAGACCTCTCGGCAGAAATCGTGGAGGGATGGACGAAACGGCGACCGGCGGCCGAGTCGACGCCCGCCGGGCCGACCGCCAGCGTCCGCCTGGATCAACCGCTCGACAAGGCCCTCGAGGATATCGAAAGGGCTTTTGTCGCGCGGGCCCTCGAACACACGGGCGGGAGGGTGTCAGATGCAGCGAAATTACTGGGTATTTCCAGAAAAGGCCTCTTCCTGAAGCGGAAGAAGCTGGGGATCTAGTCCCGGCGCGGAGCCCGTGGCCCCGCGCCGATCCGTATCCTTATTAGTAGCGGTCCATCACTTGGCCGCCGCCTGCATCTGTTTGGCCACCTTTTCGACCTCGGTCCACACCCGCAGCAGGTTGCCACTCCACATCTTGCCGATCTGTTCCTCGGTATAGCCGCGCCGGACCAGTTCCAGAGTCACGTTAAAGGTCTCCGCCGCGCTGTTCCAGCCGGTCACCCCGCCGCCGCCGTCGAAATCCGACGAGATTCCCACGTGATCAACGCCAATGAGCTTCACCGCATAATCGATATGGTTCACAAAATCAGAGACCGTGGCTCGCGCGGGAGCCGGGTACTTGGCCTGAATCTCCGCCAACTTCGTGTCATATTCCGCGCGGCGTTCCGGGGTCAGGGCCGCCAGCGCGGCCTGATTACCGCCGCGACCTGCCCCGCCCCCACGCGCCGCTTGCGGCGCGGTCCCCGTATTCGGATCCTCGATCGAACACGGCGGCGGGGCGCTTGGCAAGAAGC
>CAZAZR010000246.1:0-3968 GCA_964489685.1 uncultured Solibacteraceae bacterium | reverse complement strand
GCTTTGGCCCATGATTGTCAAGTCGGCCACAGGCCTGGAACTGATCCGGCTAACGACTGGCGTCAGCCGCGGCGGCGCTCATGATGACACGCGCCGCCGTCGGCTGCACGCCAAGTTAGGCAGCCTTCACGCACACCGCCAACAGCTCGACGGCCCAAGAATGATTGCCTATTTCGAAGCCCCCAATATCCCACCGAGAACTGCGGAGAGTGCGATTACAGCATTTCCTAATATGTTGACCGTGTCTTCGCTGACAAAAAATATCAACAGCGCCGTCATGATCATCGCCGCCACGAAGCCGACAATCCCGCCGATCACCACGCCTGCCGCGCCACCGACGAACCGTTTCGCTCCCATTTCTGCAGCCTGCCTATTGGCCTGTGCCTCCTGCGAGGCACGATTCGGTAGCTGCTCACCCTTCCAAGCCTCGATCCCTTCCTGCTGCGGATGACGGCCATGGCCCCGCCCGCCCTGAAAGGAGTAGAGAGGCCGGAAGCACGGCCATGCGTCTAGGTGTGTTTCGAAGATGCTAGATACGTGAGGGGAAACGCGCGGAGCCCATTTACACTGCGCGGTGCTAAGCGAGCAGTGTGCGCCACAGCTGACACACGTAAACGTCAATCGGGCAGTGGCATTCCAGAGTGTCAATGCCGTCATTCCGAGATCGGCGGTAGCCACGGACGTGCTGCAGTCCTTGCAGGTCAACGTTGTCGGCGGAGTGTAGACCCGTTCAAGACACTGCTGATGCGCAACGATACCCCGATCCACAGGCTCGTCGAAGTGCCACGAGTTGCTCCTAAAATGATCGCGGTCGCCTCGATGACCGGTCCTTTCCGAACGCGTTGAGGTAATCCCGGTCGAGCGGCGCATCCGTTCGCCGCACAGTTCGCAAACAACACCGAAGGGCTCAAGCGTGGAGCAAGCCGGACATCGAGACGCGGAGTCGCTGATCTGGTGCTGACACTCGATGCAAGTTGTAAGGGCCAATGCTGTCCTCCTTTGAGTCTTCGGCTTGTCTTGCGGCCTAACTTCGTATAGCTGGAACGCGCCATCCGGCGACAGCGACACCCAATTGCTGATTCCGCCTGCCGACGTGTTCCATCGAAGGGAGCATTATTCCCGGCAGCCGCCTGCAGCACAAGTCGGCCGGTTAGTTTACGTTACGGCTAAAGCCAGCGCGCCGGCATGTGAAAAGCCGCCGGCGGCAATTGCCGGCAATGCCGGTGTTGGGTGGAAGGCGCCAATCGCCTGGATGCAAACTGTGGTTGCGAGCATGAACCTGCGGTTGACGTCCGGCCAGCGCTGAAGACAGAAGTCACGCACGCCGAACCGCGGGCGACGACGGCACCAGCTTTGCAACTCGCCTTGGACCATGCGAGAACTTGAATCATCGCTCCAGCAGTTCGGCGAGTTCCTGCTCAAGGCCCGCCTGGCGCGTCCGAATGCCGCGCCCTATCTCGTCCGATGGGTCCGGCGCTTCTTGGCACACCCAGCCACCAACGCTCCACTCGCCGACCAGGTGCGCGTCTTCTGCGAGACACTCGAACGAGATAGCCACGTCGCCGACTGGCAAGTGCGACAAGCGCATCAAGCCCTCCGCATCTACTTCGTCAATTTTCTCAAGCGTACCAACTGGGCACAAGCCCCGGCCAACGCAACCGTGGACGAACAAGGCCATGCGAGCCCGCTCGCCGCCCTCGAACTCATGCGAACGAGACTCCGAACACGACATTACTCCTACCGCACCGAATGCACGTACGTGGACTGGGCCCGTCGCATGTTCGACTACGCTGCGGAACGACAAGGCCTTCCCCATCCAACGATCTCGGCAGACTCGGTCCGGGACTTCGTGACCCACCTGGCCGTGCACAGGCACGTCTCCGCAAGCAGCCAGAACCAGGCATTCTGTGCACTGCTGTTCCTGTGTCGGGAGGTGCTTGATGTCAACGCGGAGCACATCGCGCCCGCCGTCAGAGCCAAACGCGGCGATCGCCTGCCCGTGGTCCTGAGCATGCCTGAAACCATGGCGTTGCTCGACGCGATGTCAGGCACCCCACGCCTCATGGCGAGCCTCATCTACGGCGGTGGCCTGCGCGTCTCAGGGTGCTGCGAGCTGCGAATCAAGGACATCGACTTCGACCAGGGCCTGGTCTTCGTCCGGTCTGGCAAAGGAGACAAGGATCGGTCGACACTCTTGCCCGAGTCCGATCGAGAGCGCCTCCGAACCCAGTTGCGAGACGCGGAGACGCTCCACGGCGTTGACCGGAGGCCGATAGTCCGTATTACGTGGGTCTTTCCCAGACATAACCGACCTTATCCGACGCTGCGTGACTTGCTGGATCGCCGGTCCTGAGCGCGTGTCCCGTTTCCGCTGCGATGCGAATTCGAGTCGCGTCCATTCGTCAGAGGGATTCCCAAGTGCCCCTCACTCTTGTCTGGTGGCGGCGGCACGCGCCATCCAGGCGAGCACTACTTCGGTAAATCGCGCGGGCTCCTCGAAGCGCGATCAAGTCAACCTCGCGCAGGGCGATGCGGGCCCAGCGTGACGGCCAGCGCCGCCATCAGATTCCGGCGCGAATCCACAAGGCGATTCTAGTATCGGCGTCATGCCAGTAACTTGAGCCAGGCGAAGCGATCCCAGTGGTCAGGGCTGTGGCACCGGCGTGACGACATCACGGTGGAACAGCCAGGTGCCGTCCGCCTGTTTCAGACGGATGTCGATGTAGCGCCCGACCACCACGGGCGCACCGCCGCCCGCCGGGACGATCGTCGAGTGTCCCGTGACAAAGGCCATGTCTCCTCGTCCGTTGATCTCGTCAATGTGAAGCACTCGCGTCTTGTCCCACGGCGGCATGGCCTCGTGAAACTTCTGAATCGCGGCGCGCCCCTCGTACACCGCGTTTGAAAACCGCAGGATCGCATCCGAGGTGAAGGTAGCGGCCGCATCCGCCCAACGTCCGGCACGCACCGCCGTCACCCAGCGCTCAGATGTCGCTCGGATCGCGGCGATGTCCGCGGGTGACAACCCGGCGGACGGCGACGTCTCGATCACGACGTCGATTGCGACGGGCAGATTATTGGGAAGCTCTGCGGCGCCGATTGCCGAACGGGCGTGCTTGCCAATCGTGTCGCCGAAGACTTCGACCATCAGATCGGAGAATCCGTTGGCCACCTGGGGAAGCTCCGTGAATCCTGCAGCGGCATTCACCGTGACGACCACCTTCACGATCCTCCGAACCTGGCCGAGGCTTCCCAACTCGGCGCGCATCATGGCCAGAGCATTCAGTCCCGCCGTGCGGGCGGCCTGGTAGCCCTCCTGGCGCGACACCTCCGAGCCCACCTTGCCCCGCGCCTTGTCTTGAGCCGGACCTGTGGCTGACAGGAACACCAGATTGCCGGCGCGAACCGCAGGGACGTAGTTCCCGCCGGCCGCTGGCGGCGCCGGCAGTGTGATGTTGAGTCGTGTGAGGTTCTCATCCGGGGTGGCGGTTTGCGCGCCCGCGACGCCGGTGGCGAGCAGGGTGAAGAGGAGCGTGTGCAGGGCAGTCCGCATAGGGGTGGATGATATGCCAACCTCGGCCGTTCACGCCTATACTCAGCCATCGCCATTCCCCCCGGCACCCGCCTCGGCGCCTATGAAGTCATCGCTAAACTCGGCGAAGGCGGAATGGGCGAGGTCTATCGCGCGCGCGATACCAAGCTCGATCGTGACGTGGCGATCAAGACCCTCCCCGATTCATTCGCGGCCGACGCCGACCGCCTGATGCGTTTCGAGCGCGAGGCGAAGACGCTCGCGTCGCTCAATCATCCCAACATCGCAGCGATCTACGGACTCGAAGCATTTCGTAGTGGCGGGTCTTCAGACCCGCCGGCGATGGCGCTGGTGATGGAACTCGTCGAGGGCGAGGATCTGTCGCAGCGCATCGCGCGCGGCGCCATTCCTCTCGACGAAGCGCTGCCGATCGCGA
>CAZAZR010000245.1:0-4030 GCA_964489685.1 uncultured Solibacteraceae bacterium | reverse complement strand
ACGAAATGCTGACCGGCCGGTGCGCGTTCGAGGGCGAATCCCTGACGGACGTGCTCGGCGCGGTGGTACGCGGCGAGCCCGATTGGACGCGGCTGCCGGCCGGCACGCCTGGCAACGTCCGCAAATTGTTGACGCGCTGCCTGCGCAAGGACACCGCCACGCGCTGGCGAGACATCGGCGACGCGGCCATCGAGCTGACGGAGATCGAACCGGGCGCCGTGACGGCAAGTCCGACCGCATCGCGCGTCGCGCCGCTGTTCCTCTGGATCGCTGCGGCGGTTGCGACGATCGGCGCGGCAACCGGGGGTTGGATGGCTGGTCAGTCGGCAGCGCCGGCGCCGATTGAGGAAGCGCCGATCCGCGCCAGCCTGCCCTTGCCGCCGAATACGGCCTTCGCGTCGGGGATCCCTGCCGTCTCGCCCGACGGCAACCGCATCGTCGTGATGCTGTCCGACGACAAAGGCCAGGTGCAACTGTGGCAGCGTTCGCTGGCGGCCAGCGAGTTCCGTCCGATTCCCAACACTTCAGGCGCCACAAGCGTGTTCTGGTCACCGGACGCCCGGTCGATTGCGTTTGTCTCGTCGGGACAGCTCCGGCGCATCGATCTGGCGGGCGACCGCGTGGAAACGGTGGCCGAGCTGAAGGGCCGGGTCTTGAACACCGGTGCCTGGGGCGCGGACGACACGATTCTGATCGCCACGACCGACGGCGGACCGCTGTGGCGGGTTGATGCGAAGGGTGGCGAGCTGGCACCCGCCACGTCGCTGGACGAAGGCGCCGGCGAGCGCCATCACACCCGTCCCACATTCCTTGGCGACACTCGCTGGTTCGTCTTCGAGGGGGTCACGCTCGGCCCCCTGAGGGTCGTCAGACTCGCCTCGCTGGACGACGCCTCGTCGTCGACGGTGCTTCTCGACAGTGATCTGGTCCGGTCGACCGCCGCAACGGCCGGGCACCTGCTCTTCAAGACCAACTCCACGCTCTTCGCCCAGCCGATTGATGTCGCCGCGAAGCGGTTGGTGGGCGCGCCTCAGCGAGTCCAGGAAGAGGGCCTGCTCGCCGCGATTGTTCCCACAGTCTCACCGCGAGTCCTCGCGCACATCGACGGCAGTCGTGCCGGGACCGCGCTCCAGTGGCGCGATCGCGCCGGGCGCTTGCTGGATACCATCACGAGCGGCGGGAACCTGATTGCGTTGGACTTGTCGCCCGATGGCAGCCGGTTGGCCTACGTCACGGTCAACCCCGCGAGCGGACGTAGTGAGATCGTCGTGACCAGCGTGGCTGATGGCCGCACGTCGATCGCGGCGTCGTCTGATGGATCGCTTTCGAGTCCCGTCTGGTCTGCGGACAGTCAGGAGCTGGCGTATATGGCGTTCGAAAAAAATGCGTCCGGCGTTTACCGCCTGCGCCTCGACTCGACCTCGCCCCCCGAGCGCCTGATTGACGAGCGCACCGGAGTGGTGGCGCCTTCCGACTGGACGACGGACGGAACTCGATTGATCTGGAAGCGTTTTGGGGGCAGCACGGGTAACGATGTGATGGTGATGCCGCTCGCTGGCGACCGTAAGTCGCTACCGCTGGTTAGCTCGCCGGCGTCCGAGAACACCGGCAAGGTATCGCCGGACCGCCGATGGCTTGCCTATTCCTCGAACGTATCCGGCCGGGATGAAGTGTACGTTCAGCCGTTCCCGGATGGCGGTCGGCGGTGGCAGGTGTCGCGGGCTGGCGGCAACTTTCCGCGATGGCGCGGGGATGGGCGTGAGCTCCTTTTTTACGCCGGCAATGCGATCAGCGCGGCGGAGATCTCTCTTGGCACCGTTCCGCAGATCGGCGCGATCAAAACGCTCTTCGCGTTCGAGCGGCGGCCTTCGAATGTGAACGAGTACCCATACGCAGTGACGCCCGACGGGCAGCGTTTCGTGGTCAACGCCCGCATCTACGAGACACCGATGCTCAGCATCGTCGTCAACTGGCAGGCGGCGTTGCGGCAGGGTGCACGAGGTGCTGCGGCCCGGTGAATCTCGCGCCCGGCACTGGCCTCGGCGTCGCGCCGAAGCGCATCGTCAGCTATGGCACCCTCACCGCATCGCCGAACGCGCGGCCGGACAGGGTGATCGACAGATGCGTGCTTCGCTCGTTGAGCGGCGTCAGCGTCACCCGGAACTCTTCGTTGCCCACCGCGGCGAACACGCTACCGCCCCGATAGGCAAACTCACGCTCCCAGAGTTGCCAGATCGACTCATCTCCCTTGACCGTCAAGCGAGTGCCATCGCGCCCTACGGCGATCCGCGCCGAACCGATGCGATACGTGCCGACGATCGATTCCCACGGTACCTGATCCACTGGTGCGTCCGGCGATCGCGGCACGGCACCGCTGACCACGCGGACGATCTCGTGCGCTACGTGACCATCAAACATGGCAGCGGCGTCAGAATTCGTCAGCGTCGCGACGGTCAGGCGCTCCTCCGGGTAGGTCGCCATGAAGGCCGTAAATCCCGGGATGTCGCCGCCATGTGATAGTTCGACCCGCCCGCCGCGTTCAGTCACGAACAAGCCGAAGCCATACGCGATGCGGCGACCGTCACGCAACGTCCCGGGCTCAGTCATGAGTCGATAGGAATCCGCGCTGAGCACCCGTCCCGACACCAAGGCGTCCGACCACGCGACCAGGTCGCGTGCAGTCGAGCACACGTTGCCGCCTCCCTTTGGAGTTCGCATGCTCAGAAACTCAGCGTTGCGCAGCTTGCCACCATCATCAAGGGTGTAACCCTGGGCGCGTCTGGGGAGAATGCGGTTGTCGTCGCACACCAGCGTGTCGGTCAGCCCGAACGGCCCAAAGAGATCGGCCTGGAGATGATCTGCATAGCTACGGCCGGTCACGCGCTCGATGACCATCGCGAGCAAATAGAACGGTGAGTTGCTGTACAGGAAGTTGGTGCCGGCAGCGAAGTCTGGAGGTTCGTTCTGGAAGAGGGCCAACACTTCCACGTCCGTGAGATCGAGACGGGTCGTGGGTCCGAACGCCGGGACGGCCGTCATGTTGCGAATGCCCGAGGTGTGATTCAGTAGTTGCCGGATCGACACCTCACCCACCGGACCCGGCAGTGTCGGAACGAAGCGCGAGATCGCGTCGTCCAACGACACTTGCTTGCGATCGACCAGGCGTAGAATCGCGGCTGCCGTGAACTGCTTGCTAAGCGAGGCGATGCGGTAGACGGTGCGGTCGCCGGCAGGCACGGCGTGTTCCACATTGGCGACCCCGTATGCCTTCGCCAACACCACCTGCGAACCGCGCGCCACCGCCACCGACAGACTCGGGAGCTTGCGATCGCGCATCGCGGCCGCCGCGATCGCGTCCACGGCTGTGACGAGATCGGCGTCGCTCAAGGGTGCGCGTCGCGGTGGCGGTTGCCCGAACGATTGCGCCGGGATAGCCACCACGCCCAGCAGACCGGCGATCAGCACGCACCCTGTCCATCCACGCCTTCCGAACGCAATCGCAGACCTTGGCCGCATGGCGTGGATGATATGCGAAGCTCGGCCGTTCCCGCCTATGCTCGGCCATCGCCATTCCCCTCGGCACTGGCCTCGCCCTTCGACGAGCTCAGGGCGACCGTGAGCAAGGTCGAAAGGTCGGCGCGTACGAACTCCTCCGGGTGGGCTTACAAGCCGGCTTCGCGCCCGACTGCGGTCAGAAACGCGCGCATCGCCGGTATGCCGATGAGCGCTTCGGAGCGAACCCGCTGGTAGTCGAGGAGCGCGTAGCCGTGCGCGATACGGTTGCGCAACTCGACGCCCTCGCGCAACCGATCCGCGATGGCCCGGTCGATCACACCGCGATCGGCCAGCACGTCAAAGGTCGATCCCGCGTCATCGGGAACACCCCAGCCCGCGTCAGCGACCCAGTGGGCCGCCAGGTCGATGCACTCCTGCAGCGCGAGGAAAAGGTAGAAGATCGCCAGATCACGGTCCTTGATGCCGATAGTCCGTATTACGTGGGTCTTTCCCAGACATAACCGACCTTATCCGA
>CAZAZR010000244.1:0-4071 GCA_964489685.1 uncultured Solibacteraceae bacterium | reverse complement strand
GCGTGGCGGCATCGCGGGGGCGGGCTGGCCCGGTCCACCTATGCGCTGCACTTCGCCACGCTCGACATGGACCGCGTGCTGATGCCGGAGGTCCACAGACCTGCGCGGGTGCTCAATATGCGCGACATTGGCCGCGACCTCTGCAGTCAGGAACTGACGCCTCCCGTGCGGGCCCTGATGGTCTACGGCGCGAACCCGATGGTCTCCATGCCGAACCAGAATCGAATTCGCCAGGGGCTGCTGCGCGACGATGTGTTCACGGTCGTGCACGATCTGTTCATCACAGAGACGGCGCGGTATGCCGACTACGTGCTCCCGGCTACGAGTCAAATCGAACACCTGGACCTGTCACCGTCATGGGGGCATCTGTACCTCGCGATGAATCGTCCGGCCATCGCGCCTTGTGGGGAAGCCCTGTCAAATACGGAGTGCTTTCGTCGGCTGGCTGCGGCGCTTGGACGAACAGAGTCCTGGTTGTTCGACAGCGATGAGCAGATGCTGCGCGATGCGCTGGCCAGTGGACACCCCTGGCTGGAGGGCATCACCTACGAGCGCCTGTGGGAAGAGGGCTACGTCCGCCTCAACTGTGGTGACGACTGGCGACCGTTTGCCCACGGCGGCTTCCCCACGCGCTCAGGCAAAGCCGAGTTGTACTCCACACCCTTGCTCGAGCGGGGCCTCGATCCCTTGCCCTCGGCAGGAGACATCCCCGTTGGCAAAGGCCTGCAACTCATTACCGGAAAGACGCTCCACTTTCTGAACTCCGGCTACAGCCACATCGAACGACATCAACGGCGCGAAGGCGATCTCTTCATCGATCTGCATGCCGACGATGCACGAAGTTGTGGAGTGGCGGAAGGGGACCTGGTACGTGTCACAAGCCTCCAAGGCCATTTGCATGCGCGGTGCCGAGTCTCTGGCCGCCTGCGTCCGGGTGTGGCGTGGATGCCGTTTGGCGCGCTCACCGATGCCCGCGGCGATCGGCGAAGCGTCAACGCGCTCACGCCGGAAGAGCCCACAGACTGGGGCGGCGGCAGCGGCCTGTACGACACGTTCGTCGAGGTTGCGCTCGCGTAGGCGAGCTTGGCGCAGGGGCCCGAGCTGCGTATATTCTCTGCAAATGCAAGGTTATACAAATTGGCTGGGCGCTCCGCATGAAGGGTGACCGTCTCGGGGAGTTCGAGGAACTGACGCTCCTGGCGGTTCGCGCCATCAAGGGAGAGGCGTACGGCGTGCCGGTGCAGCGCTTCGTGGAAAAGACGGCGGGCCGGAACGTCACGATGGGGGCCGTCTACGCGGCGCTGGCGCGGCTGGAAGCCAAGGGCTATGTGCGCTCGGCGTTGAGTGAGCCCACGCAGGTACGGGGTGGCAAAGGGCGCCGGCTATTCGACGTGACGCCTCAGGGCACCCGTACATTGATCAGCCTGCGGCGGCTGAGAGACCGCATCTGGCGCGTCATCGAAACGGACGGCGCGCTGTGAAGGTCGGACTGACCACGCCGTTGGGGAGACTCCCCGCATGGGCTCGGTGCAGCCTCTCAATCGTCCCGCTCGGCGAGAGTCGGGCTGAAGTGGAATCGGATTTCCTGGAGTTGTTCATCGACGTCTCTCGAGCGACATCTTCAGTGTGTGGCGCGGAACGCCACGAGGAGGCCCGTGTTCCAGGATCTTCGGTTCGGGCTGCGCCTGTTTCGCAAACATCCGTTGCCTGTGGGGCTGGCCACAGTGGGGCTCGCTCTTGCGATTGGTGTCGTCACCGCGGTCTTCAGTCTGGTGAACGCGACGATGTTGCGGCCGTTCCAGATGGACGAGCCGTCGTCGGTCTCGAGTGTCGAGGCGGCACTGGCGGATCGCGCTCGCGTGAGTACGACGGCGTTGACAGAGTCAGGCCCGGAACGCGACGTCCTGTTTGTGAGCGGCGGCTACCTGAAAACCCTCGGTGGGCGACCGGCTCTGGGACGGTCGCTGACGCCTGAAGATGATCTGCCCAGCGCCCCTCCAGTGGTGGTGGTCAGTCACGACCTGTGGAAATCCGATCTGGCCGCTGATCCTGCGGCGGTGGGCACCCGATTGTGGGTGAACGGCGCACCGGCGATCGTCGTCGGCGTGCTGCAGAAAGGGTTCAGTGGGCCCGTCCGCCAGAAACCGTCTCTATGGGCGACGTTTGCGGCGTGTGATGACTTGTTGGGCGTGGCGCAGTCGTACACGATCAATGGACGCACTCCGGCGTCGATGCAGGGCGAGCCCTTTGCCCCGACCTCACGGACGCTGGTTGAAGTGCTGGCGCGCCTCGCGCCCGGCGTACCGACGGCCACCGCCGAGGGCAATCTGACCACGCTCGTTCATCGCGCCGAGGCAAACGCTCCTGATGCCGACCCCACATCGAAGCCCACAGTGCTTCGTCTGTTCAGCGCGGCGTCTCCGATTGACGGGCCCCGGGCCAGCGAGTCCTATCTGGCGATCGCTGCCATTCTCGGATTAGTGGGATTGGTTCTCGCGGTCGCGTGTGCGGACACCGCCAATCTGCTGCTGGCGGCGGCGGCCACACGCACGCGTGAGATAGGCGTGCGCCTGGCGCTGGGTGCCACGCCGCGTCGCCTTCTGATGCAGATGGTGAGCGAGAGCCTGCTGCTGGGCCTGACCGCCGGCGTGCTGGGCTTCATGTTTGCTCTGTGGTTCTCACCCTTGCTGAGCGTGATGGTGGGGATGGACGGCGTGAATGTGACGCCTGATGTCCGCGTGCTGACGTTTGCGATCATTGTAGCCGCGGCCTGCGGGTTGGGTGCTGGCATTGCGCCAGCGCGGTTCGGCGCGCGCGGAAGTCTTTTCGCGGCACTGCAGTCACAGGGCGGGGCGGCCGGGCGGGCTTCGGTGCCGTCGCGCCTGCGCACGTCATTCATCGGATTGCAAGCGGCGGTATCGATGGTGCTCCTCGTGGCTGGCGCGTTGCTCGCGCGCACGGCGATTCACATGACCCGGACCGATCCTGGCTTCGACGTGGATCGCGTGTTGACGGCGTCGGTCACGACGCTCGAAGAAGGCTTTGACGAGCCCGCGTACTTTCGACGGGCCCTTGATGCTGTTCGCGCCATTCCGTCTGTTGATGGTGTTGGCCTGATCCAACGTCGGCCGTTCGGCGACACGATTGAAACCATCCCGTTGACCCTGCCGAGGGAGACCTATGCGCTTTACATGAACCGGACTGATGCAGGCTTCTTCAGGGCGGCGGGCCTTCTCCTGTTGCGTGGCCGACTGTTTACCACTGAAGAAGTCGCCGCAGGAGCGGCGGTCGCGGTGATCGGCGAGGACGTGGCCAGACGTTTCTTCAGCGGGGCAGACCCGATTGGTCAGCCGCTGTCAAACCTGCCGTTGTCGGGGAGCCTGGTAGAGGACAGGTCGGCCACAATCATCGGCCTTGTGGCCGAGGCCCTGCTGAATCGTGCGCATGCCGAAGGCTTCGGCAACGTCCATCGCCCCATCCGGCAAGTGGCCGACACGCCGAAGGTTCGTGGCTTCATGCCTCCACCGACGCTGGTTGTGCGCACGAGCAGCCCGGTAGCGGCGTCGCGCGAGGTAGAGGAGGTCTTGCGACTGCTGGACACCCGCGTGCGACCGACCACGTGGATACTCAAGGATGCCGTCGAGACCTTCGTTGGCGACAAGCGCATGCTCGCGTGGCTGGCTGTGCCTATGGCCAGCCTGGCTCTGATTCTCGCCTCACTCGGGGTCTATGGCGTGACGGCGTTCGTCGTAAGCCGCCGCACCCAGGAAGTGAGCGTACGAATGGCGCTGGGGGCGTCGGCGCCTGACGTGATGCGGTTGCTTGTGCACGACGGCCTGCGGCCGGTGCTGATCGGGCTCGGTGTGGGTCTTGCCGTGGCCATTGGTGCCGGGCGAGTGTTTGCCTCACTCTTCACCGGCATCAGTCCCAACGACCCCGTTGCGATAGGCATCGCGATGGTGACTCTGCTGGTCGCGGCCCTGGTCGCCGTCGTGATTCCGGCCCGCCGTGCCGCACGCGTTGACCCAGCCACCATTCTTCGGGAGAGTTGAGCAGGACCTGCTACAGTGC
>CAZAZR010000243.1:0-4079 GCA_964489685.1 uncultured Solibacteraceae bacterium | reverse complement strand
AGCCTCTCCCCCGCCACCCCACCGCCACGGCCACCGCCCTGCCCTGAGCCTGTCGAAGGCCGCGACGGCACTTCCAAGGAGAACGGACCGATGGCACGCGACACTTCCACTCGCTGCTTCTGCAGTATCCGCAGCAACTCGGCCTGCGTGCCCAGGCGCGGATCGTTGGCCGGCAGCACGTAGGCCGCGGGCCCTTCGGTAGTCGCTTTCAGAATGGACCGCTTGCTCTTCTCGTAGAAGTTCCACAGGAACTGGCGGCGGTTGTTGGCAAAGTATCCGAGTGAGACCAGCAGACCGGTCTGCTGATAGTTGTTGTTGTTTCTCAGCGACCAGTTGGCTTTCGGCAGCGGCGGATTCTGCCGGTACCAGGTGCGCGAGGTCTGGGTCGGCGGCAGCGTTCGTTCGCGCGTATCGGCATTGCCCCCGTTGCCGAATGTTTCATACAGCCGGCTGATTCCGTTGTGCGTGGCGGCGATGAACATCAGATAGCCGGGAGACCACGTATCGAAGGTGCCGAACGCAAAGACGCCCGGCATGCCCAGACGCGTCATTTCATTCACGTTGTGCCAGCCCACCATCTGCCACTCGTTGGTCAGGATGGGATCGATCCACGCGTTGTACGGCCCGTCGCCGATCGTGTTGTCGTAGAGGTAGGCCACCGATTCATGGAGATCGTGGAGCACCTGCGCCTTGTGATCGATGTATGTGCCGAGCACGTTCTCAGTCAACTTCAGCGTCATGCCCATGGCATCGCGATTGTTGTCGTGCGCCACGTACTTGCCCCAGTACAGCAGGTTGGGCACGGTGCGATCCGGATACTTCTTGCCGTATTCGTAGAGGTCCACCATGCGGTCGCGCCCGTCGGTCTCGACCACCGGCGTAATCAGCGTGATCAGATGATCGCGGATGTTCCTGATGTAGGCACTGTCATCCACGGCCAGCCGGTACGCCAGTTCCATCAATGCGGTGGGCGACCCCGACTCGGGCGAGTGAATCGCACCGGTGATGTAATACACGGGCGTCGTCTCGGCGGCCAGTCGCAGGGCCTCGGCGTCGTTCATCTTGATCAGGCGAGGGTCGGCCAGTTTCTCCAGATTCGCCTTGTTGGCGTCGTAGCGCGCGAGGACGGCCTCGGAGGCCACCGCGACGGCGATCATCTCGCGGCCTTCTTCGGAGGTCCCAATCGACATGACCCGCACGCGCGGCGTCGACTTCGCCAGCAGGCGCATATAGTCGTGCACTTCTTTTGAGTACGGCAACTTGCCAGGCGCACCGGCGATGTTCCCGAGCACGGCCGACGGCGTCGGCACGGTCTTCGACGCGGGCAGGTAATCCACGAAGGGCGACAGGAAAAACGACTCGGTCGTGTATTCCTTGATCTTCTTTGTGTACTCCTCGTCGATGGCCTGCTTCGGGTCACGTTCGAACTTGGCGTTCACCAGATCAGGTGTGGGAGCCGCGACAGGAGCCGAGCGAGTCTGCTGGGCGGCCACGAACACCGGCACGATCGCGAGAACGGACAGGAGGACAAGAAGACGTATGCGCACGGAGGGCACGGACATGAAATACCTCGCAGGGGATTATCACACGACGCGGGAACTCACACGAGGCGTGAAGGAACTGTAGGCGCGGCTTCCATCGGAGGCTTGGTCCGGGCTGCTGGTGTTTGGTACCCAGTCTGGGTCTCACACCTCGACACGCTTGACGCAATCTGCGCAAGACCGCGCCCGCGCGCTTGAAACCAAACGCGCTACGGACACCTTCAGCCCTTCACGCCTCGTGTGAAATAACTAGGCCTTCTTCTTGGGCCGGTAGACGTGCGTGGAGTGGCCGAAGAAGACCTCGGCGGCTTCCATCAGTGTCTCCGACATCGTTGGATGTGGGTGGATCGTGAGTTTCAGGTCGCTCGCGAGCGCGGCCATTTCGACGGCGAGCACGCCTTCGGCGATGAGTTCACCGGCGCCTGCGCCCACGATGCCGACACCGAGGATGCGTTCGGTCTCGGGGTCGATCACGAGCTTGGTCATGCCGTCTGGCCGATCGATGGCCAGCGCGCGACCCAGTGCCGCCCAGGGAAACTTGGCGATCTCCACCTTGCGGCCCTGCTTTTTCGCGTCGTTCTCGGTCAGGCCACACCAGGCCACTTCGGGATCGGTAAAGACCACGGCCGGAATGGCCTGGGGCTCGAAGGCCACCTTGTGCCCAAGAATGGCTTCGACCGCCACCTTCGCCTCGTGTGATGCCTTGTGCGCGAGCATGGGCTCTCCCACCACGTCGCCAATCGCGAAGATGTTTAGCGCGCCCGTCCGCATCGCCGAATCGACGGTGATGAAGCCGCGGTCGCCGACGACCACGCCCGTCTTGTCGAGCCCAGGCACGGCGGAGTTCGGACGCCGGCCGATCGAGACGAGGACCCGGTCGAACTCCTGTTCCAGTTTCGCGTCGTCAGGCCCGACCATCGAAACCGTGATCGACTGCGTGCCCTCTTTCATGCTGACCACGCGCGTCTTGAGCAGAATCTTGTCGAGCGTGGTCTCAAGGCGCCGCGCCAGGAATACGACCAGATCACGATCGGCGCCAGGCAGCAGACCGTCGGTCATTTCCACGACGGTGACCTTGGTGCCGAGCGCGGCATAGACGGACCCCAATTCGAGGCCGATGTAACCACCGCCCACCACCAGCAGCGTCTTCGGAATCTCCGGCAGGTCGAGCGCACCGGTCGAGTCCATCAGACGATCGCTTGTGATCGAAAGTCCCGGAATCGGCGTCGGGTACGAGCCGGTGGCGATGATCGCGTGTTCAAACGCCAGCGCCTCCGTCCCGCCGGCGGCCAGCTCGATGCTGAGGTTCTTCGCGTCCACGAATGACGCCTTGCCCTGAATAAACGTAATCTTCCGCTGTTTCGACAACTGGCCGAGGCCACCGGTCAGTTTTGACACCACACCGTCTTTGAACGACCGGAGTTTGTCGAGATCAATCGTCGGCTCGGCGTACGTCAGGCCCCAGTTCGTGGCGTGTTTCGCTTCACTCGCAACCTTCGCCACATGCAGCAACGCCTTGGAGGGAATGCACCCGCGATAGAGGCACACACCGCCGGGATTGGGCTCCATGTCAACCAGAGCGACCTGCATCCCGAGGTCTGCCGCATAAAACGCCGCCGCGTACCCACCTGGGCCGCCACCAATGACTACGAGTTGAGTTGAAGACATGGGAATTGGCTATTGACTGCTGTCATTTCAGAACGAGGGATTACGGGAGACGCCGAGACACAGGGTCGTTGGCCTGTGAACACCCTGACTCTCCGCCTGCGTGCCTCCTGTGGTCCTGCGGGGCATCACTTTTCAGAGGATCATCGTCAGCGGCTGTTCCAGCGCTTCCACGACGAAGCGGAGGAAGCGGGCCGCGTCGGCGCCGTCGATCACGCGATGGTCGTACGACAGCGATAGCGGCAACATCGGACGCGGGACAAATTGACCGTCGTGCCACACAGGCTCAATGCGGCTGCGCGACATTCCGAGGATCGCCACTTCAGGCCGATTGACGATGGGTGTAAACGACGTGCCGCCGATGCCGCCGAGGTTGGTCACCGTCATCACACCGCCTGACATGTCATCGAGGCTGAGCTTCTTGTCGCGAGCCTTCTGCGACACGGCCGCGAGTTCGACCGCAATCTGCGTGACGGTCTTGGCATTGGCGTCGCGGATGACTGGCACCAGCAGTCCACTGGGCGTGTCAACAGCCACCCCGATATGGCGATACTGCTTGTAGACGATCGCCTCGTTCGCCATGTCCACTGAGGACGCGAACTGCGGGAAGCGATCGATGGCCGCGGCCAGCACTTTGATCACCACCGCCGTGATCGTCAGTTTTCCACCGGCCTTTTCGACCCGCGCACCGGACGCGTCGCGGAACGAATCAAAGCCCGACAGGTCAGCCTTGTCGTTCTGTGTCACATGGGGTGCCTGCCAGGCCTGTGACAGATGCTCCGCCGTCTTTCGGCGGATATTCGACATCGGCTTGCTTTCAACGACGCCCCACTTCGAAAAGTCCGGAAGTGCCACGTGGGCTCGTGCCGACGT
>CAZAZR010000242.1:0-4114 GCA_964489685.1 uncultured Solibacteraceae bacterium | reverse complement strand
GTGTCTCCACCGGGTTGGTCCGCTGTCTCGCTTTCCGCGCCCGATTGGTGTGCCATGTCTCTTCTCCGAACGACCCTGAACGAATCCCGGCTACTCAGTGTGGCACGCGGTGGGTGGCGTGCGACGAGGAGCGCGGTCTTTGTACTGGTCTATTTGGCGTATCTCGTTCTCTTCATGGGATTTGTGCAAAGGTTTATCCTAATTCCTCTGGCGTGGGTATTTCCAGTCCAGTCCGCGCGAATGTTGGTGCCCTGGAGCCGTATGCAGGCTGCGGCACCCCTCGTCCTGCTCCGGATCATCGCCGGGGTCCGCATTTCGATCGAAGGCGCCATCGGCCCCGAAAACCGCGTGGTGATCATGAACCACCAGTCGGTGCTCGACGCTCTCATCGCCTACCGGGTCAATAAAGGGTACCTGATGCTCATTCCGACCCGCCGCCGGTACGCCTGGGGCCTCCCGGGTGTCTCGCCGTTCATCCGGATGGCCCGGTTTCCGCTGATCGCCCAGACACGTAAGAGCCTGCGGGCCGACCTCGACGCGATCGGTGAAGCCGCCGACCGCTGTGGGCGCGGAGAGGCCTCATTTTTCATCTTCCCTGAGGGACATCGAACCAAAGACGGTACGATCCTGCCCTTCATGATTCGCGGCCTGAGCCTGGTGCTGGACCGCGCGCCGCTTCCGGTCTATTGCATCGTGGGGGACGGCATGTGGCACATCCGCACCATGGCCGACACGTTTACCAACGTCGCAGGCACGCGCATCCGCGTTCGGATCATCGGCCCGTTCGAGCCACCCGCCGACGCATCGGACATTCCCGATTTTCTGGTCTTTCTCCGCGAACGGATGATCGCCACTCTGGACGACATGCGCGCCGGCCGACCCCTGCACAATGCCGCCTGACGCCCTGCCTCCGCCGGGCCTCTCCGCCGTGCTCGGCTGGGGTCTCGACCATCCCGTTGACGCCGACGCCCAGTCGCTGTCGCGGTTTCTGGCCCGCGCGTTCGGGCCCTCATGCGTGGGCATCCTCCACTACGGATCGCGCGCGCAGGGACGCAAGCCGAGGGCCGACAGCGCCTTCGACTTCTTCGTCATCGTCGATCGCTACGGCGACGCGTACCGGTCGCTCAAGACTACGGTCGGTATGTCGTCCGCGCCCTGGGTCGCAACCGCACTGGCCCACGTACTGGCGCCCAATGTCGTCTCGGTCACCGATCGCGCGGGCGAAGGACCCCGCGCGAAGTGCTGTGTCATTTCACTGGACGATTTCCGCCGGGCCTGTTCGCCGCGTCGGCGCGACCATTTCGTGCAGGGACGCCTGTTTCAGTTCGTCCTCCTGGCGTGGACGCGCGACGCGGAATCCGCCCGGGAGATCGGCGCGTCCATTGCCGACGCCCGCGCCGCCACGTTCACGTGGGGCCGACCCTCATTGCCCGACGCATTTACCGTGGATGAGTACCTCCAGACGGTGCTCTCGCGTTCACTGGCCGGCGAAATTCGGCCCGAGTCCGGCGGCCACGCCCGCACGCTGGTGGCGGCCCAGCGAGACGCGCTTCATGCCATTTACACGCCGTTGCTGGACCACCTCGTGGCCCGCGGGGCCCTGACGCGGGAACCCGCTGCGGGCACGGCTTCGCCGGCGTCCGTGTACCGGCAGGTGAGTGGCGCAACGACAGTTGATCGGATGCGCGTGCGCTGGTACTTCCGCGTCAGCAAGGTGCGCGCCACGGCGCGCCTGCTCAAACACGTCATACTCTATGAAGGGTGGCTGGACTACATCGTGCGGAAGATCGAGCGGAGTGGCGGCACCACGATGGTGCTGACGCCCCGCGAGCAACGCTGGCCGCTCATCTTCCTGTGGCCGCGGGTCTTTCGTTATCTGCGCGATCGTCCTCAGCGACAAAGGCCCCGTGACTCTGATTGATACCCTCGCGCTGACGCTCGTTGCGCTTGTTGTGGCCACGATGCCCGTGTTTGCTGTCGTGGCCCGCAATCGCCCTCGGGATCCGGACGTGGCGCGGCGATCGTCTACCGCGCTGCTGGGGTTCTGGGTCCGCGACTGGCTCATGTGGGTCATCGGTCCGATCGAGCGCGTGATGATTCGCGGCCGGGTCTCTCCCGACGTTTTCAACTATCTGGGGGTGGCCTTCGGAATTGGGGCGGGTGCCGCGTTCGCCCAAGGCGCCTTGTCGCTTGCCGGCTGGGCGATTCTGTTTGGCGGTGTAGCGGATGTGTTCGATGGCCGCATTGCTCGGGCCAGGGGCATGGCCAGCCGCTATGGCGCGTTCATGGACTCCACCCTCGACCGGTTTGCCGAGGCATTTTCGTTCGTCGGCGTGACCTGGTACCTGTCGAGCACCCCCTGGGGCGCGGCGGTCTCGGTGCTGGCCATCAGTGGATCACTGTTGGTCAGCTACACACGCGCGCGCGGCGAAGCGGTGGGAGTCAGTGGCACCGGCGGCGTCATGCAGCGCGCCGAGCGGCTGGTGATTCTCGCAGTGGGCGCCCTCGCGGATTCGGCTGTGGCCACACGATGGGGCTGGCCCGATGGCAGCGTGCTCACGGCAGCCGTGACTGTGATCGCCTTCGGCTCGCTGGGCACCGCAATCTACCGAACAGTGTCTATCGCCCGCACCCTGGCGCAACAAGACGACCTCTGAGGTCGGATGCGCTACCCATTCGCGATGCTGTACAGGTAGCGAGAGCCCTTCAGGTACCATCTCGAACGTGGCTACGCCTCGAAAATCGGGTCTGTTGCCCCGGCAGTTTCCGCGGGCTGGACGGTCACGCGAGATGGCGATTGTCGGTGTCGTTCCGGCTGCAGGCAAGGGCGCCAGATTTGCCGCGGAGTTGCCGGGAGGACCGCACAAACTTCTGACGCCGGTAGGGGATGAGCCGATGGTGCGGCGCACCGTGACGTCTCTGCTGGCCGGTGGCGCCGCCCGGTGCGTTGTCGTGGTGTCGTCCGACGTGGAATCGCCTGTCAGGGCGGCTCTGGCCGACCTGCCCGTTTCAGTGGTGGTCAACCCGGATCCGTCGCGCGGCATGTTCTCGTCCATCCAGTGCGGAGTGGCGGAGACGACCGAGCGCGACACGTGCGTCCTGCTGCCGGGTGACATGCCGTACGTGCAGCCCGACACGGTGGCGGCCGTGATTGCGGCGGCCGCAGAGGCGGGACTCACAGCATGCGCCAGTCACGAGGGACGCCGGGGCCACCCGATCGCCTGTTCCGCAGCGCTGCGCGCTCGAATCCTGCAGGCCCCAGCGGGAGCCATCCTCAGCGAAGAGCGGTCGCGCGACGAATTTTTGTCGATTGATGTGTCTGACCCGGGCGTCCATCGGGACGTCGACCGCCCCGGGGACCTGCTGCCATGAGCCCGTCTTTCGTCGCGCGCGCTGGGTTTCAAGCGGCGCGGGCGCGGCCTTGAGGCCCAGGCCTATCGGTACCGCTCGAAAAAGCGCCGCTCGTCCTGCTGGTCGCCAATGAGGACAAGTTCCGAGTCGGCCAGTAGGGAAGCCTGGAGGTCCGGCGGTGCCGCAGAGCCACCTGCGGGCCTGACCGCCAGCACATTACATCCCGTCTCGCGCCGGAGGTTGCACTCGGCAATGGACTTGCCCACCAGCGCTCGCGGCACCCGCACGGTGAACACCTCAAGGCCTTCAACAAGCGACAGCACACTGCCGGGACGAACGACGTCGAAAATTGCACTGGCTTCCATCGGGACGTACGACATCACGAAGTTGGCCCCGGCCAGGCGAAGCGTGGCCACATTCTGCTGAAACGTGGACCGGCTGAGAATCCGAATGTCCGGACGCTTCGCACGGCAGTAGAGGGTCAAATACACATTCAGGTCGTCGTCGTGTGTGGTGATCGCCACGCTCGACGCGGTGTTGAGCCCCGCCGAGTCGAGCACATCAGGATCCGTGGCATCGCCAATGACCCACTGTGCTGGATCAGGCACTTTCACGTTCGACCGTTCCACCACCCGGTGCTCGATGCCGGCCGCAGACAGGGCGCGCGACGTCGCCCGTCCCACCCGCCCGCCGCCGACGATGAGGGCCGTGATCACCGGCTGGTCCGAACGGCCGAACTCGCGGGCGTAGGCGTCCATGCCCT
>CAZAZR010000241.1:0-4337 GCA_964489685.1 uncultured Solibacteraceae bacterium | reverse complement strand
CTTTGGACGCGCGTCGGCGGTGTATAACGTCATCGACTCGCGGCAGGCGTACCTCCAGGAACTGCTCAAACAGGCACTCGGCGCCATGGGCTTTACCAAGCAGGCTGAGGCGTCCACGCACTTTGCCTATGAGATGGTGGCCCTCTCGCACGCCACGGCGCGTGAACTGGGTTACGCCGATGAAGAAGGCCTGGGCAAGCCGTTTGTCGAGGTGTCTGGTCGGAAGGGACGCGGCGTGAAGGCCGATGACTTGCTGGACCGCCTCATCACCACGGCCACCGGTGAGGTGATGGCGCGACAGCCCGACCTGCCGGCGGCCGAGGCGCGAGTCATCGCCGAAGCCATCGCCGTGGCCGCGGTCAGGTACTTCCTGGTGAAGTTTTCACGCGGCAAGGTCATCGCATTCGACATCAAGGAAGCGCTGAGCTTCGAGGGTGATACCGGCCCGTATCTCCAGTACGCGGTGGTCCGCGCAAACAACATCTTCGGCAAGCTGCGGGAACGTGACGGCGTGACTGCGGAGGGGATCGCCGGCCACCTCGATTCGCTGTCGGCCGACGCGTTGACAGAGGGCGACGAGGCGGACGAACTGTGGGGCCTCGTCCTTGAAGCGGCTCGCCTGGATGAGATTGTGGATTCTGCGGTTCGCGCGCTCGAGATTTCGCACCTGGCAAAGTTCACATTCACGCTCGCGCAGTCGTTCAACACCTTTTATCACCGGCAGCCGATCATGCGTGAAGGGCGTGCGGACGTGCGCCTGTGGCGCGCCGCCGCCGTGGCGTACTGCACGCGCCAGCTGACCAGGTCTCTGAACCTCATGGGATGTTCGGTGCCGGTCAGGATGTGAAGAATTGTCGAGGTGCTGGGGTCCTGGAGTCCTGGCGTCCGGAAAGGAAGCGCGGATATGAAGCGACCGGTCATCGGAGTGGCGTTTGCGCGGCCGGACTATACCGCGGCGCTTGAAAATGCGGGAGCCGAGGTGCGAGAGCTGTCACCAGCGACCGGGCCAGCACGGGAGGCCCTCGATGGACTCGATGGCATCCTGCTCACCGGCGGTCCGGACGTGCGTCCATCCCTGTACGGTGCGACCGAGACACATCCCACCGTTGAGATTGATGACGAGCGAGACGGCTTTGAGCTGCCGCTGGCCAAGGCCGCGCTTGCGCGTGGACTTCCGCTGCTCGCGATCTGTCGCGGTGTCCAGGTCCTCAATGTCGCGGCCGGGGGCACCCTCATCCAGGACCTGCCCTCTGAACGCCCGGGCAGCCTGAATCACTCGGTGACCACCCCCAAGACCGCCATCACACACGACGTCGCGGTCGTCGCTGGCTCTCGTCTGGCCGAAGTCGTGGCGGCGCAACTGAAAGGCGACGGCCGACTTGACGTCAACAGCCGGCACCATCAGGCGATCGATGTCGTCGCGCCGGGGTTTGTCGTGTCAGCGTCGGCGGCTGACGGCACGATTGAAGCGATCGAAGCGATCGAAGCGATCGAAGCGATCGAATCGCCCCACGCTGGTTTCTGTGTCGGCGTCCAGTGGCACCCCGAGAATTTCTGGCGCACCGGAGAAACGGCGTCCCTGTTCGAAGGCTTCGTCGCGGCCGCGCGACGATAAAGTGTTCTCACCGATCGAAGACGGCGACACACTCCACGTGGGGCGTGTTGGGGAACATGTCCAGTGCCTCGAGCGACGTCAGCCGGTAACCTGCGGCGACGAACCGGGCAGCATCGCGAGCCAGCGTGGGCACGTCACACGAGACATACACCAGACGCGAGGCTTCCCAACGGATCAGCCCGTCCACGACCTCCGGGGACAACCCGGTGCGCGGAGGGTCAACCACGACCACATCGGGTCGCCGCGCGGGTTTCGAGGCGACCACTTCTTCGACCGGGCCATGATGCACCGACAGCCGACCGTTCGACTGGGCGGCGTTCTGCGTCAGGTCCTGCCCGCTGGCCGCATCTCCCTCGACCGCCATGCCTGTCGCGCCCCGATCGGCCAGCGCCACGGCAAAGAGCCCAATTCCTGAATAGAGATCCACAAAGGACTCGCCATGGGCCGCGTCCAACACGCGTTGAAGCAGCGCGCCCACGAGAAAACGATTGCCCTGAAAAAAAGAGGCTGCCTGGCGGGTCCACTGGAGGCTCGTCTGAGCTCCCAGCAAATCGCGGGCGTGCTCTACAATCCTGTCGTGGCCGGCACACGTGAACATGCCTCGCCGTGCCAGGACCGCGATGCCTGACAACCCGTCGGTGAGCGGCAACCCCGCAAACCGTCCCGGGTCCGCATCGGGACGCAATTCGCACAGGGCCACGCGGTCGAGGCCGGCGAGATTTTCCGACACCATCACGGACGCGCAGGCACCACACTCCGGCCCGAGCGCTTCTCGCAAACGCCCCACGGCCTCGAACGCGCCCGGCCCCAGTTGCCGCGTGGCTTCGGCATCACACAGCGCGTGCGACCCTTCCAGAAGAAACCCGACGCGAGTGCCCTGCACGTGCAGGCGGGCACGCAGCCGGTAGCCGTCCTCGGGCGACGCTGCCACGGCCACGGCGCTGTCGAGTGTGAGTTTTCCGATGCGCCGGAAGGTGTCGGCAATCACCTCAGCCTTGAGGGACAACTGACGGTCGTACGCAATGTGCGAGTAGAGCGCACCGCCGCATCTCGGGTCCGATGTCGTCGGTCGTCGATCGGTGCTCGCCTCGATCACCTCGGTGGTGTCGGCCCAAACCACCTTGCCGGCGCGCTTCGTGATCCGCGCGCGTACCCGTTCGCCCGGCACGGCGCCGGCCACAAACACGACACGGCCGTCGAGCCGGGCCAGCATCCGGCCGCCGGCCACGGGCCGTTCGACCTGCAACTCCACGAGGGACGAATCGGCCATCAGATCTCCAATACCGGCAGTGCCAACTGATCGCGGATACCGCGGTCAACGGTGACCGACACGGCCCGCGTCCAGTGTTCGGGCGACAACCGGTCGCGGTAGGGCGCCAGTTCCTGCTCAGCCTGGGTGGTCAGGTCGCGCAAGACTTCGGGGGCGACCACCTGCCGCGCCTGCATGAGCAGGCCGTGATCGATGGGTGCCAACCGCTCGATCAGCGGATCTCGCGCGGGCCCGCGCGTGCGCGCCAGTTCCTCGCGTAACGCCGAGAGCTGCTCGATCGCGCGGCTGACGGCATCGCGGAATTCGCCGGGCAGCTCCAGCCGGCCCGCGAGCCGGCCCAGCCGCCCAATCGCGCGTTCGATCGACTTCGAGACTGGCCGCCGTTTGGGTGCACTGACCGCAGCAGATCCTTCGGCGTCTGGCGCGTCCGCCTCGGCGGCCCCCCCGGTCAGCCCCACCGCCCTCCGCCAGTCCGCGTGCAATTCACGCACATCCGCCTCGCAGAACTCGATGCGTAAGGGCCGCCTGGATACGCCCGCCTTATGACGCTCGGCCTTCTGTTCAATCGCTCGACACACCACCGAAAGCGGCACCCCATCGTCTGCCCAGTGCTTCACCAGCGCGAAACCGGCGCCGACGACGCGCACAAGGTGCCCGCCATTGATGCGGGTCAGATGGGCTTCAACCTGACGACAGTAGTCGGCAACGTCAGGCACGAGACAACAACTCCCACTCCACATCACCGGCGATCAATCGCTCGCGGCCGTCGCCATCAAGCGGCTGCTGCGCGGCGGCCACGCGCCGCACGAGCAACGCGCCGTCGGCACCAATGCCGTAGGCCATGCCCCGGCAGGCCCCGCGTTCGTCGGTCCATCGCACCGGCGCCTGGTCCAGGCCAGCCCGACCAAGTGCGCGCCAGCGGTCGAGCACCAGTGTGGTTTCATTCGCGCGAAGGCTCGCGACGCGGGCGCGCAACTGGACCAGGCAGGCTGCCACGAGATCGGCGCGGCCGACCGGCAAGTCGCACTCGGCGGCCAGCGACGTGGCGCGGTCAGCAACCTCGCGTGGGTAGGCGGCGCGATCGAGATTCACGCCGATACCGACCACCACCGCCGCCTGCGATGTGCCCAGCGCCGACGCTTCGCAGAGGATGCCGGCAAGTTTGCGCCAGGGCCTGCCGATCACGAGATCGTTCGGCCACTTCAGTTCCACGGGCAGGCCGCTGACGCTGCTGACTGCGTCGGCGACGGCCACACCGGCGGCCATGGTCAGGAGCGCCAGTTGCGAGTCCAGCCCGCCACCGCGGACGATCACCGACAAATACACGCCTGCGCCGGGCGGTGAGAACCACGTTCGTCCCCGGCGGCCGCGGCCCGCGCGTTGCACATCGGCGAGCACGGCGGTGAACTCCGGCGCGCCGAGGTCCGCCAGCGACAGTGCGTGGTCGTTTGT
>CAZAZR010000240.1:0-4344 GCA_964489685.1 uncultured Solibacteraceae bacterium | reverse complement strand
CCGCGGCGCCGCGGTGCCCGAGCGGGCCGACCTCGACGTGTGGCACTGGAACGACACCACGGTCATGCCGGCACAGAAGCTCGGTGTCGCAAACGATCGCCGAAGGAACCTCCCGGCGGTGTGGCACCTGACCGACGGAACGCTTGTCGTCGTCGGCAAGTCATTCAACGAACAGGTCACACCCATTCGCGGCTCGACGCTGGCCCTGATCTCTGAGTTCACGCCGTACCTGATGGACCGGTCCATTGGCCGGTCAGCGGCGGATGTGCTGATCGCGGACCTCGCTACCGGCGCGCGGACGCCCATCAGGACACGCATGGCGGGTGGACCATCGGTTAGTCCCACTGGCAAGTACCTCATGTATTCTGAGGGCGGCCACTACTGGACCATCAACCTCGCCACGAAGGCCGTCACGAACATCACACGGTCGGTGAAGACGTCGTTCGTCGATACGGAGTCCGACAGCACGGCGCCCGAGAAGCCGATGTTCGGAGTGGCCGGCTGGACGAACAACGACGAGGCGGTGGTACTCAACGATGCGTTTGACCTGTGGAAGGTGACGCCTGATGGCAGGAGCGCCACGAAGCTGACGACCGGTGCCGCGACGCAGGTGCGGCATCGTTACCTGCGCGTGGACGCCGCGGGGTTTGGCGCGCCACCTGAACCGCTCGACCTCGAACGCGGCTACCTGACGACCTTCGGCACACGCTCGAAGAAGTCGGGCTATTCGCGCTTCGCGCCCGCCGCATCTGGCGGAGTCGCGCAGTTGATCTGGCTCGACAAGAGCGTGAGTGGTCTCACGAAAGCCGAGAAGGCGGATACGTTCATCTACACCGTACAGGCCGCCACCGACTCGCCCGACCTCTTCATCACGGGGCCGGATCTGGCCAACGCACGAGCGGTCACCGAGACGAATGCGTTCTTGCCGAAGTACGCCTGGACACGGTCGGAGCTGGTGGACTACACCGTTCACCCGAAGGGCCAGCCGAAGATGACATTGCAGGGCTCGTTGTATTACCCGGCGAACTACGAGCCCGGCAAGAAGTACCCAATGGTGGTGTATCTCTACGAGAAACTCTCCGACGGTCTGCACAGGTTCACGTCGCCCTCTGAGCGCGACTACTACAACGGCACCGTGCTCACGCAGCAGGGCTACTTCTTCTTCCAGCCTGACATCGTGTTTCAGCCCCGTGAGCCGGGCGTGTCGGTGGTTGAATGTGTGTCGGCTGCTGTGAAGAAGGTCATCGACATGGGCGTGGTCGACGGCACGAAGGTGGGCGTGATGGGCCACTCGTGGGGCGGCTTTGATGCAATGTACCTCGCCACCCACTCGACCGTCTTTGCTGCGGCCGTCTCGGGTGCCGGCATCTCGAATCTCATCAGCAACTACGGCAACCACCACTGGAGCGCCGGCATCGCCGAAACCGATCACATCGAGACCGGGCAACAACGCATGGTGGTGCCTCTCTACGAAGACCTGCAGGCGTACATCAGGAATTCGGCGGTGTTCGGTATTTCCACCATGACCACGCCATTGCTGCTGATGACCGGCGACAACGACGGCACCGTGTATTGGCATCAGTCCGTCGAGCTCTATAACATTGCCCGTCGGGCTCGCAAGAACGTGGTCATGCTGGTCTACAACAACGAAGACCACGGCCTTCGGGTGAAGAAGAACCAGATCGACTACCACCGCCGTATCGGGGCCTGGTTCGCGCACTACCTCAAGGGGGAACCTGCGCCCGCGTGGATGACGACAGGCGTACCGGCCACAGCCCGCTGACGATGGCACTGACGGATGGGCTTACCAGCCCATCCGCTCGCGCATCTGCAGGACCTGCACGGTGTGGTGGTTGCCGTGCCACGCATAGAGCTGAAGCAGGTCGCACAGGCTCATCGGGCCCCGCTCGGGGTGCTGGATGGTCCGGTCGAACGCCGTCGTGTCGAGCGATCGCAGGAGGTGCGCCCACCGGGCGTGCAGCCCCTCGATGATTGACATCGAAAGGGCCACCGGCGTGTCACGGCCATCCGGCGTGTCTGCCCATGTCTGTTCTTCGTAGGGCTTGATCGTCGGATTGTCCTCGGTGAGACCCAGCTTGAGCCGGATAAACGCATTCATGTGGCTGTCGGCCAGATGGTGCACGATCTGACGCGGACTCCATCCTCCGGGTCGATACGGCGCATCGAGCTGCACATCAGTGAGCCCAGCCAATGCGCGTGAAAGTGCCGCAGGGACATCGGCCACCGCCGCGATCATCGCCGCCCTCGTGGCCGCATCAGGGTTCGCCACCTTCACCCACTTGCCCGTGGGGTATCTCAATTCTTCCAGGGTCTTGTCTATCATCGTCATCTCCAGCCTACGGGTGTGTCCTTGAGTTGCGCGTCAAGCCAGGTCTTGAGGGGCGCGAAGTAGTCAACCATTGCGGTGGCATCCATCTGACGCGATCCCGCGAGAGCCTCGAGCGCATCGGGCCACGGCTTGGACAGCCCCATCTGCAGCATGGCCTCCAGACGCTTTCCTGCCTCAGCGCTGCCGTAGATCGAACACCTGTGGAGCGGCGTCGCGCAGCCGGCCGTCTTCGACAACTCGCGATGAAACTGGAATTGGAGAATATGCGCCAGGAAGTAGCGCGTGTAGGGCGTGTTTCCTGGGACGTGGTACTTCGCGCCAGGATCGAAAAATTCTTCCCCCCGAGGCGAGGCGGGCGCAACGCCCTGGTACTTGAGTCGCAGTGCCCACCACGCCTTGTTGTAGTCGGCCGGTGCAATCTGCCCCGAGAAGACCTGCCATCGCCACTGGTCCACGAGCAGGCTGAACGGCAGGAAGGCGATCTTTTCGAGCGCGCGCCCCATGAGCAGGCCGAGATCCTTCGAAGCATCCGGCGCCTTGTCGATCAAGCCGATTTTCACGAGGTACTCCGGCGTGATGGAGAGCGCGATCGTATCGCCGATGGCTTCGTGGAATCCGTCGTTCGCGCTGTCGCGGTAGATGGTGGGCAGCGCTTTGTAGGCTCGCTGGTAGTAGTTGTGCCCGAGTTCGTGATGGATCGTCGAAAAATCTTCATCGGTCGCATCGATGCACATCTTGATGCGAAGGTCGTCCTCGTAGTCAACGTCCCACGCGCTGGCATGGCACACCACGTCGCGATCCTGCGGCTTGGTAAACATCGACCGCGTCCAGAACGTCGCGGGCATCGGCGCCAGACCCAGCGACGAATAAAATCGCTCCCCCATCTTCACCATGTCCACGGCAGTCGCCTTGCGGCGTTTCAGGATGTCGGACAGGGAATAGCCGGGATCCGCGCTCCCCGGCGAGACGAGCGGATAGATGTTCGACCAGTCCTGCGCCCAGATGTTCCCCAGCAGATGCGCCGGGATGGGGCCGTCGGCGGGCACAACGTCGCCGTACTTCTCGCGCAACTTCAGCCGCACGTACGCGTGGAGCGATTCATACAGCGGCCGCACCTGCTGCCACAGTCGGTCGAGTTCTTTCGTGAAGTCGTCGGCCGGCATGTCGTACTTCAGCCGCCACATGGCGCCGGTATCCGCAAAGCCGAGCTCGCGCGCCCCCTTGTTCCCCAGTTCCACGAATCGCGTGTAGTCGGCACGCATTGGCGTTGAGATGGTGTGCCAGCCGTCCCACACCTCGCGCAGCCGACGCTCATCGCGCGACGTCGCCATGATGTCAGTGATTTGTTCGATGTCCAGGCATTCGAGCGGCTTCGCCGCATCCTGACACCATCGGCCCTTGCCGTATGTGCCTTCAAGACCGGCGGCAATCGTGGTCAGCTCCGACGCCTCCTGCGGGTTGCCCGGAGTCACCAGCACCAACGACACCTTCAGCAGGTCCAGCTGGCGCCGAGCGTCGGGAGACACCGTTACAGCGTCGAACTTGACAGCGTCCTTCGCGAACCGGGCAATGGCCTCGATGTATTTCTGGTTCGCGCGGGCGTTCAGCGCTTCGGTGTCGTCGTTGATGTAGGTGGAATACACCCAACCGGCCTGGCCCGCATCGCGGCCCAGGGCCAGCATCGTCTCGTTCATGTCCTTGAGGAACGCGTCCGCATCAGCGGCCGTCGGCGCTGGAGCCCCGCACGCCGACAGCGACAGACAGACTGCCCAGAGTGAAATCCAGAACCTCTTTTTCATGATGCCTCCTTGAACACGACCGCGCGACTCTTGACGTGCCAGACCATCAGGAGCGATGCGCCGATGAGGATGAGTCCCACCGACAGCCCGGCCCACAGGCCGGCCACGCCCCACCCGCGATTGAAACACAGCACGTAGCCGATGGGTAGGCCTATCGCCCAATGGCCAACGAGGTTCAGCATCATCGGCGTCCTG
>CAZAZR010000239.1:0-4372 GCA_964489685.1 uncultured Solibacteraceae bacterium | reverse complement strand
CCCGGCGCGGGCCGCAGGACAAACAACTGTTCGAGTGTGAGTTCGCCCTGAAAGATATTGCCTTCCGACAACCCGAACGTCCGCTCGATATCGAGGGGTGTCAGGACCTGTCGGTGCAGAATCAGATTTTTCAGGTTTGGCGCATGCTCGGCGATCGTGTCGATCACGGCGTCACCGAACGCTTCGCGATGCTGGTCCCACAGGGGCGCATCGCTTGTGGAGGGTTCACGCAAGTCGTACGGCGCGTACTGCACAAAACACGACATCACGTGTTTGCCCGGAGGCGCGAGCGATGAATCCGTGAGGCTCGGAATGACGATGTCGATGTACGGGCGCCGTGAGTACTGTCCGTACTTCGCTTGATCGTAGGCCCGCTCCATGTAGTCCACGCTCGGCGAGATCGAGATCGCGCCGCGCAGGTGGGCGCCGGCGCCCTTGAGTGCGGTGAAGTCGGGCAGACCGTCGAGCGCCAGATTGACCTTGCCCGACGAGCCCCGGAACTTGTAGTGGCGAATGTCTTCCACGAAGTCATCCGGCAGGTGCGATTCGCCCACCATTTTCATGAACGTCAGCCGCGGGTCCACGCTCGAGAGCACGGTGTCTGCCAGCACGTAATCGCCGTTCTCGAGCACCACACCGGTGGCCCTGCCGTTGCTCACCAGAACTTTACTGACGGGCGCTTCGAGCCGGATCTCCGCACCTGCGGCCCGGGCCGCTGCGGCGATCGATTCCGACACCATGCCGGTGCCGCCGCGAGAGAGGCCCCACGACCGGAACGCGCCATCGATTTCGCCCATGTAGTGATGCAGCAGCACATAGGCCGTGCCCGGAGATCGCACGCCGAGAAACGTCCCGATAATGCCCGACGCCGACATCGTGGCTTTGAGCACGTCCGTCTCGAACCACTGATCGAGGAAGTCCGCCGCGCTCATGGTGAGCAACTGCGTCTGGTTGTACCGGCTGGCGTCCGGCATCGCGCGGAAACGCGTCAGGATCTCGAGGAGTGGCTTGAGGTCGCGAATCTTCCGCGAGAAGGGATCGGACGGCGTCATGCTCAGGATCGGTTTCGCGAACCGGCTCATGTCCACCATCGCGCGGCCGTACTCGTCGTACGCTTCCGCGTCCACGCGGGAGTGGCGCGAAATGTCGCGAAAGGTCTGCGCGTGATCGTTCGTTCGCCAGAGGTAGTCGCCACTGGGCATCGGCGTAAACGTGCCATCGAGCGGCAGAAGCTCCAGCCCGTGTTTCGCCAGTTCCAGCTCGCGAATGATTTCGGGTCGCAGCAGCGACACGACGTACGAGCAGACCGAGTACTTGAATCCCGGGTAGATCTCTTCAGTGACTGCCGCACCACCCACCACGTGGCGCCGTTCGAGCACCAGCACCTTGCGCCCAGCCCGGGCGAGATAGGCGGCGGCTGTCAGGCCATTGTGGCCGGCGCCAATGACGATGGCGTCGTAGTGCGAAGGCATCGCGGCATATTGTATGGGGTCTCTGGGGTCCAGAGTCCAGGGGCCAGGGTGCGAGGGGTGCCCGACGGGTTAGCGCCCGACCAGGGCGCCTACGATGGCGACAAATGTCGCGATCTGGATTCCGACGAGCCAGACGAAGCCGTGATCGACCTTTCGCTCCAGCGAGTCGAATCTCACATCGACCGCCTCGAACCGGCGGTCCATCCGATCCTCCAACCGATCGATGCGGCTCTCAAGGCGGGCACACGTGATTCGCACGGTCTCAATCATCGTGGAGTGTTCTGCCATCTGCCCCCCCATGAACGCCACTCGCTCATCCAGTCGCTGAATCACGTCTGCCTCCTCACCATACCGTCGTCGAGACGACGACGCAAGCAGGGAGGTCCAGGGTGCAAGCGTCATGCCGTCCAAACACCGGGAAAAGCGGCGGAGGACGTCTGCCCCCTGGCAGATTCTGCGACTTGGTAGCGCCAGAACGTCGTGGATATTGCCACGCTGGGCGCCGGCGGCGCCGGTCGCGGAACGCGCCGAAGCTACTTCACGCCATCGATGGCATACAGAGCAGAGCGCGTGCGGCTGTAGGTATAGAAGATCGCCCCATCCGGCGTGACGAAGAGTGCGACGAGCCCGCTGACCGCGGCCGTCAATGGCTGCAACTCGGCAAACGGCTCGAGCCGGCCGCTCGCCAGGTCGAAGCGCTCGATACGAACGGGCACGGGATAGCGGCGATACACATAAATGCCCCGGCCGTCGCGCGTCATGCCGGCCAGCCGCTCGGCAGGTCGGGTGTCGGCGCGCACGTAGCGGCGCCGCCAGGATGTGCATCCCCTCTGGGAGAAACGCGGACACTGGGCCGCCACTGGCTGGTCGAACGAAGACTCTCGTCGGTGAATTGACCTCTCGCTTCAGTTCGACGAGCAGTCGGCCATCCTTCAACCAGCCGCCCTGCATCACCGATTCGAACTCGCCCACATCAATCGGCTGTGCCACACCCACCGTCGGCACCACTGACAGACGAAATGGCTTGCCTATTGAACGCACCAGCGCCTTGCTTCCGTCGTCGGACAGGGCCACGGCCTGGCCGGCGGAGAGACGGATGGGTTCCGGGTCCGCCAGTCGCCGCACGTACACAGAGCCGGTTGGCCCGCCACTGTCGCCTCGTTGGTGAAAGAGGATGTCTCCGGCCGTTGACACATCTTTGAGCGCGCCACCCTCCCGCCACGACATGTCGCGCGACGCCGCACTCGGGCCCGCCCGCATTTCCAACCGACCGGTCACGGTGTGTACGCCGCAAGCAGGCGTCCCTCTGAAGACACATCGTGAATGGTGAATGCGCCTGGTGCGTGAAACACCAACCGCTCCTCACCCGCCAGGTTCAACGCATACACCGTGCACTGCCTGCCGTTGGTCTGCGAAACAGCAAACCAGACCTCATCGCCACTGGACGACCACGCCAGTCCCCACCAGTCGGCATAACGCCGGCTCTCCGCAAGGGTCTTGCCGGACCGGTCGGCAATCCGCACCGTGCACCCGTCGTCCTGACATGCGAAGTAGGCGAGCCGGTCGCCTGCCGGTGACACGCGGGGATTCGGCAATGGCTGCATCGCATCCGAGCCGCGATCGTAGGTGACGAGGCTGGTGACAAACAGGTCGCGCGGCTGATTCTCCCAGTCGGCGCTGTAAGCGACGGTGCGGCCATCGCGGGCAAAGCGCGCCGCAAACACGAAGCCCTCATCGAACGTCAGCGGGTGATAGGTCACGCCAGATAACGCGGCGCCCGTCGCGGTGTTCCGGCCGAAGTGAACGAGCCCGGTCAGCCATGCGCCAATGCCGGCCAGTGCGACCACGCCAGCCGCCAGGGCGAGCGGAGCCTTCCTTGACGTCACTCGCGCGGGAGCCTGCGCGTCAACCGTAGCCGCCACACTCGTCGTGCCCGACGAACCTGAGAGCGCTTCCAGAGCGAATGCCACGTCGCGCGCGCTCTGAAATCTCTCTGTCGGACTCTTCTCCAGGCAATGCTTGATGATGCGATCGAGGGCCGGCGCCTGCGCGGTGAGCGATGTCGGAAGGTCGGGCGGATCTTCTCGAAGTATCGCTGTCAGTGTTTCGGCGGCGGTCTCACGTTTGAACGCCCGCTCGCCGGTGAGCATTTCGTAGAACACCGCACCAAACGCGAACAGGTCCGTTCGTGCGTCAACGGCCTGGCCGCGCACCTGCTCGGGTGACATGTAGCCGACGGTGCCGAGCACGGTGCCGGGGTCGGTCATCGCCGGCAGATGTGTTGACGTCGCCGCTCCATCGCCTGGCGCATCGGCTACTTTCGCGAGGCCGACGTCCAGAATCTTGACGTGGCCGTCAGCCACAACGAAGACGTTCTCCGGCTTGAGATCGCGATGGACCAGTCCCTTCGCGTGTGCCGCCGTCAGGCCACGCGCGATCTGCACAGCCATGTCAACGGCGCGCCTGTTCGACAACGGACCGCCGGCCAGCCGCTCGCGAAGGGTTTCCCCCTCGAGCAATTCCATGACAACAAACGTCGTCTCCTGCTCCGTGCCGGCGTCGTATACCGCGAGAACATTGGGATGCGACAGTGCGGCGACGATCTTTGCTTCGCGCTCGAACCGCGCGAGTCGATCCGGATCGGCAGCGACAGCGGCCGGGAGGATCTTGATCGCCACGTCGCGGTCGAGCCGCTCATCGCGGGCCCGATAGACCTCGCCCATGCCGCCGGCCCCAAGCGGACCTCGGATTTCGTAGCGCCCGAGACGCGTTCCGGTAGCGAGGGCCATCTGTGCGGACAGGCTCTAGCCGACGCGACGAACCGAGACGGCCTTCCATTCTCCGCCCGGACGCTCATCTACGGGAGCACCTCAGCGCCCAGGACCCCAGGACCCCAGGAC
>CAZAZR010000238.1:0-4375 GCA_964489685.1 uncultured Solibacteraceae bacterium | reverse complement strand
ACACGCGACCAGGTCCGTCCGTCGGGCCAGATCCGCCAGAGCCAGATCGTCACTACGTTCGGCCCAGGCGCCATGGTGGACCTGCCCGACCATGCCGTGATCGTTGGCGGGCTCGACCACTGGTCTGGCTGGCGCAACCATCGCATCACCGAGGACCGGCTGGCCGCGAAGGTCAAGGCGCTGCTCGGATTGCCGTCGGTGGACTTCTACGCGCCGCCGCCGGATACCGACGATCCTGGGGCGCCGATCACCGGCATCACCGCGTGGCAGTTCCCCGAATGGTTCATCGCGCAGAACGATGGACGGGCGGTGGACGGCGTGAGATCACGGCCGCTTATCCATCGCGCCGACCTCACCAGAGGCGCCTACGAGTTCGACCGTAAAAAATACAAGGTCGTGCCCGTGCGTTTTGTGCAGGCGTGTACGCGCGGCCATGTCAGCGACATCAACTGGCGGCTGTTTGTTCACGGTGAGGGTGATGAGTGCGCGCGGTCGCCCCTGTGGATGGATGAGCGCGGCACCAGCGGCGACCTGACCGCCATCACCATCCGGTGCGGTTGCGGCAAGTTCAAGGCGCTGTCAGCGGCAACCAAGCAGAACGACAATCCTCTCGGGTGGTGCAAGGGTGACCGGCCGTGGCTCGGTCAATACGGTCGTGAGCATTGCGGGAAGGGCGGAGACGGGTCCCTGCCGAGCCGGTTGCTGATCCGGTCGGCCTCGAATGCCTACTTCGCGCAGACGCTGTCGGTCATCTCTATTCCCGAAGCCGACACCGGCCTTCGGGCCGTCGTCGATCAGTTGTGGGATTTTCTGGAAGCGTGCGAATCGGTGGAGGACGTGGCCCGTGAACGTCGAAAGCCTCGTGTTGCGGCCGGCCTGGAGGGGTTCGCGGACGCCGATGTGTGGACCGCCATCCGGCATCGCCGAGGGGAGGTCGGCGGGGGCGAGGACGTACCACGCGGCATTCGCGAGGTGGAACTCGAGACCCTGCTGTCGTCCGAGGCCGAAGTCGGCGAGGACAAGCCGGGCGGTGACTTCTATGCCCGCGCGGTTGCCATTCCAGGTCGCAGGTCGGCGATCACCAGCAAGCTTGAGCGAGTGGTGAAGGTGCATCGGCTGCGCGAGGTGATCGCACAGGTCGGGTTCACTCGCTTCGAGGCGTCCGTGTCCGACATCAACGGGGAACTGGACGTTGACGTTGAACGCGCCGCCCTTGCGCGCGAGATGACCTGGGTGCCGGCCATTGAAAACCGCGGCGAGGGCATCTTTCTTGCGCTCAAGCCCGCGGCGGTGAACGCATGGCTCGAGCGACCCGCCGTCAAGGCGCGCGGCGAGCAGCTCATGCGCGGGTTCCGACTGTGGGCAAAGGACCATGGCGGTGACGCGGCCAAGTTCCCCGGCATGCCGTTCGTCATGCTCCACTCGCTCTCGCACCTTCTGATTACATCCGTCGCGCTCGACTGCGGCTACGCGTCCAGCTCCATCCGCGAGCGCGTCTATATTGGGAAGGACGCCTTCGGCGTCCTCCTCTACACCGCCAGTCCCGATGCCGAAGGCACACTCGGCGGCCTGGTCGAAGCCGCGGGACGCATCGACCGTTACCTGCAGCAGGCCATCGACCTCGGCCGGCTGTGCGCCAACGATCCCGTCTGCGCCCACCACACCGCCGACAACGAGGAAGACGACCGCCTGCTGCTCGGCGCCGCCTGCCACGGCTGCCTGCTGCTGCCGGAGAGCTCGTGCGAGAAGCGCAACGACTTTCTCGACCGCGCCCTGGTCGTGCCCACGGTGGATTCCTCCGACGCGGCGTTTTTTTGGGAGGGGGAGTGAGCGCGTACGTAGGGCGCGCTGAACCTCAAGCGCGCCAGTCTCGCGGCCTTGAGACCCAGGCCGCGCCACGTTCGGTCTCGGCCGCGCTACGTTCGGTCTCGGCCGCACTCCAAACGTGCGGAGTGGTCGCGTGAAGACGTTCGAGAACGAATCCGCCGGCACCCTGCGCCGTCTGGCCGACGTCTTCGCGTCGGGCCGGCTGAGCACGCCCTTGTCGGCGTTCGCACTGAAACGCGCGGCGCCGTGTACCAATGAGCTCGTAGCTCAATTGCTCCGTCTCTCGGACGAGGGCATGTCGCCACAGCACCTGGGCCTGCTCCTCGGCGTGGCTGCGGATGCCGCCGAGGCCCGGGCGGGGCAGTCCGGTGCCGAACTCGTGTGGACCGGACCCGAGGTGCCGGGCACGTCAAGCCGCGACACCGCGATTGTGGTTCCCGAACTCTGGCGCGGCGCCCAACGCGATGTGCTCGTGAGCACGTTCGTGGTCCACGACGTGGCGACAGTCTTTCTCCCACTCGCGCAACGCATGGACGAGCTACCGGACTTGCGCGTCCGAATCTTCCTGCACATCGGTCGCAAGGTCGGCGACACCTCACTCGACTCAGAATTCGTCCGTGAGTTCGCCGACAAATTCAAACGCGCCTGGCCCAGCGCCCCTCGACAGGGCTCGGGGCGACCTGAGGTCTATTACGACCCACGCGGCCTCTCGACCGACCCCGCCACACGCGCCACCTGGCACGCCAAGTGCGTGGTGGTCGACGATGAGTTGGCGTTTGTGACGTCTGCGAACTTCACCGAGTGGGCGCAGGAGCGAAACGTCGAAGCCGGCGTCCTTGTCCGCAGCCGACACTTCAACGCTCAGTTGCGGCAGCAGTTCGAGTCGCTGTTGCGGGCCGGGTTGGTGGTGCGGGTGCCGGGGGTGTAGTCAGTATCGAGCAAGGCTTCCCTCGGTGTCAGTCCCGGCGTCTCCTCGCTTTGATGTACCACACCGCTTGCCCACGCCGGCCTGACGATGGCATCGTCGTCCGATGAGGAGGGCGCTGTGATATACATTGATTCTCGTATATCAACCAAGGAGCCGGGTGAAATGCAGGTGGCAAAGTGGGGCAACAGCCTGGCCGTGCGGCTTCCTGCTGCGGTGGTCGAGGCATTGGCACTCAAGGAAGGCGATCAGATCGAGATCAGGGTCGCCGCGGATCGGGAATTTGAGGTGAGCCGTGACGGGAGTCGCCAGAAGGCCCTCGATCGTCTGCGACAGCTGCGCCGCACGTTGCCTGCGGGTTTCACGTTTGACCGTGACGAGGTCCATCGCCGGCCATGACCTCCAAGGTGTTCTTCGACACGAACATCCTCGTCTACACCATCGGCCAGCATGACGACCGGACACCCGCCGCAGAGGTGCTGCTCGCGAGTGGCGGCGTGATCAGTGTGCAGGTGCTGAATGAACTTGCCGCGGTTGCCCGCCGCAAACTGGGCATGTCATGGCCGGACGTCACCGAGGCGCTTGGCGCGATCACGGTCCTGTGCCCCGCACCGCTTCCCATCACCACGCACACACACGACGCGGCCGTGCGCCTGGCCACGCAGCACGGTTTCCACATCTACGACGCACTCATCGTCTCCTCCGCATTGGAGGCAGGGTGCGAGACGCTGTACACGGAGGACCTGCAGTCAGGTCAGGTCATCGACGGCCGACTCACGTTCCAGAATCCTTTTTGAGCCCAGCCGCCGCGCCAAGTCCCGCGGCTCGTCCGGTCGCCCACGCCCAGGCGAAGTTGTAGCCGCCGATGGGCCCGAAGGCGTCGAGCATCTCGCCGCACATGAACAGGCCCGGATGCCGGACGCTTTCAAGTGTGCGCGGATGCACGTCAGTCAGGGCCACGCCGCCGCCGGTCACCTCGGCTTTTTTGTAGCCTTCATCGCCATTCCACGGGAGTTCGTACGATGTCAGAGCCTCCACGAGGGCTGTGCGTTCGTGCCGGCGTAACTCCGGGCCGCGCCTGTCCGGCGGCAGGCCCGCCTCAAGGCACAACACTTCTGCAAGGCGCTCGGGCATGTGGCGGGCCAGAAGATTCACAACCAGGCCCTGCGTGGCCGCCAACTCCCGTGACCACGTGTCGGCATCGCGGTCCGTCCACTGCACGCGCAGGACGGCGGGAGAAACGACCTCAGAGGTCGGTTCCGTGTGATCGAGCGGAACCGACCTCTGAGGTCGTTTCTCCCGACTCCGCACGGCCACGTGCGATACGTCGAGCACCGATGGCCCGCTGTAGCCGCGGTGCGTAAACAGGAAACCACCGTGCGACTCAATCGTGCGGCCCTGCCACTTCGCACGAATGCGCACGTCGAGCGAGATGCCCGAGAGCGACGCCAGCAGGGGTGTGCTTCCCGTCAGCGGCGTGAGTGCGGCGTACGTGGGACTGATCTGGTGTCCCAGCTTGCGCGCGATGTTCAGACCTGTACCGTCGCTGCCGGTCAGCGGCACCGACAGGCCACCGGTGGCCAGAATCACGCTTGAGGCATCGAAGTCGCCCCGCGAGGTCGC
>CAZAZR010000237.1:0-4454 GCA_964489685.1 uncultured Solibacteraceae bacterium | reverse complement strand
GCGGCGGGGCAACCGGGTGGGCCGGGGGCGCCTTGTGCCGGCGCTCAGGTCCGGCACTGGTGGACGAGCGCTGGCGGCGCTGCTCGAGGACCGGGGAGATCGGTGAAGCGCCGGCTCTATCTCGACACGTCTGCCTATCTCTGCATCCTCCTGGCGGATGCCGGGTCGCAGCGCCTGTCGGAGCAGACGTCGAACGCGGAGTTGTACTCCAGTGTGGTGCTCGTGCTCGAATCGCGGCGAAATCTCGCGCGGTTGGCCCGTGAGGCCGTGCTGACAGCGTCTCAATATGAGGAGTGCCAGGCCAGGGTGACATCGGACATCGAGCGGTTCGTGCTGCGGGACCTCACGCTCGACCTGTGCGACACGCTGCCGATGCCCGCCGTCATCACACCACGGTCGCTCGACATGGCGCACCTTCGCACCGCGCTGTGGTTTCACGCGCAGGTGCCGCTGACGAAATTCGTCACCCTTGATACGGCACAAGCGCAGGCCGGCCGGGAATTGGGGCTACCGGCGTAATACCGGCGCCCTGGCGGCTTACCAGCGCCGCGTCACGCTGACTATTTCGACAATCATGGTCTGTCTGAAGTGTTCGTCCTTGCGGCCGGTCCAGCCCTTGCGCGAGTACTCGAACGTGCCTGTCATCCGTCCGAGTGTGTCCACGCGGGCGCTGATGCTGCGCACGGCGCTTTGGCACACGCCTTCGCAGTCCCAGCATTGCTGACAGAGGTCTGCTGTGAGTGCCGCCCCGGTGCCCTGCAGTTCGTTGGACTGCACCGTGCCCGTCACCGCATGCGACATGACGGTGCCGATGAACTCCGCGCCCGTCGCTGAAAACGCCATCGCGAGGGTTCCGCCCGTCGGAAAGTTGTATCCGCCTCCGCCAATCTGACATTCGCCAGTGCAGGAAAGCGTTCGATAGTAGCCCTCCCACGTGCCATGGACGGACCCCGGCCGCTCGGCTGGCGGCAGGCGCAACGCGGACCGGAACTGGATCGTACGGCTGAAGCTGCGGAAGGTGGTGTTTGTGTACGTCATCGAACCGGTGATGCCTGTGGCGGCGTCGAACCGGAGGTCAATCGCCGACACGGCGGTCCGAACCGGATAGGTGCTGGACGTTGCAACGCTGTATCCCTGGGCGGTAAAGGCGGGGGCTCCCGTCGCCGCCGGCGCTGATACGCTGACCGTGGTGCGCTCTTTGTCGAGCAGCACCAGGACGCCCTCGAGGCCGAACGCTGACCCTGTCAACGTGAGCATGAATTCGGCCGTCTTCGGTCCGACGCAGTCGCCGGTTTGTCCGCTGCAATTGGTGATGTCGAACAGACCTCGCCACTGCTCAACGGTGGCCGCGACGACCGTCGGTGGAGGGGTGGCCGCAGGAGGCGTGGTTGGTTGTGTCGGCCCCTCGGAGCAGGCAGCCGCACATATCATGAACGCCAGCCAGATCCGTCTCATCGTCATTGGCGAAGCACCGTCGTGAGTTCGATGGTCAGCCGTTCCGTGAAAGGCGACCTGATCGTGATCGCCCCTCGTCCAGAGTTATAGATGCCCTCGCTGTACACGCGCAGGGTTCCGGTCAGCCGGCCGAGCGCATCGAGTGACCCGGCGAACGACTCGAGCCGTGAGAGCGTGGTCCCCAATCCGCTCGCATCAAGGGCGCCCAGCCATTCCCCGGTCAGGCTGACGTCGCTGCCGTTGACCGGTCCGGAGACGTTGATCGTACCGTACACTCCGTCCACAACGTTGCCGGTCTGATTGAGCCACAGAGCGATGGTGAGGCGCGACCCAATGGACCGGTTGGGACACGTGCCCTCGCACGACCGAAGGGTGCCGAACCCTTCGAACGCACCTTGAAAAATTCTGGGGGTGTCTGCGAAGGGCTGACGCGAGGCCGACCGTACCGTGGCCTTCACGGTGCGAACCTCGGACTGCGTCGTCACAACGACCCGGAGCGTGCCGCTCAGGCCTGCGTTGGTGTCCGGGCGCACCATGAGCTCCTGCACGTCCAGCGCACGGAAGACAAAGATCGGAGACTCGGACTGATACGAGCCGGTATAACGCACGGCTCCGTCAGGCTGCAACTGACCTGTGATCGCGACGGGAAGGTCAGTAATCCACACGGTGTGCGACTGAAGGACGCCAGCCAGTGACTGGCCCACCGTGCCCGCCCGAAGCGTCATCTCGATCAGTGCACCGGTGGCGGAGCTTGGGCACTCCGACCGTGAGCTGACACACGAATCGATCGTCAGGTACATGGTCCACGTCCCGCTCTGGGTCAGGGGGTTGATCGCGGGCGGAACCGGTACCGGCGTGGTTGGGGTGGTCGGACTGGACGCCGAACCACACGCGGCGCTGGCAGCCACGGCCAGGATGGCAAGTGCAACACGATGGCGCCTGCTCATGCTCATGTCCTTCCCACGGGAGGAATGTCGCGCGAAGCCGGTGGGCCTGACAACGGCCTCTCGGTCGGCCATCAGGGCTCTGCCACCAGCGGATCCACGGGTTCGAGAAACGGGAAGCGATGGAAGTCGGTGTCCCGGGTGCAGATGCGGCGGATGCCGTGCTCGCGCATGAGCACGGCCGTATGCGTGTCGTGCACAATGTTGCCCGACAGCCCCGGGACCTCGCGTGCCACGTCGGCCAAGACCAGGGGATGCCGATCAGTTGGTACCAGAACGCCGAGGCCCGGTGAGGCCTGAAGCACCGCGAGAAAACCCACGGCGGCATCCATGGTCCACGGGCGCCGCATGACGCGCGGATGCGTCACCACGCGAAGAAACTCGTAACAGATGCCCCAGGTGAGGTACCACGCACCGTTCCGCCGGCGCCACCCCTCCATGAGTGTCCGGCAACGCGTGTGTTCCGGGGCGCTCTCGTCGGCCGCGTAGACAAGGACGTTCGTGTCGACCACGAACATCAGCGGCCCTCCATGGCGCGATACAGGGCTTCCCGATCGGCAATGTCGACCAGCGTGCCGTCGCTGTTGAACGACGGCAGATCCGGCAGCTCCGCGGCATCAGGCTTCGATTGCAGGAGCCGCCGCAGCGCGGTCTCGACCAGTTCAGACATGGTGCGGCCGGTTCGGGCAGACTCCCGCTTCAGGCGGGCCATCACGCTGTCGTCAATGGTCAGGGTGGTCTTCATATGGAAAACCATATCATCGGTATGGCCAAGCATCCAAGCAGAATGCGGCTCACTCGCGGCAGGGTCTGACAGCAAGGGTTGTGCCTCCGGACACACCGGCCAACCTGAGTCCCTTCGTCCAGAACATCGCGTGCTGTTGCCACCAATAGGCATGTCGATGCACACCTTTAACCCGGTCCTGGCCTGAACAACACCGTGCGCGGCGGTCAGATCTTGATCTATAGTCAGCCCCAATCCCGCTGGAGGACTTTTATGCACAGACCCTGGCTCGCCGTTGTGATGTTCTCGATGTTGTCCGCCGCACTCGCCGCGCATCTGCAGCCGGCGCCCTCTGCAAATCCGCGGTTCGGCAAATGGCTGATCAAGGCCACGGACCCGACGCGGCCGTCCACAAATGTCATGACCTACGAGCCCCACGAAAGCACGGGCATGAAGGTCACGATCAATCAGCTGCAGCCCGACGGTACGCTGACGCCGCAGTGGGGCTACACGACGATGTTCGACAACAAGGAAACGCCGATGACCGGCTCGCGGAGCACAGAAACCGCCGCCGTGCGTATGGTGGGCGAGCGCACCGCCGAGATCACCTACCGGCGCGATGGTCGCATCAGGCAACAGCTGACCAACGTCTTGTCGCCCGACGGCCACACCATCGGCATCATCTACATGAACTACGGCGCCGACGGCAAACCCGACACGGTGACCTTCGCCACCTACGAGCGGATGAAGTAGGCCGGCGGGGCGCGGTGTGGGCGACGCGCGCTAGAGCGGTGTTCGTTTGCGTGTAGCGGAGACTGCACGACCCCAGAGTCCGCCCGAGCGGCATCGAGCCTCTCACCGTGGAACTCGATCCGGACGCATTTGTGTTCATGCGGGCGACGTTCAGCAGGAAATGAGCGCGGCCGGCGACCCCGCGCGTACTGGCGCGAGGGCGGCCGTGGCGCCCTGCATCAACTCGGGTTGCACCTGCCGTCCACAACGTCTGACGTACTCAGGGCACATCGAGAGCTCGCCAAGCGCCATCACCCGGATCGCGTCCGGATCCCTGGGCAGAAGCATCAGGCCACCGAGAGGATGAAGGACTTGAACCGCGCGCGCGAGTTCCTGCTGGACCACCTTGACGAACTCCGCCTGACCACGTCTCACTGGTGGACGAAGCGCGGATGCATTCGGTGCTGCGCGATGTACGCGGAGACCTGGCCGATGGATCCGAGGGACTAACTTAGTTGCACCATGAAGTTCCATGAAGATCCATGAAGGTTTCCACTGGGGCTGTCACGTGATGCGAGGGGCGTCAGGTGATGCGGGAG
>CAZAZR010000236.1:0-4460 GCA_964489685.1 uncultured Solibacteraceae bacterium | reverse complement strand
TGCATCAATCTGACGACTTCTTCTGGATGCTGGCTCAGCGGGCTAACGCGCCAAATGAGCCGCGCGCCGCTGTGACACGAGGGCACGGGACCGTCGGCGCGTCGGCTCCACTTGGATGTTAGCCCGCGTTCAGCTTGAGCGATGAGCCGATCTGCTAACCGTGCTTGGTAACCTTGCCAACACCCTTGCAGTTGGGACACTGCACCTCCTTCCCGACACGGAGGAAGCTCTCGCCCCTGATGACGGTGCCTTTACCCTTGCATGTGGGACACGTGACGTCTTTGCTCATCGCCATCTCCTTCTTGGCAGGCTGAAAGCACGGTCGCGCCAGAACCGAACCTTGGGTCCATAGCAGGCCGTTGAAGGCTAGCCAACCGCTTTTCGACTCAATCTAATCTTGCCCGTCGGATCGATGTTGATCACCTTGACTCGGACCTGCTGACCCTCGGTGAGTTCGTCCCGAACCTCCCGCACTCGATAGTCTGCGATTTCGGACACATGGAGAAGGCCCTCAATCCCGGGAACCACCTCGACGAAGGCCCCGAAATCGGTAATGCGCGTGACCCTTCCTGAATATGTCGCATTTAATGTGATGTCGGGAGCTCCCGGATCGCCGATTGAGGCAGCTAGCGAACCGAGAGGCACCGTGGCAGTCCTCGCGACGGCCTGGTAGAAGACAACGCTTCCCGACGCTTCACCGCTGACCGCGACGCCTCCGACTGGTTCCCATCCAGATGTGATGGCTCTAGTCACGACGTCTTGAAGTAGGGACGAAGTACTGCCGTGACAAATGAAGTATTGCGTGAACAATGCCATTCTCCTCGATCCACGCGTGCAGCCTAACTACTCTTGGAGTAGACCGCATTAGCTCAGGGGCGTGTATCCATGGCGCTCAGGCAGCTCGGCGGTCCTGCCAAGATGTTGATGGGGTGGATATTAGCACCCGCCAACCACGGCGCGGCGACCGTGGTTACGCGCGAGGGACATGGTGACGCGACAACCGGCAGCGCGTAACCACCGGCGCGATTCCTCCTCGAATCCCCGTAACCAACTGACGGTTTGCGACTTCCGCTGTCGCGCTGCGGACCGATGCCGCGAATAGCCGACCGGGCTTCGCGGTGTCGACTCCATCGAATCACAACCGATCCATCGGACTCTTCACACCAAGCCCGCCTCGATTGAGCACATGCGTATAGATCGTCGTCGACACATCCGCATGCCCGAGCAACTCCTGCACCGGCCGGATGTCAGAACCGGACTCAAGGAGATGTATCGCGAATGAAATGCCGGAACGTGTGACAGATCACCCGCGCGGCGATGCCTGACGCGTCAGTGCGCTCAGCGCCCCTTCATCGTCTGAGCCGCGCTCAACGCGGTGAGTCTACCGCCAACCCCAGTCGGGCCGCGGCGGTGGACATTCGCTCGTCGTAGGTGACGACGGCGGTCAGTTCATCGCCAAACGCTCGTGCGGCGGCCAGGTGAATGGCATCCAGGCTGCTGAGCAGACTCATATCCAACAGGGCCGCGTCGTTCAGCAATTCATCGTCAAGCGAAACCAGATCGATGCGTCGCAGAACCTGTCGCGCGCGCGTGACCGCCGGACTCCCATGCAGCGCCGACGATTCGAGTTCGCCCACCACCAGTTTCACGATCGCCGACGAGTCCAGATAAACCACGCCTCAGCGTTCCGCAGCGCGTGAGCGCGCCAATCGCTCGCTGGGCGGCGGTACATCCCGCGCTGGAGCCAGAGGCGCACCAAGGACGAGTACGTCCCCAACACCAAGCGTGAGGCGTCCTCGTTCCGCCAGCAGGAGTCGCCGCCCAACCTGACGGACTGGCACCAACCGCGCCACCGGTTGGCCATGCGCCGTGACTTCAAGCGTTCGTCCCTCCTGCACTTCCTTGAGAAACTCGCTGGCGCGCCGACGGAATACGCGGGCACGTTCCGTCGTCAGTTTGCTGATGTCAATGGTGTCCGTCGATGGTGACGCGTTGAAGTTCCAGACGGTCACCCAAATGCCTGGTCGCAATGGCAAGGTCCCACCGATCAGTCCGCCGCAGAGGCTGGGTGTTTTGCGCGCAGGACCGGCTGCTGACTCTTGAGGGTCCGGCCGCCGGAACCCCGGCGGGTGAATTTGTGCGCGGATCGGATAACAAAGTGGCCTGGCTGCGCATCGGCCGGCTCCTGCGCCGCGTGAACTGATCTGGCGCCGGTGGATTGCCGGTCGCCTGCCGGTGTGTGACACACCGGACGTCGGGTGGGCGTCCGTCGGCGAAGTGGACATCCTGGCCGAACTGGGGGGCGGCCGGCTCATTGCCATTGAGGCGAAGGCCGATCCCGCGCCCACCACCGCCTCGGCGCGCCATCTGCCGACCATGCGCGATTCGGTTCGACAAGGTTTTCATCGCCGGCATCGTCCTGCACACCGGGCCTCGTACGTTTCGACACTCGGACCGCATCATCGCGGCGCCGATATCAACCCTCTGGGGGTGAATCGGGGAGTTGAGTGATGGCGCCGCCAGGATGGAGTTGTTTGGCGACATCGAAGTGTTCTATAACCGACGACGGCGGCACTCGAACCTTGTCCAGATCAGTCCGGTGGCGTAGTTAAACTCATGGCCGCGATCGACATCGTGGGGCACTTCCGTCTCGCCGACGCGCGCCGCCTCGACCATCTTCTCGCCACGTTGCGTAGCCTCCACGCGCTGGCACCGCTGACGGCGAGGGTCCGGCTCAACGTCGCGAACGGTCACGGGCTCTGCCGCCCGCTCGAACGGCTGCTGCGCCACACCGGTTTCCCCGACGTCGCCGTCTCGGCCGACGCCGGGCTCGCCTACGGACCCGCCTACAGCCGCCTCCTGGCGCAGACCCATGCCCCGGCCATCCTGCACATTGAGGAGGACCACTTTTGCATGGTCGCCGAGACGACTCCGCTGGCGAGGCTCCTCGCCGACGCCCGCACCCACGCCGCCGACCTGGTGCCGTTGACGTTCCACCGTCTCCAGCAGGAGCGTCTCGGCGCGCTGCCGGCGGAGCACGTGTCCGACTCTGGCCGGCTCGTCCGCTGGGACGCGGCGGCGCTCGCCCGCGTGCGCGCGGCGGCGCCGCCCGGCCGGCCGGGCGCCTTCTTCGTCGGCAACAACGCGGTGTTCGCGCGCGAGTTCGCCGAGCGGTACTGGGGCCGCTCCATCGACGGGGGTCGCCCCCACGCCTTCGAGCTCGTGGACCCGCCCGACGGCGCGTCGCTGCGCCTGCTGCAGCCGTCCTTCGAGGTCCTGCGCCCGATCGACGACGACCACGGCATCGCCGGCAGCTGCTGCCTCGCGAGCGCGGACCCGCGCTGGATCCGGCTCGCACGGCAGCGACATCCCGGCATTGGTTGGCTGCGCCGCCGATGGTGGGAGCGCGCTCAGCGTCGCGCGGGTCTCGTGCCGCGCTGACCGAGCCCAAATGAGGGCAGAGACCACCTCATCGGGCGAGGCGTGTACCGATCGCGAGACTCATGTCGATGGATCGCCGAGACGCTCAATGTCGCCGAGGTCCCTCGCGCGCCCTGTCGCCCGCTTGTTCTGAATCTGATTCGCCGGGCAACTCGCCACTGATGCGCAGGCGGTTCAGCGAGACATCGAGGCGGCAAGCCGCCTCCACCTGACCAAGGCCGAGCGGCTTCAGGTACTCCTCGAAGGTCACGACGCGAGTCGACGCAAAGACAAAACGCCAGGCGTGAGACTCACTTCCCACCCGCCATCTTCTGCTTCAGCTCTTCAAACCAGTTCAGCACCACGCAAAGTTGATTGGCCTTGCTTGCGTCCCCGGCCTCGAGCGCGAAGCTCTCCGGCAGAATCTTCAGCGCGCCATCGCGATTGAGGTTGGTGTCTTTCGCGCGATAGACCTCGCCCATTCCGCCTCTGCCCAGCTCGGCGAGGATCTGATACGGCCCTATTGTTTTTCCAATCATCGCCAGATCCTTGCCGGCGCGAGACTCATTGAAGGTAGGCGGACTATAGACGAACGTCACGTGACGGGCTGCGACTGCCGACGATCAGGCGATCAGATCCAGAGACCGTCGCTCGACCGAGCCCGGGCCGGTAAGCGCCGCAATTCGGTGGTCAAGCGTCGCCAATACCCCGCCACGATTGAGCGCGAGACCCAGCAGATAGGCATCGGTCACCTGCTGATGTCCCACGAGGCGCGGTCCGGCACACGCGGCGGCCACGGCAAACGGCAACACCCCGGACCAGAACACATGATCGTCGGCCGCAGTGTTGGCGGCAAGGAGGCTGGAGGCTTCGCGTGGCGTCACGGCGTCACGCGAAAACGCGGGGTTCGACACAATCCGCACAAAGCCCGCTTCGGTCAACGCGCACGTGGCCCAGCGTTTGGCGCGATGCCGCGTAAACCATCGCATCGCCGCATCATGCTGGGCATGACTCGACCACAACAGCGCGATCAGCACGTT
>CAZAZR010000235.1:0-4467 GCA_964489685.1 uncultured Solibacteraceae bacterium | reverse complement strand
CCGTAGAACAGCATGCCGATGCCGAGGACGGCGCCGAAGGCGTGGCTCTTGCGCGAACGATCGAAGGAATACGCCGCCCCGGCCACGCCAATCAAATACAGGATGGCCAGCCGCAGGTCGAGGACGGTGGCGAAGATCAGCGCGCAGCAACCGACGTTCGCCCACACGAGAATGGGCAACGCTCGCCTGACGGTGGTCAGGCCGCTCGACACGAGACTGACGAGCATGAACGCGATACCGGACGAACTCTGCACCAGCGCGCCCGTGGCGACACCGACCGCGCCGGCCACAAGCGGCCGGCGCGTGAGGACGCCGACGATCGTCCGCAGCTTCCGCCCCGCCGCCTGACGCAGGTTCGTGTCGACCATTTTCAGCCCGGTGAAAAACAGCCCGAGCCCCGCAATGATGTTGGCGGCGATGGAGTTGAGCACGCAGCGGAATCTTATCGCCCGGCATCTCGAACGGTGCAACGCCGATGTAAACAGGCTTCAATAAAGGCTAGAATCCCGGCACACAACCATGTCGCTCACTCCGGGTTCACGCCTTGGCCCCTACGAAATCGTAGCCCCTCTTGGTGCGGGAGGGATGGGCGAGGTGTATCGCGCGCGCGATACCAGACTCAATCGCGAGGTGGCAATCAAGGTGTTGCCGGAACTGTTTGCCGCCGACGCCGAGCGCCTGTCGCGGTTCACACGCGAAGCCCAGACGCTGGCCGCGCTCAACCATCCGAACATCGCCCAGATCTACGGACTCGAGGCGCAGGCCCTCGTCATGGAACTGGTGGAGGGCGACGACCTGTCGCACCTTATCTCGCAGGGCGCCCTGCCACTGAATCAGGCGCTCGCCATCGCCCGGCAGATCATCGCCGCCCTCGAAGCCGCCCACGATGCCGGCATCGTGCATCGCGATCTGAAGCCCGCCAATATCAAAGTCCGTCACGACGGGACGGTGAAGGTGCTCGACTTCGGTCTTGCCAAGGCGATACGCGCAGAAGCCTCGGCCGTCGATCCGTCCACCTCGCCCACCTTGACCGCCCGCGCCACCCAGATGGGCATGATTATCGGCACCGCCGCGTACATGAGTCCAGAGCAGGCGCGCGGCAGGGCCGTGGACAAACGCACGGACGTCTGGGCCTTTGGCTGCGTGTTGTACGAAATGCTCACGGCCAGGAAGGCGTTTGACGGCGAAGACGCTACCGAGATCATCTTGGCGGTGGTCAAGAGCGAACCCGATTGGCACGCGCTGCCGACCACCGTGCCCGCCCACATCCGCACCATCGTCACTCGCTGTCTCGTCAAGGACCGCAAGGCGCGCATTCCGGACCTCTCGGTGGTGCGCTACATGCTTGATGACACGACGCCAACTCCGGTCGCCGCGGTGGACGCACCAGGGAAATCGCCGAGAGTCGGCAAAGCCTGGTACGCGGCAACCGCCCTGTTCGTCGTGACGACGATGGTGATGGGTGTGGCGTGGTATCGCGCTGGTGCGACAGCCGCAGGCCAGGGCAGATTTATCGTCGCGCCACCCGATGGGACGATGTTCACGACCGGGCCCTATGTCGGGGCCACCGCCCCGGTCATTTCGCCGGACGGTCGAACACTGGCATTCACGGCGCAGGACACGGCAGGTAGACGGATGTTGTACGTGCGCCCCATCGACTCTCTGGTGGCGCAGGCACTACAGGGGACCGAGGGCGCAGCATTTCCATTCTGGTCGCCCGACAGTGCATTTCTCGGGTATGCGATCACCGGGACGTTGCTGAAGGTGTCCGCCACAGGCGGGCCGCCTCAGACGCTGTGTTCGCTCAATCCAGGAATCGTGAGCCGCGGAGGCACCTGGAGCCGCGAAGGCGTGATCGTCTTCAACAATGGGCCCGCGCCCCTCTACCGCACGTCATCAACCGGAGGGGCGGAGGCGGTCGTTATTGGCGCCCTTGAGGACGGGCAAACGGGCAGGCAGTTCCCATCGTTTCTTCCCGGCGGCCGCCGCTTTCTGTTTCACACGGCGGGAGGGAACAGGAACGGACTGTCCGTGGGGTCACTCGATTCGGCTGAGACGACGTGGCTGACCTCATCCGAGAGCGGCGCTGTGTTCGACGACACAAGCGGCCGGCTGCTGTTCGTTCGCCAGGGCACGTTGCTGTCTCAGGCGTTTGATCCGCGCACGCTTGCGCTCAGCGGCGATCCCGTGGCGGTCGCCGAAAACGTGGAAACGGCTGCGGTTCCAGGTGTCGTGGCATTTTCCGTGTCGGAGACTGGTGTGCTGGCCTACGGTATTGGACAGGCTGTCGGCACCGGGCTGCGAATGACATGGATGAACCGGGAGGGCAAGGTCATGGGCACCGTGGGCCCACTGGCCCCCTATCGCGGTTTGAGCCTTTCGCCGAACGGGTCGCAGGTCGCCGCACATCGGCACGAAGGCGACGGCGGCGACATCTGGGTGACCGACGTGGCGCGAGACGTGACCACGAGATTCACGCTTGATCCGACACAGGAGAACTCGTCGCCGGTCTGGTCGCCGACAGGCGACCGCATCGCCTTTCAATCCGTGCGGCAAGGCAAGCCCGGCGTCTATGTCAAGGCGTCCAATGGCGGCGCCGACGAGCGCCTGTTTGAGACCACATCGAGCCGTTTCGTTGTGCCTCTGTCCTGGTGGCCCGATGGCCGCACCCTCCTGTTCGGCGTGAGGGAGGCCGCAACAAACAGAGACATGTGGACGGTCTCGCTTGACAGGGAGCACAAGGCGGCCCCACGAGTGCACACCGCCCTTGCTGAACTGAGCGGCCAGGTTTCACCGAATGGCCGATGGCTGGCCTACCAGTCCGACGAGACGGGCTCGCAGGAGATCTACATCCAGCTGGCGACGGCGGCGCCTGGAAAGTGGGCCGTGTCCACCGGCGGCGGGCAGGCGCCGCGCTGGCGCGGCGACAGCCGGGAGTTGTTTTATCTCGGGGCCGGGAAGATTCTTGTCGTTGAGATTGGGATCAGGGGCGAGACGTTGGTCCCCGGCGTGCCGAAAGCGCTGTTTGATTATCGCGGCGTGCCGAATGTCGCGCACGGCAGCTACTTCACGTCCTACGACGTGACGAGCGACGGCCAGCGGTTCCTGGTGTCGCGACGGGAGTCCGAGGGCGATGCCGATCGATCCGCAGCTCCCATCGTCATTGTGCTCAATTGGCGGAACCGAATCGGGAAATAGGGAGACCACCATGTCCGCAGCGAACGAGACCCGTCGGCGCTTTATCACGCACTTTGCCGGCGCGGGGCTGGGCGCCACGCTTGCGCCAGGCATCATCTGGGCAAAGATGCAGGAGCAGGGCGCTGCCCGCATCACCTTGGACATGGTGACGAGCGCCCTGAAGCTGGCCGGTATCGAAAGCACAGAGGCCGAACGCCAGACCATGGTGAACGGGGCGAACCAGAGCCTCACCCGCTATGAAGCGAATCGGGCCATCGACATTCCCAACGACGTGTCGCCCCCATTTCACTTCAGCGCCCTGGTCCCAGGCATCGAGGTCGATAAGGTCGCAAAACCCTTCCGCCTGAGCGCACCGCCCGCGCTGCGCAGGCCCACCAACCTCGAGGACGTCGCGTTCTGGCCGGTTCGCCATCTGGCCGAACTCATCAGGACCCGGAAGGTCACTTCGCTCGAATTGACCGAGATGTACCTTGCGCGTCTCCATCGCTACAACGGCATGCTCAACAACGTCGTGACGTTCCTGGACGACCTGGCGCGGGCGCAGGCGAAACAGGCCGACACAGAGATCGCCGCCGGCAAGTACAAAGGCCCGCTGCACGGCATGCCGTGGGGCGCCAAGGACATCATCTCAGTCAAGGGCCACAAGACCACCTGGGGCACCGCACCACTGAAGGACCAGGTGCTCGACTACGACGCAAGCGTTGTCGAGATGCTGCGCGACGCGGGCGCCGTGTTGCTGGCGAAGCTCACGACGGGTGAGCTGGCATCGGGCGATAACTGGTTCGGCGGCCAGACAAAAAGCCCGTGGAATCCGGCCGTTGGGTCGAGTGGTTCGTCAGCCGGGCCGTCATCGGCCACTGCGGCAGGCTGCGTCGCATTCGCGATCGGTACCGAGACCAGCGGATCAATCCTCAGCCCCGCGGCGCGGTGCGGTCTTGCGGGATTGCGGCCCACGTTCGGACGCATCAGCCGCTACGGCTGCATGGCCTTGTCGTGGACGATGGATCGGCTCGGGCCCATCTGCCGGCATGCGGAGGACTGCGCGATTGTCATGCAGACTATCGCGAGGCCGGATGGCCGCGACATGAGCGTGTCGGATGTGCCGTTCAACTGGGACGCACGACTCGATATCAGAAAGCTCCGCGTCGGCTACATCAAGGAATCGTTCGACACGCTGACGAACGCCAACGCAAAGCAGAATGCGGAGAAGGTGCTCGACACGCTGCGCACCCTCGGCGTCTCGACGTTCATTCCCATGACCATTCCGAT
>CAZAZR010000234.1:0-4545 GCA_964489685.1 uncultured Solibacteraceae bacterium | reverse complement strand
TGGGTGAAGATACTCTGGTCTTGGTTGGCGCGACGACCACTGAACCATCCACGACATACGGGCCTGGGGCCTCGGGTTTTCAGAGTAATTTCGACTTAGGGCAGTGGAATGTTGACGGGGCAAACGGCTTCATCCTGGGCGATGTGGCCACGCCGCTGCCGTGCCCGGTCAGAGTCTGGCAACTCAAGTCGCTGCAACGCACCGCCCCCCTCGGGGGAGTGAAGACGGATGCCTCAGGCAGGGCTTGGGTTCTTCAAGCAACGTCCGCGGGCAGTGGGGCTCTCGTGGGTTTCTACTTCACGCGGTTCTCGGCAACGTTCACTCCGGAGTAACCAGATGCGCAACCCGTTTAAGGGCTGGGCATATCCGGGGACTTTCTCGATGTGAGGCAGCCTGTCGTGCCCTGGTCACACCACCCGATTGGTTTCGTGTCGGTGTTGGTAGAGAATGCACCATGCCACTGTTTGATTTTCGCTGCCGGGCCTGCGCCCACGAGTTCGAGACGCTGATTCGACCGGCCGCTCACGGCGACCCTACGCCGGTGTGCCCGGCCTGTGGTGCCGATGCGCCCATCAGGCTCCTCTCAACATTTGCGCTCAGCTCGCGCGAGAAGACCCAGGCCGCGGCCGCCGCCAAGAACAAGAAGGCCGCCACCATCGCGCGTGCTGACACGGCCGCGATGGATCGCGAGATCGATCACCACCGACACGAAGATCATTAGGGGTCCTGGGGCTAATTGACAGTTTATATTGTCAATTGATATCCTCGCGCTGGTATGACAGCCCCGACGCGTTCACTGGACTCACCGGCCCCTGGGCACGAGACCGGCAGTCGGCGGCGCGCGACGGAACACGCCCGTGCAGCCTCAGGCCTGGCGGTGGTCAGCCAGCGGGACGCCGCAGGAGCGTTGCTCAATCCGCTGCGACGCAGCATCCTCAAGGCGCTCGCCGCGCCTGGCTCGGCGACAACCGTGGCCGACACCATCGGCACGCCGAGGCAACTGGTGAACTACCACCTGCGAGTGCTCGAGCGCGCGGGCCTTGTCGAAGAAGTCGGCACCCGCCAGCGCCGTGGCCTGACCGAACGTCTGGTGCGCGCCACCGCGGCGCACTATCTGGTTTCGCCCGACGCCATCGCGCAACTGGGTGGCTCGACCGCTGATGTCAGTGACAGGTTCTCGGCCACCTACCAGGTCGCGGTGGCGGCGCGGACCATTCGCGAGGTGGCCGCCCTCGCATCACTGGCACGAAAGGCGGGCCAACGCCTGACCACGCTCAGCCTCGACACCGAGATCCGCTTCGCGACGCCGGCTGCTCGGGCGGCCTTCGGCGACGAACTCGTCGAGACGGTCAACAATCTCGTTGCGAAGTACCACGACGCGACCGCCACGAACAGCCGCGCCTATCGTCTGTTTGCCGGAGCGCACCCGGTCTACCACCCTGCACCGACGGATCGGCCCGCCGCCGCCCGCCGCACCTCACCACGGAGATGTTCATGACCATGCCTCGTATCGCCACTGCCCTGCTTGCCGTCTGTGTATGCGCCAGCCCCGCAGCGGCCCAGACTCCACCCTCGCCCGAAGCCATGCGGGAAATGCTCGAAGCCATGAAGCCGGTGGGCGAGCATCAGGAACTGGCAACCCTGGCCGGCTCCTGGACTCAGGAGATCACGTATGCGATGGGCGGCCCCCCGACGAAAGCCAACGGCACGGCCACCAACCGGATGATTCTGGGTGGCCGGTTTCTGGTGTCGGAAGGCACGTCGCCCAATCCCGCCGGGCCCGGCTTTGGCGACGCCACGGTGGGCTCGATGACCATCTACGGATTCGACCGCCGGACTCACGAGTTCACCATCATCGGCCTCGACACGATGGGCACCTACTACGTCACCGCCGCCGGCAAGAAGACCGATCCGCGCACGGTCGTGATGGCCGGCGAAACCGACGAGGAACTGGCCGGGGTCAAACGCCAGCAGAAGTACGACATGGTCCTCAAGTTCATCGACGCCGATACCTACGTGTCCGAGATCATCTTCAAGTTCCCCGGCATGCCGGACCAGACACTGGTCGCGGTCACTCATCGGCGCATCAAATGAGCCGCGCGGTCGTCAAAGAACTCTTGATCGCCGCTCCACCCGACGAGGTCTGGAGGGCGCTGACGGACGCGCGCGAGTTGACGCGCTGGTTCCCTGTCGAGGCGCGCGTCGAACCAGGCGTCGGCGGCTCGATCTGGATCTCATGGGGCGAAGGCGCTTCCGGCGACGCGCCCATCACTGCCTGGGAGCCGGGCCGCCGATTCGAATGGACAGAACATCGCGGTCCGGTGAAACTGGCCATCGACTTCCAGCTCGAGCCGCGCGACCACGGCACCGTGGTCCGGCTCGTGCAGTCGGGCTTCGGCGATGGCTCCGAATGGGACGATGAGTTTCATATGGTGACGGGCGGATGGGCGTACTTCATGACGCACCTGCAGTGGTATCTGGAGCGGCACCGGGGCGTGCCGCGCGATCTCATCGGCCGGCGCGACACGGTCCCTCTCTCGAGGGCCGACACGTTCTCGCGCCTGCTGACCCTCGTCGGCGATTTCGAGGCCAGGTCCTTCGTGATGAGTCCCGCCACCTGTCAGGCGGGGTTCACAATCGCCGCGCTCAACGACGCCATCCTGTTCCTCGAAGTGGAACCAGGCAAGGATTCCTGCCGCGCCGGCTTCTGGCTATCCACCTACGGCCTGGGTGAGCGCCTGCCCGGCGTTCGCGCCCGACTCAATGCGGCGTATGATTCGGCGCTCGGTCTGTCACAGGAGAAGGAACCATGATTCGCCCCGCTGCCGCTGTCATCCTCGGCTACCTCACCATGGCCATCGTCGTGATGGTGGCCTTTGCCGCAACGTATCCCATTCTCGGCGTCGATCGCCTGTTCGCGCAGGGCACGTACGAAGCGGCCGGGGGGTGGATTGCGCTGAGCTTCATGCTGGGCCTCTTCAGCGCGATGGCCGGCGGGTGGGTGTGCGCCCGCATCGCTCCAGGCACGCCAGCGCCACAATGGTTGGCCGCGATCGTGATTGTGCTTGGCGCGCTCCTGGCGGTGCCTGTGGTGATGAGCACCGATCCGGCGCGGGGCGGCGTGCGTCCGGCTGGCGCCAGCATGTCTGATGCGATGAACCACGCACGGCAACCGACCTGGGTGGCCCTGCTCAACCCGGTCGTCGGCGCTGCGGGTGTTCTGTTGGGCGCAGGATTGCGACGCAAGGGAGCGTAGACTTTCTCATGTGCCCGGCCGTGCGCTGAAAGAACCGCTCATCGCGGCAGTGGCCCTCGTGGCCATTGCGGCGCATCTCCTGCTCAGGGTCACGCGACCCGACGCCGCATGGGCAGGCCAGCCTGCCCGGACCTGGCCGCTCTTTGCTGCACTAATCATCGGTGGCCTTCCGTTGGTTTATGGGCTGGCGCGCAAACTCATCAGGGGCGATTTCAGCTCGGATCTTCTGGCCGGCATTTCGATCGTGACGGCCGTGCTGCTGGGGGAATACCTGGCCGGCACCCTGGTGGTCCTCATGCTGTCGGGCGGCCAGGCGATCGAAGCCTATGCCGTCGGCCGCGCATCGTCTGCCCTCTCAACGCTGGCTCGCCGCATTCCAACCGTGGCGCATCAGAAGTCCGGCGACACGATGGCCGACGTTCCACTTGAGGCCATCGTGCCTGGCGACACCGTGGTCGTCTTCCCGCATGAAGCGTGTCCTGTGGACGGCATCGTGGTTGAGGGCCGCAGCACGATGGACGAGTCGTACCTGACGGGCGAGCCGTATGTGCTGTCGAAGACCGTGGGCACAAACGTGCTGTCGGGGGCGGTCAATGGCGAGGGCGCGCTGACTATTCGCGCCGAGAAGCGCGCCGTAGACTCGCGGTACGCGCGAATCATGGGCGTGATGCGCGAGTCGGAGCAGCAACGCCCGCAATTGCGGCGGCTGGGCGATCAACTGGGCGCGATCTATACGCCGGTCGCCGTGGTGCTGGCGGGCCTGGCATGGATGGTGAGCGGCGATCCCGTGCGATTTCTGGCGGTGCTGGTGGTCGCCACGCCGTGTCCGCTGCTCATCGCCATCCCTGTGGCGATCATCGGCGCCGTGTCGCTGTCTGCGCGGCGCGGCATCATCATCAAAGATCCTGCCGTCCTCGAGCAGATCGACACGTGCCGCACGGCCATTTTCGACAAAACCGGCACGCTCACCTACGGGCAACCGCAACTCACCGACACCCTGACTGCAGCTGGTGTCGACGCCAGCGACGTCCTGGGCATGGTGGCGAGCCTGGAGCGCTACTCGCGCCATCCCCTGTCAGAGGCCATCCTGAAAGGCGCAACCGAGCGTGGCCTGTCCCTCTCGGACGCGCGTGAAGTCAGCGAACGCCCAGGCGAGGGACTCACAGGCCTAATCGGCGACAGGACCGTGCAGGTCACCAGTCGCGCGAAGCGACTTGCGCAGGCGCCCGGCGATGCGGCAGCGCTGCCGCCACAAGCGGGCGGACTTGAGTGTGTGGTGGTAGTCGACG
>CAZAZR010000233.1:0-4569 GCA_964489685.1 uncultured Solibacteraceae bacterium | reverse complement strand
GCCGCCGGAGCTCCGGCGGCGGCAGGGCAACCGGGCGGGAAATAGGGCGCAAGGATCGTTATGACTCACGCTGGAAATCATTCGGGCAGTTATCTGGATGCGCCCCACGGGATCGCGTCGTGGTTGCTGACCAGGGACCACAAACGCATCGCGATCCTGTACCTGATCTCGATCACGATCTTCTTCATGATCGGCGGCCTGTTCGCGGCCGGGATTCGGGCGGAATTGCTGACGCCGGCCGGAGACCTGTTCACCGCCGACCTCTACAACAAGGTCTTCACCCTGCACGGCGTCGTGATGATCTTCTTCTTCCTGATTCCGTCCATTCCGGCCACGCTCGGCAACTTCCTCGTGCCGATCATGTGCGGCGCCAAAGACCTGGCGTTCCCCAGAATCAACCTGCTGAGCTGGTACCTGTACCTGATCGGCGCGATGCTGACGCTGGGCGCCGTGTTCATGGGCGGCGTGGACACCGGCTGGACGTTCTACACGCCCTACAGCTCGATGGCGTCGAATACGAACGTCACGCTCGCCGCGCTGGGCGTATTCATCGCAGGCTTCTCGTCCATTCTCACCGGCTTCAACTTCATCGTGACCGTGCACCGGATGCGCGCGCCCGGCCTCACGTGGTTCCGGATGCCGCTGTTTCTCTGGGCGATGTACGCCACGAGCCTGGTCATGATCCTGGGCACGCCTGTGGTGGCCATCACGATCCTGCTCGTCGGCGCTGAGCGCGCGCTGGGTTTCGCCATCTTCGATCCGCGCGTGGGCGGCGATCCGGTGCTCTTCCAGCACCTCTTCTGGTTCTACTCGCACCCGGCCGTCTACATCATGATCCTGCCGGGCATGGGCGTCATCAGCGAACTGGTGGCCGCGGTCTCGCGCAAGCAGATCTTCGGCTACAGCTTCGTGGCCTACTCGAGCCTCGCGATTGCCATCATCGGCTTCCTCGTCTGGGGCCACCACATGTTCGTGAGCAGCCAGTCCATCTATGCCGGACTCGTGTTCTCGATCATCACGATGATTGTCGCCGTGCCCTCGGCCGTGAAGACGTTCAACTGGGCGGCCACCATGTACAAGGGGTCGATCACCTGGGAATCGCCCACCTACTGGGTCATCGGCTTCATGGGCCTGTTCCTGGTGGGCGGTCTCACCGGCCTCTTCCTGGGCGCGATGGGCCTGGACGTCCACCTGCACGACACCTACTTCGTCGTTGCGCACTTCCACTACATCATGGTGGGTGGCGGCGTGATGGGGTTCCTGGGCGGCATCCACTTCTGGTGGCCGAAGATGACGGGACGTACCTATCCGGAAACCGCGGGCAAGATTGCCGCGATCCTGGTGTTCGTCGGCTTCAACCTGACATTCTTCCCGCAGTTCGTTGTCGGCTACCTCGGCATGCCGCGCCGGTACCACGCATATCCGGAGGAGTTCCAGATTCTCAACGTCATGTCCACCGGCGGCGCCACGGTGCTCGGCGTGGGGTACCTGCTGATCGTGACGTATCTGGTGGCGTCGCTCTTCAAGCCGCGCAACGCCTCAGCGAATCCGTGGGGGGCCACGGGCCTTGAGTGGGACATCCCCTCGCCTCCGATTACGCTGAACTTTGAGACCGAGCCCATCGTGACCGAGGACGCGTACAACTACGTGGGCCGCGCCCAGAAGGCGAGGGAGAACTAGCGTGGACAATCCCAACGCGCCCCACCAGCCGCATCATCCCGCGCTGCAGCACCATTTTTTCAATATGGGGCAGCAGCTCGAGGCGTCGGTCCTCGGCATGTGGGTGTTCCTGGTCACCGAAGTCATGTTCTTCGGCGGCCTGTTCATGGCCTACATCCTCTATCGCTCGCTGTATCCCGCCGCGTGGCTGGCGGGCAGCCACGAACTGAACGAGGTGCTGGGCGGCCTCAACACCGTTGTCCTGATCTGCAGCTCCCTCACGATGGCCCTCGCGGTGCGCGCGGCGCAGGTGGGCGCCTGGATGGGGCAGGTCGTCAACCTCATCCTGACGATCATCTTCGGCACCATCTTCCTGGTGGTGAAGTACTTCGAGTATGCGGCGAAGTTCGAGCATCACCTGGTGCCCGGCCCGCACTTCGACCCGGCGCGCGATCCGGCGCAGCAGCTCTACTTCTCGCTGTATTTCATGATGACCGGCATCCACGCCCTGCACATGGTGGTGGGCATCGTGCTGATGCTGATCATTCTCCGCATGGCCTGGAAGGGCCGGTTCTCAGCCGAGTACTACGGCCCGGTCGAAATCTCGGGTCTCTACTGGCACTTCGTCGACATCGTCTGGATTTTCCTGTTCCCGCTGCTGTATCTCATCGGGAAGCATCACTAACGCGTACGAGCGAACCATGTCCCACATCAGCTCCAAGGGCCTCTACTACACGATCTTCACCACGCTGATCGTCCTCACGGGCGTGACGGTGGCCATTGCGCGCATGGATCTGGGCGCGCTGAACACACCGGTGGCCCTCGCGATCGCCGGCTTCAAGGCCACGCTCGTGATCCTGTTCTTCATGGGCGTCAAGTACAACACTCCCCTGACCAAGGTGGTGGCTGCCTCGGGCTTCGTATGGCTCATCATCCTCTTCGGCATCACGATGGGCGACTACCTCACCCGCGCCTGGATTGGGTTTCCAGGACGATAGTCTGGGGTCCTGGGGTCCTGGTGTACGAAGCGCGGCCTGGTTCTCAAGGCCGCGATCTTACCGATTGGCCGCCTCCATTCACCGATAGGAGGCGACGGCCCTCTGTCCTTCCCCGTCACACTCCCGGTAGATAAGATGGTGAGCCGACCGTGACTGATCTCAAAGACGACCTCGCCGCACTCCGCATCGAACGGGCCCCTATGACGCCCGAGGGCCGCTTTCGCTGGGTCAAGTGGGTGGTGTTCCTGGCCCTGGTGGCCGGGGGCGGCTACGCCGGCTACCAGTGGCTCAACCGCGAGCGCCCCCTTGAAGTGGAGGCCGTGGCCGTCACCGAGCGCGCGGCAGGCGCCCAGGCCTCGGTCCTCAACGCATCGGGTTACGTGACGGCTCGCCGCCGCGCGACAATCTCATCAAAAGTCACCGGCAAGCTGGTGGAGGTGAATGTCGAGGAGGGCATGGCGGTGCGCGAAGGCCAGATCCTCGCCCGGCTCGACGATGCGGCGGCACGTGCTGGATTCGCGCTGGCTCAGGCCCAGCTTGTGGCGGCCCAGGGCGCGATGCGCGAGACCGAAGTGCGGCTGGCCGAGGCGCAGGTCACCTTGAAGCGGCGCATTCAACTGGCCGCCGATGGCATCGGTACTCAGGCCGACGTGGACCAGTCGAAGGCTGAGGCCGACTCGCTGGCCGCGCGCATCGCGTCCTCACGCGAGCAGATCAATGTGGCGGAACGCCAGGTGGCGATGCAGCAGACCGACCTGGACAACATGATCGTGCGTGCGCCGTTTGGCGGCGTGGCCATTTCGAAAGATGCGCAGGCCGGTGAGATGGTTTCGCCCGTGTCGGCCGGCGGCGGGTTCACCCGCACGGGTATCTCGACGATCGTTGACATGAAGTCGCTTGAGATCGAAGTGGACGTCAACGAGAGCTACATCAACCGGGTGAAGCCCGGGCAGGGCGTCACGGCGGTGCTTGACGCGTATCCCGACTTCCAGATTCCGGCGCGCGTCATCACCTCGGTGCCAACCGCCGACAGGCAGAAGGCCACCGTGCTCGTGCGCATCGGCTTCCTCGCGCTCGACCCGCGCATCCTGCCCGACATGGGTGTGAAGGTCACCTTCCTCAGGGAGGCCGACGACACAGACGCACCGGCGGCCCAGGCCGTCTCGCTCGTGCCCAAGACCTCGGTCAAGACCGAAGGCGACCAGTCGATGGTGTTTGTGGTGCGGCCGGACAATACCGTGGAGCGACGGGCCGTGCGCATTGGCGGCACCGACGGCGACCGCCAGGAAGTGGTGGCCGGTTTGCGCGCGGGTGAGCGAGTTGTTGTCGTGCCTCCACCGGCGATGGTGGATGGCGCAAGAGTTGTCGTGAAGTAGGGCGGGCTGTAGCCGCGCCACATTGGAAACTGGAACACCCATGAACCCACTCGTTCGAATCAACGGCGTCCACAAGTACTTCACGCGCGGCAGCGAGCGCATCGACGTCCTTCAGGGCGTCAACCTCGACATTCCCCAGGGCGACTTTCTGGCGCTGATGGGACCATCGGGTTCCGGCAAGACAACTCTGCTGAATCTGATGGGTGGCCTTGATCGGCCGTCGGCCGGTTCGCTTGAGGTCGGCGGGTCCAACATTGCCACGCTGTCAGGCTCGCAGTTGTCGCGGTGGCGGTCGCAGAATATCGGCTTTGTCTTCCAGCTCTATAACCTGTTGCCCGTCCTGACGGCGGAGCGCAACGTGGAGCTGCCGCTGCTGCTCACCCGGCTCTCGAAGGCCGAGCGCCGCAAGCGCGTCGCCATCGCGCTCAAGGTGGTGGGCCTCAGCGAACGCGCCAGGCATTATCCGCGGCAGTTGTCAGGCGGTCAGGAGCAGCGCGTGGGCATCGCCCGCGCCATCGTGACCGACCCCACGCTCC
>CAZAZR010000232.1:0-4593 GCA_964489685.1 uncultured Solibacteraceae bacterium | reverse complement strand
TCAGCCACTACCTGCAGCGCCTGCACGTCCACCCGACCCAGACGATCTACGCCAACATCCACGTCCTGCCGCCGGCCCATGTCCTGCGTTTTGACGAGGGCCGGCCGGAGGTGGCGCGCTACTGGGAGCCGCCGGACGTTGCCGAAGGCATGACGATGCCTGAGGCCGCGGAGCGATTTCGTGAGTTGTTCGACGCGGCCGTCCGGACGCAATTGGTGGCCGACGTCCCGGTCGGCGTGTTCCTGAGCGGCGGTGTAGATTCGAGTACCGTTGCGGCCGTCGCCAGCCGCCACACGCAGGGATTGAAGACCTTCTCGTTTGGGTTCCGGGAGGGTGTCGAGAATGAGTTGCCCTTTGCCCGCGGGATGGCAGAGCGCTACGGCACGCAGCACTGTGAACTCACCGATGACGATGTGGACGTGTCGGCCATGCTCTGGCGTATGCAGGACATCTATGACGAGCCGTTTGGAGACTCGTCCAGCATCCCGACGTTTCTTATCAGCGAGCTCGCGCGGCGCCACGTGACCGTCGTGTTGGGTGGCGACGGTGCAGACGAGTTGCTCGGCGGATATCTGTACTGGTCGCGTGACCTGCTCGAGGCGTCTGGGAACGCCGATTCACTCGTTCATCGGTATGCGCACCAATACCGTGTTTACTTCTCGGCCGAAGAGCAGCGGCAGTTGGGACAGACCGTCGAGACAGAGTCGCTCACCGACTACCGACGTTATCGAGACGGCGCGATAGGGGACCTGCTGCGTTTCGACCTGGAGCTCTACCTGCCTGGCGACGTGCTCGTGAAGACCGACCGCGCGTCCATGGCCGGCAGCCTCGAACTGCGGGCGCCTTTCCTTGATGTGGACCTCGCCAGTTTTTGTCTGTCGCTGCCCGACGATCTGAAGGTGGATGAGAAGCGGGAGAAGCTGGTGCTGCGCGAGGCCTACGAGGACACGTGGACGCCGGAGATCCGGAACCGGGCCAAGCAGGGGTTCGGGAGCCCCATGACCCAGTGGCTGGCCTCCCCAGGCCTTGCCGAGTTGAAGAACGACTACCTGGGCGATCGCAACCAGTCTGTCTTCGGTATCCTGGATTTTAATGGCGTGCAGCCATTCGTTGATCGCAACAACCAGCAGACCTGGAGCCTGCTGGTGCTCGCCCTCTGGATGTCCAGGCACCCATGCAGTCTGCCGGCAAACTGATCAAGGCCGAGAAATGGTGGAACGACAAAGCACCGCCCGTATTGGGCCTGGCGTTTTTCCTTCTGGCCACACGTGACAGTGAGATTTCACTCGTTCGCAGCGTACTGACGCTCCTCGCATTCATGGTCACGTTCATCGGTGTTGCGGGTTATGGCCATGTCATCAACGACATCTGTGACGTCGACCCCGATCGCGCGGCCGGCAAGCACAACACCATGGCGGGTCGTCCGCGTGCGCAGGTGGCCGCGATTCTCGTCCTGCTGCTCGCCGTCGCCTGGTTGCCCTGGCTGTTTCTGCCGGCAAACCGCTGGAACCTCTCACTGATCGGGCTGCAGTTGTTGCTGCTCACCGTGTACGCAGCTCCACCGTTCCGGTTCAAGGCGCGCGCAGTCCCTGGCGTCGTCACCGACGCGCTGTACGCCTACACGGTTCCCGCGCTCATCACATGGACGACGTTTGCCGACATGGCAGGTGAGCCGACGCCGCGCGCCCTGCTGCTCGCGACGGTCGTACCCTGGTCGTTTCTCGCCGGACTCCGGGGCATTCTCAATCACCAGTATCTCGACGCCGACAACGATCTGCAGACCGGTGTGACCACGTTCGCCACCCGCTACGGCCGGGCGAAGACGCTCAACCTGCTCAGCGCGATTGTGCTGCCGGCCGAGGCCCTGTGTTTCGCGGCCGTGACGATGGCGTTTGGCGCCGACTTGCGCTTCTACGTGGCGGGCGTGGCCGCATTCATCGTCTGGCGGACATTCCAGTTGGTCTATCTGTGGGACGCGTCGCTGGGTCTCCCGTGGCGGCTGGGCCGCGAACGCGCCGTCACACTGTATGGCTACCAGTTCCTCGGCGAGTTCTACACCAATTGGTTTCCCCTCTTCATGCTGGCGGCACTCGCGTGGCGCTGGCCGGAGTACCTCGCGCTCGCGGCGGCCTATGTCGCAGTGTTCCAGAACGGCCTGGTGAATGTGTTCAAGTACGATCTCAGATACATTGCAGCAGGAATCGCCAAGATGACGAAACGCCATGGCTGACAGTCGCGCCTTTGTGTACGTCGTATGCGGCGCGGCCAGCCACATACGTACGTTGCACCGCTCGCTTGAATACCTGCGTCCACGGACCGCATCTCCGATCATCGTCGTAACCGACGGCCGTCGGAACGAGGTGGCGATCGAGCACGACGCAGTCGTAGACGTCGAGACCCCGCGCGAGTTCGACCATCATCAGGCGAGCATCTTCCTCAAGACCCGCCTGCATCGACTATTGCCTGACGACCATCAGTATGTGTATCTCGATGCGGACGTCGTTGCGATACACGATGGCGTCGATGCGATCTTCGACCATGCGCACGGCCCGGTCACCTTTGCGCACGACCTGACACGGCTTGAGAATCGAGTGGCGACGTTCAGCCCGTGGGCGGTGCACTGTGCGTGTCCCGAGGACCGCGGCGTTGCGTGCGGTCACCTCGCTGATGCCATCGACGAAAAATTTGACGTCCGCGTGCCCAGCGACTGGATGCACTGGAACGGCGGCGTCTTCTTGTTCGGCCCAGGCTCGGCGGCGTTCATGGACACCTGGCATCGCCTGACACTCGAGATCTTCGACGACCCGTACTGGAAAACCCGAGACCAGGGCACGCTGATTGCGACCGTCTGGAAGCTGGGTCTGCAGGACCAGCGCTGCCTGCCGCCGCAATTCGACTTCATCGTTGACGACAACAACCCGGACCTGTGCTTCGACAGAACGACCGGATACTCACTTCACGAGTCGATCCCGGGCATCCATCCGTCTTTCCTTCACCTGTACCACGCGGATCTGGATCGTCCGGGATGGAACCTTGCTGGCGATGTCGAGGATGCCCTCGAGGTACGCACCCGCGTGCGTGCGAACCACGCCTGGCTCGCTGTGCCGCCGGTGCCGCCGGTGCCGCCCGGGCCGTCCGCGCGGGACACGGCGCCCGACGTCCGGCTCCACGGTGCTGTCAGTTCCGTGACCGGGTCGGACTACGAAGTGATCGTCGGAGTTCCGCGCTGGTCCGACGACGAGCACAGTGAGCATGCGGAAACACTGGTCCGTGGAGTGCGTGCCCGTGGGATGGACGCGCATGTGCTGCTGACCGAGCAGGACATTGCACACGTAAAGGACGCCAGCCCGCTGCGGCCGCGCGCCGCGGGCGTGCCGTTCGCCGAGTTGCCCGCTGATCGGGACGCAAGCTGGGGCACGCGCTGGGGGACACTTGTCCGCTACCTTGAGGACCGTGCGCCCTGCATCTACGTGCCGGTGGGCGATTGGCGGCACTCCCACGTCAGTCCGCACCTGTCCAATCGCGTCGGGATCGTCGGGGTCGTTCCCGGCGACGACCCTCGAGACCTCGACCAGGTCGATCGGCTCGGTCGGTACTGGAACGCGGTCGCCTGCCCGACCGCGGCAATCGCCGCGCTCGTGGCTGAGCGGCATCCCGCGTTGGCCGATCGCATCGTCGTGACAGGAGCCGGTGATTCCAGCGCCGAGGACAGGGTTGGGGCCTATGCGGAGCTCTTCGACCAGATGGTGGGGCCGCACCCGGCACGGGTGTTTCACCGCCCGAAGGGGCTCTTGCGCAAGCCGCCATACAGCGTCGCCGGCAAAGAGGTACTTCCGATCCTCTATTTCCGAGGCGTGGCCGGCGTCGGCGTGTTTCCTTCCTACCACGAGGACTACGATGACTATCGCCAAGCGGTCGGAAAGTCCTATGCGAAGGCGTTGCCGGAGTGGCGGCCGGAGGTCGCACAGGTGTACCCGGTCATCATTGCGGCTCCTGCCCACGAAGATCGAGTCGCGGATCGGTTCGTGCGTTCACTTGCTCTGGGGTTGAAGAAGGTCGATCACCCAGGTCACGTGCTCGTTGCGTCGGGTGCCCGATCGGCGCTCGCTTCGCGCCGCTTCGGCGAGGGTGTGCCGGTGTGTGACCTGCGAGCGGGGGCGGCCTTATGGCGGCCGAGCCGGCGCGCACTGCTGAAGCATCTGAAGCGCCACGCGCCCTGCCTCTATCTGCCGGGCGGCGAAAACCTGTACTCGGACATCCTGCCGCGGCTCTCGAAGGAGATCGGCGTGATTGCGCGACTCGATGATCTCGGTCCACAGGCCCTGGAGCGCGTTCGCACGACGAGCTGCTACTGGAACGCCGTGGTCGCGGGGAGCGCTGCGATCGCTGCGGGCCTGCTGAAGATCGACCCGGCGCTTTCGCCGCGGGTCGTCACGATTCCGCTGGCGATCGACGTGCCCGATCGATTGGCTGAGCGTCCGCTCCTGTGGGACGCGCCGCTGAAGGTGGTGCTCGGGACGGGCGCAGTTCTCGTCGATTTCGAGGCCGCGCTGGCGGCTGCGGGTGTGCTCGCCGAGGTTATCACCGCGGAAG
>CAZAZR010000231.1:0-4603 GCA_964489685.1 uncultured Solibacteraceae bacterium | reverse complement strand
CCTCTGGTTGAGCCATCAGGGGGGCGCTGGAAGGCAGACGCGGCTTGCACACACGCACGGCAAACTGGTGCCCTGCGGCATCCCACATCACCTCGTCGTCTTCGCTCAAGGCCGCGCGCGTGAACATCTGCCGCAGTGACACGGGCAACAGGCTCGCCAGGCTGCGCTTGGGGGCCCGCAACACGCTGTTCTGATCCACTTCACCCGCCAGGTACAGGACATCGCGCGCACGGGTCACGGCGACGTAGAGCAACCGCCGCAGTTCCTCCACCTCCCGCCGCTCCTCGAGTCTGGTTCCATCAGTCGAGCGAAACGCCACCTCGGGTTCGCCATCCACGCTGCGGTCGATGACGGTCACCCCCGCCGAGCCGCCCCGGCCAGGCGCATGCAGGTTGACGACAAACACCGCGGGGAATTCGAGGCCCTTGGCCGCGTGAATCGTCATCAGGCTCACGCAGCCCCGTGCTTCAACCACCGCATTGGACTCATCACCGGCGCGAAGCGTTTCAAAGTACTCGGCCAACCGGCCAATCGTGGTGTAGCCCCGATTCTCGATCCGGCGCACCAGCGCGCGCACCTTTTTGACATTCTCCCTGGCCTGATGGGCGCGCAGGCCCGTCATCTCCACCGCATACATCGACTCGCGCATCACGCGGTCGACGAGTGCTCCGGCGGGCACACGATCGGTCAGCGCCATCCACCGCCGCGCCCCGGCACGCACACAACTGAGCAGTTCCCGATCGTCGTCGGCGATCGGCGCCACCGGATCGGCGGCGCCGATGACGGCGGCCGACAGATCTGGCGCAAGCGCCGCCAGCGCGCCGTCCGACAGCCGGACAAAACGCGATCGCAGCAGCTCAGCGGCCCGGAGGTTCGACTCAGGTTGCGCCAGGAATCTGAGCAGCGCCTGCAAGTCCTGCACTTCGGGCGCGTCGAAAAACCCCAGCCCCTTGTAGACGTAGGTACGAATGCCGAGCCGCTCCAGCGCCTCTTCGTAGACCTGATGCCCGGCCCGCGCCCGAAACAGAATCGCCACGTCGTCGGGCCGCGCAGCCCTGGGCGGCCCCTGGCGGTCGCGCACCGTGGCTTCAGCGAGAAAACGTGCGATCTCGGCGGCCACCGAATCGGCCGACGCCTGGAGTGAATGCGCGGCCACCACGCCGAGCACGGGCCGGCCATCGCGCCGGGCGCCCGGTGCAATCGCGCCCACGGGAAAGTGATCGCGCTCCTCGTAGGCGAACCGTTCGTCGAGGTCCGGGTCGCCTTCGAGGCCCGACGCCAGCACATTCACAAACGCGAGCAACTCGGCCACCGCCCGAAAGTTCTTCGTGATCGCCTGTTTGACCTGGCGTCCCGGGCGGAGCGCGGAAATTCGTCGCGCGGCCTCGTCGAGCAACGCCACTTCCGCATGCCGGAACCGATAGATCGACTGTTTGCGGTCGCCGACGATGAAGATCGAGTGCTGACCGTCGGCCACACCCTCGCCTTCGCCCCAGGCGGAGATGAGCAGATCCACCAGGCGCCACTGCTGCCGGCTCGTGTCCTGAAACTCGTCCACGAGCAAGTGGTGGTAACGCGCCTGCAGTTTCAACCGGCTGCGCGCGAACTCCTCCTGGCGTTCGAGCAGCGCCACCGCGCGGTCGAGCATGCCGGAGAAATCAAGGACCGCGTGTTCATCAAGGAGCCGCTGGTACTGGTGCACCGCGATCGTCAGCACGGTGAGCAACCCCCGCGCCAGCAGGCCGTCAACGTCGCGTTCGAGGGCGCCGATCGACCCCTCGATCTCCGGCGCCATCGCCAAAAACGCGGCGTCGTGTCGTTTGCGCGATGCCGCATTCGAATGGTCTCCTGCATTCCCCGGCAGCTTTTTTCTCGCCTCGCCCTTCTTCGTCAGAAAATATCGTTCGAGGCGACGCCGCAGTTGGGGCACGTCACTGACAGGAATGACTTCGCCGGTCGCCAGGCGCGCCGCCTCACCGGCCACCCATTGAAACTCGGCCAACGCGGGCGGTCCGTCCGCCACAAAGGCCTGGTGGCCGCTGAACACCGCGCGCACACGCGCCACGAACGCCCGCGAGACTTCGTCGGGCGTCTGCACGCGCACCTTCTGCCTGACAAACGTCGCCACGGCGGGCAGCGCCACCTGCCGGCGGTCCAGGAGTGTCGCCAGGACGCCCTGCAACACCGTCGCCTTGATGCGGGTAAACAGCAGGCGCACGTTGTCGTCGCGCACCACCACGCCGCGCACGATGCGCATCGTCACATCAAGCGCTTCGGTGGTGAACCGCGCCATCTCCGTCTCGTCGGCAATCTCGAACCCGGGGTCCACGCCGGCCTCGAGCGGGAACTCGCGCAGCAGGCCGAAGCAAAACGCGTCGATCGTGGCCACTTGAATTTCCGCCAGAAGCGCGTGAGAGGCCTCGGCGCGCAACTGCTCGAGAATGCGCTCGCGCATCTCGGCCGCCGCCTTCCTCGTGAAGGTGATCGCGAGGATATGCCGCGGCGATACGCCCTGGCGGATGAGCCTGACGTACCTGTCCACGAGGACGCGTGTCTTCCCCGTACCGGCGGACGCCTCGAGCACGACGTGTTGCGCCGGGTCGGACGCGAAATCGCGCGCCGCCTGGTCTGGCAACACCGTCGGTGCCGGCTGATTGTCGTCGGGCAGATCAAACAAGTTCGTCTGCATCGTCCTCCAGGTTGTATTCCTTTCGGCACACGCCGGCATACCTGCACCAGCCGCATTCGCTCGTCGAGATCGGCCGCGCGGGAAACTCGCCCGCTTCGATTCGGCCGACGACACCGGCAAAGTCCGCGGCTCGGGTCTGGACCGCGAGAGACGCGTCGGCCCGGGTGCCCAGTCGCCCTTCGAGCCTCTGTTCGTCGCCAAACGCGAGGTACATCGCAGCCGACACAGGGTGCGGCGTGTGGTCGCGCGATTCGAGCTTCTGCTGGGCCGCCCACGCGTAGGCGGCGATCTGGATCGAGGTCTTCAGATCCGGCATGCGCCCGAGTTTGTAGTCCACGACCCGCAGACTGCCATCACTGAAGACGTCCACACGATCGGCCTTGCCATTGATCTCGATGATCACCTCATCGAGGCCGCCGAGAATGGGGAATCTGAACGGGCCACGCAGTACTTCCTCCAGATGGCGGGCGACCACGGTGCCGCCGTCTTCGGCTTCGAGTTCGAAGACGCGCTCGGCAACGCCGCGGGCCACGAGCGAACCCAGCAGGCGTGTTTCCTCCAGGACGCGGTCGGCCTCGGGAAGGACGCTGCACGTCTCGCGGGCCAGGGCCGTGAACATCGCGACCGCTTCAGGCAGCCGTGCGGCCGTGATGGTGCCATGGCCGGCCGTGCCCCAAGCCCGATAGAAGCGCTCGAACAAATCGTGCATCAGCGTGCCGCGCTCCATTGGCGTCAATCCGACCGCTTCCTCAGACTCCTGTGGCAGGTGGAGCACGGACTCCGCGAAATACTGGAAGGGACAGGTGACATACCGGTCCACCTTGCTGACCCGATACGCCTGCGGTGGCTGCGGCAACCCCACGCCACGGTATCGAGGGTTGTCGAGCGGCGGACGCTGCTCGCGTGCGACCAGCCACCCGGCAGAATCGGCCGGCAACCGGGCCTCGTCCTGCCGCGCGCCGGCGAAAATTTCGTCGCTGAACATCTGGACCGGAGGCAAGACCCCGCTCAACACGGCAGGCAGGCCCCGCGCCACTTCCACCATCGGCGACAGGGCGACCACCGCGTCGCCTTCAAGATGAAACGCGTGCAGGTGCAACGTGCGGGACGGCAACCCGGTGAGATCGCGAAATCCGGCCAGCTGTGCCGCCGCATGATCGGTGTCCTGCGGCCATCCCAGCACTTTCAGGAGTCCGCTGGTGTAGAAGATGCTGCGTCGCTGGCGCTCGGGCCAGTCGGTCTCGACCAATCCCACCAGGTGCACGTGATCGAACTCGCCAAACCTCGCCGCCACCGCATCCACCAGATGCACGCCGGCCTGACTGCGCGGGAGAGAAAACGTCTGACGCTCGACCTCGTGCCGCATGGCCGCCACCAATTCGTCAGCCTCCCGGTGGCGGTCGTCGTGCCGCTCATACGCATCCGCCAGCGCGTCGAGTGCGCCAAGGACCGCAGCGCGAGCGCGCAGATAGGCCTGGCGCCACTCATCACCTTCCGCAGGGCCGTGTTGCCGGCCGCGCAGGAAAGCGGCCACCGACCTGACCTGGCGTGAGGCCGTGGTCTCCTGCTGGAACGGCGCCAGCTCACGAGCCGCGTCCGCTGCAGCGTGTGCCGCTCGATGCGCGCCTGTGGCCCGCGCTCGATCGCGACGATGGGCGTCGGCCATGAAACGAGTGACGGCTTCGGGATACCGGTCGGCCCCGCCTGTTACGCGCAGCCCGACCAACACTGTGTCGAGCGCAGCCACATCTACCGGGCCAACGCGCTGCCCCTCCACCTCGAAGTTGAGCAGCGGTGAGCGCAACAGCGCCAGGCTCGACTCACGGGTGCCCCCGGTGCGAGCGACCACAAGAATCAGATCGAGCAGCGCCGCGTAGGGCTCGCCGGCAAGCGGCAGGGCGTCCAGTGCCTGGT
>CAZAZR010000230.1:0-4622 GCA_964489685.1 uncultured Solibacteraceae bacterium | reverse complement strand
TCACACGTGAGGTCGGGCCTCCATTCGGCAAGACAGTTGCCGAATTACATGAAATGCGGCAGGCGTTCCCGGATGCGGCCGTCTACGACCTGCTTGAAGCCGACACCTTCCGTGAGCTCTCGGCCCGACCCGAATCACTCCGCCAGACGTTGAGCCCGCGGCAGCGGGTCGTGATCGTCGACGAAATCCAGAAGCTCCCGGCGCTCCTGAACGAGATTCAGGTGCTGATTGACCGCAACAAAGACCTGCGTGTCATCCTGACCGGCAGCAGCGCCAGGAAGCTCTGGCGCGGTGGGGCGAACCTGCTCGGCGGCCGGGCGTGGACGTGCCGGCTGCACCTGCAGTTCGCGCGCATTGGCACCGTCAGCGTCCGTTGCGCGGCTCGATCTTCGAAGGCTGGGTGGTCTCAGAGATTCTGAAACACCATCGACATCACGGTGAGGTTCCCCAGATGTTCTTCTTTCGCGGTCGGAGCGGGAGCGAAGTGGATGTGGTGATCGATCGCGGCCAGTGACGATGACCACGGGATGACGGCTGGCCAGGTCAAGCACGCGAGGTTGACGCGTCCGGAAGACCACTACAGTCAATGGCTTCGCACGAACGTGGCTGATTGAAGATTCAACTATCAATCAGCCGCGCCTCCCTGACGGGCCGTCGAGGGCGCTCCGAGTAGACTGTCTGGATGACCTATCAGCGCCTGGGAAGAAGCGGCCTGCACGTGTCGCACATTGGCATCGGTTGCATGAGCTACGGCTCGTCGGCCTGGCGGCCGTGGGTGCTGGACGAGGCCGCGGCGCGGCCCTTCTTTGTGCGCGCCATCGAGGCCGGCATCAATTTTTTCGACACCGCCGACATGTATTCGAACGGCGCCAGCGAAGAGGTCACGGGCCGGCTGCTCAAAGAGTTGGGGCGTCGGGAAGAACTGGTGATCGCAACCAAGGTCAACTTCCCGATGAGCGACGACGCGGGGGCTCCAAACATGAGCGGCCTCTCGCGCAAGCACATCCTGCAGGCCTGCGATGGCAGCCTGAAGCGCCTGGGCGTGGACACCATTGACCTCTACCAGATCCACCGTTTCGACCCCGACGTGCCCATCGATGAGACTCTTGAGGCGCTGAATGATCTGGTGCGCGCCGGAAAGGTCCGCTACCTCGGCGCCAGTTCAGGGTCAGCCTGGCGGCTGATGCAGGCGCTGTCGGTGAGCGAGCGCCATGGCTGGGCGCGGTTTGTCTCGATGCAGAACCACTACAACCTCATGTATCGAGAGGAAGAACGCGAGATGGTGCCGCTCTGCCTCGAGATGGGTATCGGTCTCACGCCCTGGAGCCCGCTGGCGCGAGGTCTGCTGACGCGACCGAGACCGGCGGATTCGAACGTGAACAGCACCACCACCGCGCGATCCGGCACCGACGCCTACTCACCCACTCTCTATGGCGCTCCCGAGGACTGGCTGGTGGTGGACGCGGTTGAACGCGTCGCCGCCGCGCGCGGCCTGCCCATGGCGCAAATCGCACTCGCCTGGCTCCTCTCGCGTCCGGGCGTCGTCGCTCCGATCATCGGCGCCACAACGATGGCGCATCTCGACAGCGCGATTGCCGGCGTGTCCGTGTCACTCAGCGCGGATGACTGCGCCGCTCTGGAAGCGCCATACGTCACCCATGGTGTCAAAGGACACGAGGTGTAGGCGCGGGTGGCGCGCCCTGCGCTTGCCGCCTCACCGCAAATGCGCGAGATGCAGTTGGTACTCTCGCGGCATGCGCCCAGCGCGAATCGCCGCGGCTCCCTCTTCGAGCCCACGCCGTTGCCACGGCTCGACCGTCGTCGAGACCGCGTCATAGTACGCCGCTACTGACTCGCGCTCTCCGGCAGTGAGCAGATCGTGGGTGAGTTTCGTCGCGCCGACACTGAGTCCCGACACCGAATCCTTCGGGTCGGGAGCCTGCGATGCCGCAGACACGGACCACTGCAGCCGGCGGACGGCTTCCTTCCGGTCGCCCTGACGAATGGCGTACGTGCCGAGCGCGATATGCACATCGGCCACGACCGATGCCGTCGCTCCCGAGGCGGGGGCTGCAGCAGCCAGGCGCTCGATGCTGTCGGCACGCCGCTTGAACTCCGCCAGCGCCGACTTCGCTGCGGCCTCGTCCTTCTTCTGATAGGCCACCATCGCTCGGTTGTACGGCACCCAGATAAGTTGGCGGGCGAATTCCAGTTTCAAGGCGTCAGTCAGTTGGTCAAAAGCCGCGTCATCAAGGGTCGACGGCGGTTTGCCGAATAGCTTCAGCATCCGGGCGTATTCGGCGTCATGAGCAGGCCGCACAAGGATCTGGCGTGCACCTTCCGACGAGGGATTGAGCTTCAAGAGTCGGTCGGCGTAAACCAACCCGAGAGCCCGTGGATCACGGTCCGCCTTGGCGTTCGCCGCGTTGCGGGAAAGGAACTCACTGGCGCCCAACAGCATGGCTGGGTCGTTTGTCTCGTCCAGTTTCTGCCTCGCCAGTGTGGCGAAAGGGTCTGAGCCAACAAGGGCCATGGCGTAGAGGGCGCCGAGGCGTCGCGACCACGGAAGACGGTAGACGCCGCTGACGGCCACGCGGGGTGTCGGGCCGTCCGGGTCGGCCACCTGAGCCCGAAGCAGCAGTTGCTCGGCCATCGGCTTTTCGGATCGCTCAAAGAAGCTGACCGCATTCGAGAGCACGTGGGTGCTGGCATCGGGCCGCTCGACGTGCGCCAGCCACAAGGCTCTGGCCTGGTCGTACCCGCCCGGATCGAGATGGCGGCCATACGGCCACCGGACGAGGCCGGACTCGGGGTGGCGCGCGATCATGCGGAGAATGTGCGGACGCCGTGCCGCCAGCATCTCATTCCACCCCATCAGCTTCTGCCCGCGCTGGCTATAGAACGTGAGCAGCTTTCCCGTGGCGCGCAGGTCATCGGGGTTGGCGGCCACCACTCGCTCGAGTTCTGCCACGTGTTCAAGCGTCAGGGTTTGCGCCGCTTCATAGTCGGCGAACGCCGCCTGTTGCGTCGCAATGGACGTCGCAAGGGCGGGGTCCCCGGCCAACGGCGGCACCGGTGTGCCGCACGCAACGCCGATAGCCACGAGCAGCCCACACAGACAGGTCAGCGCACCTTTCCGTGGACGGGACAACGCTGGCGATGGACCGGCGAGCACACGGTCCACTCGATCCTCGAATCGCCGGCTATCGACAATCCCGATGCCCTGCCAGGCCACGCGGCGACCGTCGCGTTGCAGGCGCCGAGCCATCTCGACGAGCATCGCGGCATACACCCGCGGCTCACGCACGGCGCGAACGACCACTTCGTCGCACGCCTTCTCGGAAACCGTCTTCAGATGCTGCTCCATCCACCACGCCACGGGATGGAACCAGAACACCGCGCGATTCACACGCGCGAGACACGCCACCAGTGGATCCCGTCGAGTGACGTGGGCGCGTTCATGGAGCAGCACCATCTCGCGCACGCCTCTCCCCCACCGCGACCATGACAACGGCACCATCACACGCGGAGCCAGAACACCGACGACCACGGGAGAGATGATGCGGGGAGACTGAAATACACACGACTCGTCGTCAACGGGCAGGCCACTGCGTGCGAGGCGGTGCGCCACACACCCACCAACCAGTTCTCGCAGCAGGAAGATGAACGCCACCGCCAGCCAGACGCCGACGGTCCACTCTCGCCAGGTCCATGACCGTGGTGCCATTGGCTCCGTGGCACGCGGCGGAACGGTAGGCACAGTCGTTGCTGCTGCTGGCGTCCGATCGGGCGCGACTGGTTCCCCGCGCAACGGGACAACAATTGACCCGGTCGCGGGCGTTGCGGTTGAATCGACGGAAGATGACGTGACAGCGGACATCCGCATCGGAAGGTCAGACACCCACGCAGGCAGCGGCAGCGTGGGCATCCAACCTGAGACCGCGGGCAGCACAAGCATCACGAGCAGCGAGCCTGTCCAGACCGCATGGCGAACGGCCGGCACCCTGACACGCAACGCGGCCAGGACGATAGCGACAAGGCCGGCGACCACCACGGCACGTATGGACGTTTCGACGAGCGTGTCAAGAATCACGGCGCGGTCATTTCCGGCCTCCCACTCTCTTCGCAAGCCTTCGCAGGTCGGCCGACGACAACACCTTCTCGTCCACCAACCCGGTCAGAAACTTCTCGGCCGAACCATTCCAGAATCCGTCGATCAAGCGCCGGACGGCCGAGGCGGCCACACTGGTGGACGCCACTTCGGCACGAAATATGAACGTCTTGCCCTCCACCGTGTGGCTGATCAAGTCGCGCGCCTCGAGCCGACGCAGGAGCGTGCGAACACTGGAGTCCTTCAGGGGATGCTCCCGCTTGACACCCTCGCGGACCTGGTCCGCTGTCACCGACCCCTTGGACGCGACATAGTCCAGAATCGCCTGTTGCAAGCGTGTCAGGCCTGATGTGTTACGGATCGTCATGTTACGAACAGTAACACATGGCGCCCTCGATCGCAATGGCGAAATGGCATTTCGTAGCGCGGCGTGGGCTTCAACGCCGCGATGCACGGCGGCCTTGAGACCCAGGCCGCCCTACGAGGACAGACCCAGGGGCCGCCCTACGAG
>CAZAZR010000229.1:0-4642 GCA_964489685.1 uncultured Solibacteraceae bacterium | reverse complement strand
GGCCGCGCTGGCGGCTGCGGGTGTGCTCGACGAGGTTATCACCGCGGAAGACGAATCGCCTGCGACCTTCGAGGGCCGCGATGTGTTCGTGGTGCTGGGCGATGCGGAAGCGCACAGGGCGCAACTGCAGCAGGCGATGGGGCGCGGGTGCCTTCCGCTGCTTGCAAGCCGCGGCGGTACGATCACGGATCTGGTCAGAGACCATGAGACAGGCTACCAATGCGGGCACGCCGACATGACTGCCGTGGTCGCGCGGCTGGGCGCGCTGCAGAAGAACCCGGCCCTCTGCCGGGGCATGGCGATTCGCGCCTTCCGCGCCGTGGCCGATGACATGGTCGTGCGCTACATGATGCTGTTCGAACGGGTGTTGCGCGAGATCGAATTCGCACCGACGACAGAAAAAGGCCGCCGTGGCATACACAGGTAACCGCCTGCCGTCGGTGTGTGTGGTGACGAGTGAAATCGTCGGCCCGCCAGGAAGTGGGGGCATAGGCACCGCCATGACCGGCCTGGCCGAACACCTCGCCACCTCAGGCTGCCGGGTCACCATCCTGTATACCGGGAGCATCGCCGCGCCGGACTTCCCACTCGCCAAGTGGAAGGCGCCGTATGCGGAGCGCGGCATCGAACTGGTGGCGCTGGCCATCAAGGACTTGAAATCGCTTGCCGGCCCGGTGAGGGACCATGGTTTCGGCACGCCGTGCCTGGTCTATCAATTTTTGACCAGCAGGCACTTTGATGTCGTTCACTTCAACGACTATGGAGGCGAGGGCAGCCTCTGCCTTGCCGCCCGGAAGCTCGGCCTGGCGTTCCGCGACACGCTGCTGGTTGTAGCCATGCACGGCCCGTCAGAGTGGGCCCTGGAACTGAACCAGGCCCGGCCGATCACACTGGTGCAGTGTGCCCACAGCTACGCCGAGCGCTTGAGTGTGAAATGCGCCGACGTCCTCTGGAGTCCCAGTCACTACCTGCTCGACTGGACTCGTCAGAACGGATTCGCGTTCCCGCCGCAAGTGCTGGTTCAGCAGTACTGCCTGCCGTCCTTGCCGGCGGCGTCGGCGCCGCGCGGCCGCGCCGAACGCGTGAAGGACATTGTGTTCTTCGGGCGGCTCGAGGCCAGAAAAGGCCTGCCGCTGTTTTGCGACTCGATTGAGCAACTGGACCGCACGCTGGTCGACGGCCAGGTCTCGGTGACATTTCTCGGGAAGCCGGGCCTGTGCGAGGGCATGGATGGCCTGGCCTACGTGGCCTGGCGGGCAAAGGCGTGGCGGTGCGCCGTGAAGGCCGTCACCCATCTCGGCCAGGCTGACGCGATTGCGTACCTGCGGTCGGGAGGCAAGCTGGCCGTCATGGCCTCGCCCGCAGACAATTCTCCCTGCACCGTCTACGAAGCCCTGTCGTGGGGCATCCCGTTTCTGGCCGCCAATGTGGGTGGCGTCCCGGAATTGGTGCACCCCGACGACCACAGCCGGGTGTTGTTCGACTCCACGACCGACGGGCTCAGCGCCTCGTTGCGTGGCGCGCTTGACCAGGGCGGGTGGGTGGCCGCTCCGGCCGTGCCTCAGGAAGACACCCGTCGTCACTGGTCCGACTTTCACGCGAACTGGCACCGGCACCTCACTCCGGTGGCGAGCCCCGTCCCCCCCGGCCGCGTTGTCGCCATCGTCGACGGCACCTCCGCCGCCGGGATTCAGCGGACGCTTGAATCTCTGGCCGTCCTCGATGCCGTCCATCGCGTCATCGTCCTCACCGGTGCCGGTGCCGCCGCGACCTCGACAACAAGATCGTTCTCAGTCTGCAATATTGGCCTGTCCCAAAGCGACACGCGTGTACTCGATGACGAACTTGCAGCAATCGCCGACAAGACGGTGTTGCTGATTTGTGCCGGTATCGCGATTCACGCCGGCGCGTTCACGCAGATGCTGTCGGCGCTGACGACGGCCGACATGGATGGCCTCCAGCCGGCAGGGGAGGTCCCATCAGGACGGGCCCGAAGAATTATTGTGCCCCTCGGCGGGGATCCGGTTTTCACCCTATTTGAGGGTGCAACGTTCACCGGCGGGCTCCTGGTCCGCGGTTCGGCGTTTGCCCGCATGCTCCGTGGGCGCGCCTACTACTCCGACCTCATCGCGACAGAGGGGCTTGAGATTTGGCCCTACCCACAGCCCGTTTTCGAGGGATCCGCCCGGTGGGCGCCGGCGCCTGTGACGTCGTTGCCGTCACGAGTCCGGGCCCTTGCTGGGGGATCAGAGGCCAATCGACGCCTCGCGGCAAAGGTAAGGGGCGTCGCCGACACCGACCATCGACCGCGAAGAGGCCGAGTGGTGTGGGCCCTGTGGCTAATCGACCTTGGCCTTGCGCCGTTGGTCCGCGTTGCCGCCTCAACCCGTCGTCGCTTGCGCGCGGTTCGCTCACGCCGGTGGCTCAATCGCCTCGACGGGTGACGGGGTTTGTGCCAGACTTTGTCACGGTTCATGCTCAGTATTTGCATCTGCACCAGAAATCGGCCGCTTGACGTCGAGCGGTGCGTGGTTTCGCTCGTGCGGTCGCGCGGATCGGAGTCAGGCGATGAGATTGTCATCATCGACGACGGTGACCTGACCGATGGATTTGTTGCCCGGCTTCAGGAACTCTCGAGGGAAGCGGGATTCGGTTTTTCCTATCATCGCAAGCAAGTGCAGGACGGTCTGTACGCCTCACGAACAATCACGCCGTCCATCGTAAACGGTGACGTTATCGTTTTCCTTGACGACGATGTCGAGGTCCCGGAGGGCTTTCTGGGCCGAGTGCGCTCCCACTACGAGCGGGATCCACAGTTGATGGGTCTTGGCGGCGTGGACGTGGCTCCCGGAGGTACGCTCGCGGGTTATCTGTTTCGCCGTATCTTCCTCATCGCGAGCGGCAAGCCCGGCCGTTTGAGTGTGACCGGCATGGCCGGGTCGGCGTACAAGTGGCCCCAGGAAGGCCGGCCGTTCGAAACGGAGTTCATGTGCGGCTTCTGCATGACCTACCGCCGTGCAGCCATCAGCCAGTTGTTGCCCCTGCCGTGGCTCGTGGGTTACTCACCGGGTGAGGATCTGCTGGTGTCAAAACAGGCGGCGAGCCAGGGGCGTTTGTTGATCGACCCGGCTCTGCAGGTGGTGCACCACCATTCGCAAACAAACCGATGGGACAGTGTGAAGCTGCGGTCACAGCTCATTCTGCTGGCCATCCCGAGCATGCGGATTCTGAGGCCGACGACAGCCGCCCGGTGGTTCATCCACTGGTCGATCCTTGGCAGCCTGATCCATCCGCTGCTGGCCCTTCGCGGGAAAGAGTTCGTCAAGACCCTGAACGCCGTCATGACCCCGACACCACTTCCGCCGGCTCGGGTTGGCCTCCGCCAACACGCCCGCCGCCCGTGAAGGCGTCCACACGCTCGGGGCGCTCAGAGTAGCCGCACCCCTCACACCCTTATGGCCGTTCGTATCGTCAGGAACTGGCGCGGCCGGAGTGCCGCGATGGATGATTGCCCGGCTCGTGGTCTGGTTCGCGCTGGTCTTCGCGACAGTCGATATCCTCCAGTTCGCGATCAGGAGCCTGCTCCTGGAGCAGCTCCTGTTTATCAGCCCGCTGTATGTCTGGATGGCGCCTGCGGCCAACCTGTCCATCTTGTCGATGGCAGGCATCGCGCCGGCAGTGCTGTCCGCTTGGCGCCCGAGGCTCGTGACCATCAATCACGGTGTCGTGGTCTTTTCTTTTCTGTGCTGGTCGGGCTTGTTGATTTCGGCTGGCAGCGGCGTGCATCACCTCGCGCTGTTCATTCTGGCTGCAGGACTAGCCGTGTCATCGGCCAGGCTCGTCAGCGCCCGGCCGCGTGGATTCCAGACGCTGGTTCGTCACAGTTCCCGGTGGATGTGCGCAGGGATCGCGCTGGCAACTGTGGGTGTGCACGGGTCAAGTTGGCTCGGCGAGCGAGGGCGGATCGCGCAGTTACCCGAGCCACCTCCCGGGGCACCGAATGTCCTGTTGATCGTCCTGGACACCGTCAGGGCAGACCGACTGAGCACCTATGGGTATCCCGAAGCCACCTCGCCGCAGCTCACGGAACTTGCCGCAGGCGGCGCGGTGTTCGAGCGCGCCATGGCGACGGCGCCGTGGACACTGCCGTCACATGCCACCATGTTGACGGGCCTGTATCCGAAGGACTGGTCCGCGGACTGGAAGACGCCACTCGACGATGCGGCGCCGACGGTAGCCGAAGTCCTGAGCCGCCAGCTCTTCAGTGACGAACTGTTTGGCCGGAAGAGCGCTGCGACAATTAACCGGGACGTGTTGGCGTGGCACACGTCTGTTGGCCAGCGGCCCGCCAATCCGACCGCGCCGGCCGCCGAGGATTCTGCCGTGTTGTCCACGGTCTCGCAAGGCGTCAATTCTCCGGCGACCGTGCCGGTGTCCAGAGGCGACATGGTGTCGATCGTGGCCGACGGGTGGCACTGCATCCGGGATGGCAAGGGGACCGAGGAACTGTACGGCTTCGACTCCGACGTCGCCGAGGCGAATAACGCCGCCGAATCCCCGGAGGCCGCCGACGCGCTCGTGCGGATTCGCGAGCGGCTTCGTCGCATCCGATAGGGTATTCTCTCTCGCATGGGTCAAGATC
>CAZAZR010000228.1:0-4647 GCA_964489685.1 uncultured Solibacteraceae bacterium | reverse complement strand
CAGCGTCTCAAAGACCTCGCCCGCCGCGACCTGCGCACGCACCACCTCGCGCGGCACACCAGTCTCGTCGGGATGTTCGCGGTGGAACGCGGCAAGCCGCGCGAGAATGGACGCGCGTGCAACCGTTGCCGATGCGGCGTCCACGTAACGCTCTGCACTTGGTATGGCCCGGCCATCGGCGACAAGCGCGTGCAGGGTGGCCATGGCCTCTGCCGGGCTCAGCCCGCCGCGGCGGACCAGGTCACCCGTGGTGAGCCCGCGAAGCGCGGCGTCGGAGAGCCAGATCGCAGCCCACGACACGGGGTCACCGGCAGTCAGCGCCGCCAGACGACCCGCGGCCCCTTTGCGCCGAACGCCCCCCGCGGCCGGCTCCGGATCGAGGACCTCTGCGCCGCCGATGGTCATCACCGGCGACGCCGCGCGCAGCACCAGTCGATCCCCGCGCGTCAGCACGGCCTGCGAGGTCAAGCGCAGCCGCGCGAGCGCCTGCCCCCCCGGTGGCACTTCCACGTCACTCGCGCCAGGTGCCACCGGCATCCATGCGTCCGCCGGCCGCGCCCGCACCGACGCGATGGACACGCGTCCCAGCCAGTCACCCGTTCCCTGATGCACCCGCACGCGCGCGCCATGCCGCAGGGGCGGTGCGTCTGGCAGCAGGTCGAGGCGCACATCAATGCGCCGCGTGACGGCCAACGTGCCGGGCGCCGCCAGCGTCATCCCGCGTGCCACCTCGGCGAGCGTCACGCCACCCAGGTTCACGGCCACCCGCTGGGCCGCGGCCACCGATGCGGCTGATCGTCCATGCACCTGCAGCCCACGCACACGCGCCGGGCGACCGTCCGGCAACACCACCAGCGCATCTTCCTCACGCAACTCGCCCGACACCAGGGTGCCGGTCACAACGGATCCGAACCCGCGGATGCTAAAGGCGCGATCAATGGGCAACCGCGTCACGCCGCGCCCTGCCACCGGCGGCGCATTCGTCACCAGCCCGGTGATCGCTGCGCGCAGGCGGTCAAGACCCTGACCGGTTCGTGCCGACACGGCGATCACCGGCGCGGTCTCAAGCGCGCTGCCCGCCGTGAGTTCCCGCGCTTCGAGTTCGGCCAGTTCAAGAGTGTCCGCGTCAGCGGCGTCGGCTTTGGTAATGACGACAATGCCGCGCGACAGGCCGAGGAGCCGGCAAATGTCAAAGTGCTCCCGCGTCTGCGGCATCACCGACTCGTCGGCCGCGATCACCAGCAACACGGCATCCAGACCTCCGGCGCCCGCCAGCATCGTGCGCACGAACCTCTCGTGGCCCGGCACATCCACAAAGGCCACCTCGACGTCGCCGATCGTGGTGTGCGCGAACCCGAGTTCGATCGTGATGCCGCGCGCTTTTTCTTCTTTCAGGCGGTCGGGATCGATCCCAGTGAGCGCGTGCACGAGCGTACTCTTGCCGTGATCGATGTGCCCCGCCGTGCCGATGACGAGCGTGCGCGGCACTGGGGCTACCGCTTCTTCCCGCGCGCCGCTTTCTTGAACGCGCGCTCGCGTGGGCCGGGCCGCTTGCCGGCCTTGCGGGCAGGTTTGCCGCGGCCGGCCGGCGGACGCGCGGACTTGCGCGGCTCGGCACGGCTGTGACGCGGTCCCCGGTTGCGCTCGGATTGCCGTACGGCGTCGAGGATTTCAGACAGCCCGAGATCAATCAGGCGGCGTTCGAGATCCACGCGAATCAACTGGACGGGCACCTTGTCGCCCAGCCGGTAGGTGCGGCCCGACTTTTCGCCGCGCAGCAGGTGGGCCTTCTCGATGAAGCGATAGTAGTCGTCGGCCATCGTCGACACATGAACCATCCCTTCGACGAAATGCTCAACCAATTCGATGTGCAGACCGAAGGCTGTGACGCCGGTCACAAAGCCGGTGAACTCGTCTCCGACCTTGTCGGCCATGAAACGCACTTTTTTCCACTGCACCAGTTCGCGCTCAGCGTCCACCGCGCGGCGCTCTCGCTCTGACGTGTGGCGGCCGATCTCCGGCAGGTCATCCGTCAGGTCGGCGCGCCGTTCCTTCGTCACGCTGCGGCGTGACTCGCGCAGCGAGCGATGTACAACCAGATCCGGATAGCGACGGATCGGCGACGTGAAGTGCGCGTAGTGCGCCGTGGCCAGGCCGAAGTGGCCAACGGGCGTTGGGTCGTATTTCGCCTTCTGCATCGTACGCAGCATCAGCATGGCGATCGGCTTTTCCTCGGGCTTGCCCCGGATCTTCTCCACGAGCTTCTGGAAATGCCTGGGCTCGAGGTTGTCGGCCGGCCCCGACAGCGAATACCCCAGCGCGCCGATGAACTCCTCGAAGCTTTCCACCTTCACGGGATCGGGCGCTTCATGAATGCGATAGAGCGTCGGCATGTCATGGGTTTCAAGATGTTCGGCGACCGTCTCGTTGGCGAGCAGCATGAATTCCTCGATGAGCCGATGCGCGACGTTGCGCTCGGCGGCCACGATCGCCGCCATCTCGCCGTCTTCACCAAACTGGATCTCGGATTCCTTGAGATCGAAATCCACCGAGCCGCGCCGGCGCCGGCGCGCATTGAGAATCTCGAACAACGCGTGCATCCGTTCGAACATCGGCACCAATGCGTGGTACCTGGCGCTGACGACCGGATCGCGGTCGGTGAGCATCTGACTCACCTCGGTGTACGTCATTCGTGCGTCGCTGTGAATCACGCCGTCGTGCATCTCGTACCGCACCACGCTGCCGTTGCGCTGGTCCACCTCCATCAGGCACGACTGCACCAGACGATCGACCCTCGGCTTCAGGCTGCAGAGGCCCGTCGAGAGTTCCTCTGGAAACATGTGCACCGCGCGCTCGGGGAAATACACCGACGTGCTGCGTTCGTACGCATCTTCGTCGAGCGCACTGCCCTCGGTGACATAGTGCGACACGTCGGCAATGTGCACCGCGAGCCAGTAGTTGCCGTTCGGCAACCGGTCGATCGAAATCGCATCGTCGAAATCGCGGGCGTGCTCGCCGTCGATGGTGACCGTCTGCCACTCGCGGAAGTCCGTGCGGCGTTCGCGGTCGCGCGCCTTGACCTCGGTGCCCAGACGCGTGGCCTCGGCAACGGCTGCAGCACTGTGCTCGTCCGAAATGTTGTATTTGCGGATGATGACCGTGGTATCCACTCCCGGTGCGTCCACATCACCCAACACCTCAGTGATGCGCCCCTGCGCGGGACGGGTCGCGGTGGGCCACGTCGTGATCGTGAGGGTCACCATCTCGCCCGGCTTCGCGCCGAGTGAGGCCCCCGGCGTCACTTCCACGTCCATCACCAGCCGCCGATCGAAGGGCACGACGAACCCCCGCTTCTGCCCGTCCAACTCGTACCGTCCCACCACCGACGATGTGCCCCGCTCAAGGATGCGTACGATGCGCCCTTCCGCCCGGTTCTCATCGCGCGCGCGCTCCACGCGCACCACCACCCGATCGCCGTGCATGGCCTGGTTCAGATTGGCGCCGGCAATGAAGATGCTGGTGGGACCGTCTTCGGGCGGCCGCTCCGCGTCCACGAATCCAAACCCACGCGGATTGGTCGACACGCGCCCGACCACCAGGTTCATCCGATCGGGCAAGCCGAAGCGGGCGCCTCGAATTTCAATCAACTCGCCGGTATTCACCAGGCGACCGAGGGCACGCTTGAAGGAGGCCCTCTCTTCGCGCGGCCACGTCAGCCGCTGCAGCAGTTCCTTGACTGTGGCCGGATGGTCCACCTTGTCCCGAATCTGCTCCAAAATTTGTTCATCTGAGTGCATGTGTGTTGCTCTAAGTGTAATCCCGACCCAACCGGGCGGGTGGTTTGGAGGTCTACTTCCGTGGTGCCGAAGGTTGCCGTGCTTGCGATGAGCCCCGCCGACGAGATGTGGTCGGCTGACCGGGTCTTCACCGGTGACACGCCCGAAGTCAGGGCGTTGGTGGCGGCTGCCCGCGAGGGCGACCGGGCGGCGTTCGACCAGATTGTCTCGATCTATTATCGTGCCGCCTTCCGCATGGCCCTGGCCGCCCTCAAACGCCGCGAAGACGCCGAAGATGCCACGCAAGACGCGTTTGTCCTGGCGTGGCGAAAAGTCTCGCACTTTCGTGGCGACTCCAGCTTCAAGACCTGGCTCCTGACAATCGTGTGGCGTCAGGCGCTTGACCGGCGACGGTCGCGCACCCGTTGGTGGCAGCGCACGGCGTCACTGGGGCACGACGACCAGGGCAGAGACGACGAGGTGGCTCGATTGGCGAGCGTGGAGGCCGATCCGGAGCGTCGTGCCGAAGCCAGGCATCGCGTGCAGCAGGTGCGTTCGGCCATCGAAGGCCTGACTCCAAAATTGCGCGACACGTTGTTGCTCGCCGCGTCGGGCGAACACGGCTACGACGAAATCGCGGCCATCCTCGGCGTGCCGGTGGGCACGGTGAAGTGGCGCGTCTCGGAGGCCCGGAAGATGATTCAGAGGACCTTGTCATGATGGATATTGACCGCATCGCGCGACAGTTGGTTGACGCTGAGCCGTCGGCTGATCTCGAAGTGCGCATCCGCGCGCGGCTCGACGACGTGCAGCCGGGCAGCCGGACGACATCGTGGTGGCTGTGGCGGGTGGGCGCTCCCGCGGGCGCGGT
>CAZAZR010000227.1:0-4660 GCA_964489685.1 uncultured Solibacteraceae bacterium | reverse complement strand
TGCTCATCGCGTTCCCATGGGCCATGATCTTCGTTGGAAGCTGGTCGGCTGGAGAAATCCTGGGCTGCCTGGCCGGTCCGGGCGACAGTCACTCGCGTTGGCGTTAGCCGGATCCGTCACACTAGAAGTGGAACTCACATGAACGTTCTCCAGAGAATCGCCAGGCACACACGGCTGACGATGACCAACTACCGGTCGAAGCCCAGCCCGCCGTTCCTCGTGTTGTTCATCAACTCGATTTGCAACATGAAGTGCGAGCACTGCTTCTATTGGACGAGCCTGAACAAGCGCGACGACCTCACCAAAGACGAACTCTTCAGCCTGTCCCGATCGCTGGGCCGCATCGAGAACCTCAACCTCTCGGGCGGAGAACCGTTCTTGCGCAAGGAGTTCAGCGAAATTTGCCGGCAGTTCATTCAGCACAACGGTGTTCGCCAGATCTACGTGCCCACCAATGGCTGGTATACGGACAAGACCGTCAAGGCCATTTCCGAAACGCTCGAAGATCCGACGCTGGAACTGTTCGCCGCTGAACTGTCGCTCGACGGCATGCCCGAGTTTCACGACCGCTTCAGGGTCGCCGACGGCGCGTTCAACAAGGCCATGGCGACCTACGACGCACTGGCCGAGTTGCAGCGAACGGACCCGAGGTTGCGCATTCACGCGATCTCGACAGCGACCGACGTCAACGTGGATGAGATCCGCCAGCTGACCGCCTATCTGTATGAGCGATGCCCGCAGATGGATCATCACAACCTCGCATTGATCCGGGGCGACCGCAAGAATCCTGCGCTGAAGCTGCCTGACATGAAAGCCTACGCAGACCTCTATCAGTACATGCGGCGCTTGTGGCAGCCGCGTGAAGCGGGCCGGTACGGCGGCGTGGTGGATCCCATGCTCCAGTGGGCCAAGCTTGAGACGGTGGCGCGAGCCACACAGGTCATCCCGTGCCGCGCGGGCATTCTCACCGCGGTGGTTGCGGCCAATGGCGACGTGAGTGTCTGCGAACTGCATGAGCCGCTGGGGAACCTGCGGAAACACTCGTTCTGGGATATCTGGAACTCACCGGCGGCAACCGCGTCGAGGCAGTCCATTGCGGACAAACAGTGCCACTGCACGACCGAGGTCTTTCTCTGGCCGAGCATCGTGTTTCAACCGCTGTCTCTCGCCCAGTCGCTGGTCAAGGCTCAAGCCTGGAAGCAGGTCAAGCCACTTGAGCCCCACGAAAAGGCCGGTGGATGAACCACCAGGTGGTCCTCGTCACGGGTGGGGCCGGATTCCTCGGAGAACACGTCGCCCGCAGGTTACTGGCCGTCGGCGCCCGCGTGCGGGTGTTCGACCAGGTCGACCGCCCAGCCTGGGCGAGCCAACCTGGCGTTGAGTTCATCCGCGGCGACGTGCGTGATTTCGCTGCGCTGGTTCGGGCCTCCGCCGGCGTCTCGGCCATCGTCCATGCCGCGTTTGCATCGCCTCGGCAGCCAGCCCGCGTGATCACCGAGGCGAACGTGCAGGGCACCCAGCACGTCTGCACGTCCGCGATCGCCAACGGGGTGACGCGCGTGGTCCTCGTGAGCTCGACGGTCGTCGGCTGGCGCCCGAGGCCGCACCCCGTGTTTCGGCACTCCCCGCTCACCCGCCTTGACCTGTACCGCTCGACCCGCACAGAGGCCGAATCCCTGGTGATGCAGGCCTCCGAAGGACACTTCGCCGCCTCCATCGTGCGGCCGCAGTCCTTCCTTGGGCCTGGCCGGCTCGGTGCCTTTGGCATCATCTTCGACCTCATCAGGGCCGGCGCACCGGTGCCCGTCCTGGGCCGCGGCACCCATCGCTATCAGTTGCTCGGTGTGCAGGACCTCGCCGAAGGCATCCAGTTGCTCACCGAAGGAACACATCGCGGGACATTTTCGTTCGGCGCGCACACATTTGGCACAGTTCGCGAGGACCTGACGGCGCTCCTCGCGCACGCAGATACCGGTTCCACCCTGCGGCACATCCCGGGTGTTCTGGCCCGCCCGGCGCTTCGTGCCATTGAGCTCGCGGGTCTGGTTCCGCTCTCCGAATGGCATCGGCATAGCGCGTGGGACCAGGACATGGTGGGCGACACGACGCGTGCGCAACAGGAACTGGGATGGCACGCAGCACACAGCAACGTCGCTGCGCTCATCGAGGCCTACGATTGGTACGACGAGACGGTCGAGAGGACCGGTGACGCCCCGCGCACACATGCCATTCCCCGCGCCCACAGGGCGCTGCGCGGCCTGCTCTCGCGGCTGCCCCATGCCTGATTCAGGCAAACGAATGACATACTAGGCGGCGCAATGAACGCCAGACTATCGGTCGTCGTTCCGGTTTTCAACGACGCTGACGGGCTTGTACGGTGTCTGGCCGCCATCGCCGGTTCAGACTTCCGTGATCATGAATGCATCGTGGTCGATGACGGATCGACCGTGGCCATCGCTCCCGTGGTGGCTGCCTTTGGCGCCCGCGTCATCCGGGTGGCCGACGGGCCGAAGGGACCGGCCTATGCGCGCAATGCCGGGTCTGTCGCGGCCGTCGGAGACATCCTGGTCTTCGTCGACGCCGACGTGGTGATCGCGCCAGGCACCTTGCGTGCGTTCGCCGAGACCTTTGACCGACATCCCGACGTGGATGCGGTCTTCGGGTCGTACGACGACGCTCCGGCGACCACCGATTTCGTGTCCCAATACAAGAACCTCTTTCACCATTTCGTCCATCAGCAGGCCAGCGAGGAAGCCGCGACCTTCTGGAGCGGCTGTGGCGCCGTCCGGCGTACCGTATTCCAGGCAAGCGGTGGTTTCGACGCCGTGCGGTACCCGCGGCCCTGCATCGAGGATATTGAGCTTGGGTACCGGCTGCGGGCCGCGGGTCACCGCATCAGACTCAACAAAGACATCCAGGTGAAACATCTCAAGCGCTGGAGCCTGCGCGGGATGATGAAGACCGACGTCTTCGACCGCGGAGTGCCGTGGACCCTGCTGATCCTCGAGCGACGCCGACTGCCCAACGATCTCAACCTGCATTTCAGCCAACGCCTGAGCGGGATGCTGGCCTATTCAATGTTGGTGTACGTGGGGCTGGTGGCGTTTTTTCACAACATCGTGATATTGCCGCTCATCGCCGGCCTGTTCGTGATGGTCGTCGGCACCATGGACTGGTCCAGCACGTCGCCGCTCTTCCATCTGGCCAGCCGCCGCTCTGAGTGGATTTGTTACGGCCTGATCGGCACTATCGCCACGCTGGCTGTCGCGCTCGATGTCCGGCGAATGCTGCCTCCCCTCGCGGTGCTCCTCGTCGCGATGGTCGCAGGGCGATGGATCACATCCACGGGTTGGCTCGGGCGACGGCTGCTCATCGGGCTGATTCTGGGTGCCCTGGGTACGATCATCATCGCCCTCCTGGGTCATTTTTCGTTCCCCATCGTGGCCCCACTGCTCGCGGCGGGCCTGTTGATCGTGCTGCTGAATTTTCGCCTGTATCTGTTCTTCATTCGCACGCGCGGACACATGTTTGCGCTCGCCGCGATCCCCATGCATCTCTTTTATTTCGCCTACGCCCTGGCCTCGCTGGTGATTGGCGGTTTCATGTTCCTGCGCGGAAGAGGCCGGGCGGCGGCCACGGCCGCGTAGCGCGGCGCGGCTGGAGAGCCCACCAGAAATGAAGATCGGCATCGATGCGAGTTGTTGGGCGAACAGGCGCGGCTACGGCCGCTACACCCGCGAACTCGTGACCGCGATTCTGGACGTCGACACCGTCAACGAATACACCCTCTTCCTGGACGCCGAGACAGAACGCCAGTGCCCTGACCTGCCGTCGCGGCCGCGTCGCGTGGTGATTCCCACGCGGTCGGCGGCGGCCGATGCGGCGTCGGCCGCAGGACACCGGTCACTCGCCGACCTGTGGACGATGGCAAGGGCCGTCTCGGCGCGGAGCCACGCACTGGACCTGTTCTACTTTCCCACCGTCTACACGTTCTTCCCCGTGCCGCGCCGGCTCAGGCCGCTCGTCACCATCCACGATGCCATCGCCGAACGGCACCCCCATCTGGTGTTCCCCCACTGGCAGAACCGGTTGTTCTGGCAACTGAAGGTCGCGTGGGCCATTCGACAGGCGTCGATGATCCTGTCGGTGTCCGAGACGGCCAAGGCGTCTGTGGTTGACCACTTCAGACTCGAACCGAACACGGTCAGGGTCGTTTCGGATGCTGTCAGCGCCGAGTTCCACCCGGTCCATGCGCCGGCGGAATTGGCTCCGCTGCTGGCGGCGCACGGCCTGGCACCTGACAGCAGGTTTGTCCTGTATGTTGGCGGCATCAGCCCGCACAAGAACATCCAACCACTTGTCGAGGCCTTTTGTTCGCTCATGGATCAGGATCCACTCAGGGACGTGACGCTCGTACTGGTCGGCGACTATCAGGGCGACGTCTTCTTCTCAAGCTATCAGGCCCTGCGGGAACGGGTGCGAGCGCTCGGGGCTGAAGCGCGGGTGGTCTTCACGGGGTTTGTTCCAGACGCCGACCTGCCGCTTTGGTATAGCGCCGCACAGGTGCTGGTGATGCCGTCAGTCGATGAAGGGTTTGGGCTACCTGCCCTCGAGGCGATGGCCTGCGGCACGCCGGTGGCGGCGAGCCGGGGCGGTGCGT
>CAZAZR010000226.1:1858-4682 GCA_964489685.1 uncultured Solibacteraceae bacterium | reverse complement strand
GGCCGACAATCGCGCTCACGGCGATCACAGACAGGCGCACGACAAAAACGCCTCCGCCGTGCGCGTGGCTGGTGTAGCATGCTGCCAACCCTGACCACGCCATGCGTTTCTTTCTTGCAGCCATCCTCTGTGTCGCTACTTCACTCCTCTTCGTGCAAGCCTCGGCACGGCCGGCCCAGACGACCAGCCTGACGCCGGAGATGAAGACACGGATTCTCGAGGCGATGCGACTGAACCGGCGCGCCTTTCAGGCGCCGGCGATTCTTGCGCGTTACGAGGAGGAGCGTTTGCCGACGGATCATCCAGCGTTTGCGTCCTGCGATTTGCCGCGGACCAGCACGGGAGAGCCGGCCAGCCAATATCCCTCGGCCAGGGCACGCGAGACAGCGCGCACGTATTCCGAGGCGGCGATTGTGGATTGCCTGGAGACGACTGGAGGGCTGTCGGGTACACGTGCGAAGCCATTAGCCCAGCATTACTACTGCAGTCTCCCGGGTCTGTCTCCGGACATCCGCGCCTGCTTCACGTTCCAGCTACGCCTGCCCAGGGTTTCGAGGAAGCGCGATATCACCGATGACCAAGGCTACCTGCCCAACGGGACGCGCACGGACCTGGTCAAGGGGTGGAATTTTCTGGGACCGGATCCGGCACAGGTTCCTGATGTCGGCGCGGCCTTCAACTACTGCGCCACAGACGGTCGCCCTCACACGATCCGCAGCCGACGAGGCAATCACCAGGTGGCGACGATTCATCCAGAGCCAACGCGGCCCATGTGCTGGATTGTCGAGACACAGGCTGAACTATTCCAGGGGATCATGGGCGGCACAATCGATCCGCCGCTCGAGGAGCAGGTGGCGCTGTTGAAGGAGTACTACCAGTGCGGCAAGATCAAAGGAACAGTCAGCGCCAGGCGATTCAAAGCGTTCTGCGAGATTGAAGCCATAGATTTTCGGTAGCGGTGGGCCCACTTCACCAGAGGGGGGTGTCTGCGCACGCTCATGGCCGAAGCCGCGCGCGCAACTCCTCTACGGCATCGACATTCTGGGCCTTCCGCGCCTCTTGTAGATCCTTCGTGGACGTTACCGGCCTACGAGCCGCCGGCCTTACGCGGCGTCGTCACGCGCTTGCCGCCCTTGGCCTGCTTGTCAGCCTTGGCGCCGCCTGCGGCGTCGGGCTTCGAGCGTCCGCCGCCCAGCGCCTGACGGATGCGGGTGCCCACGGACGCCTTCTTCGGCTTGTCGGCTTCGGTCGCCTTGGTCTTCGCGGCTTCCGCGTTGGGATCGAACTCACTGCCGAGCAGCTCGATTTCCGCGATCTCCGCGCTGTCACCACGACGATACCCGGCACGCATGAGGCGCGTGTAGCCGCCCTTGCGATCCGCGTACCGCGGGGCGATGGTCGTGAACAGGGTCTTGACCACCGCCTTGTCCACAATGTCCACGGCCACGGCCCGCCGCGCGGTCACACCCTTGGGCGAGCTGGGTTCGTCGCCCAGGCTGCGCTTGGCCAGTGTGATGATCCGCTCGACGAACGGACGCAGTTCCTTGCCGCGCGCCACAGTGGTCGTGATGCGGCCGTACTTGATCAGGTCGGAGGCCTGATTCCGGAGCATCGCGATCCGGTGTTCAGTGACCTTGCCGAGTTTTCGATGTGCTACTCGATGACGCATAAAATCCGTTCCTGTTCGTTCCTACTCGACCTTACTCGCCAGAGCCGGACTGATCCAGGCGCATGCCCAGGCTCAGGCCCATGGTGGTGAGGATTTCCTTGATTTCGTTGAGCGACTTGCGCCCGAAGTTCTTCGTCTTGAGCATCTCGCCTTCGCTCTTCTGCACCAGTTCGCGAATCGTGCGGATGTTCGCGTTCTTGAGGCAGTTGTACGACCGCACCGACAACTCCAGTTCCTCAACACTCTTGTCGAGGTGCTCGTTGCCCGAGGTCAGCGGCTGGTCGCCGGCCGCGTCGAGCGCCGACTCGCCCAGGTCTTCGAGGCTCACGAAGATGGTGAAGTGGTCGCGAATCAGCTTGGCCGCCAGTGACACGGCGTCACGCGGCGTGACGGCGCCGTTCGACCATACTTCGAGCGTGAGCTTGTCGTAGTCAGTCGTCTGACCGATACGCGCGGCTTCCACGACGTAGTTGACTTTCTTGATCGGCGAGTGGACCGAGTCCATGGGAATCCAGCCGATGCCGAGATCCTCGTCGAAGTTCTTGTCGGCAGAAACGTAGCCGCGGCCGCGCTTGATCCGCAGTTCCATCTCCAGCTTGCCGCCTTCGCTCACCGTGGCGATATGGGCGTCCGGCTCCAGAATCTCCACGTCGCTGTCCACCTGGATGTCGCGCGCCCGCACTTCGCCCGCCTTGCTCACGCGCAGCGTGAGCGTCTTGGGCTGGTCGGTGTGCACCTTGAGGGGGATCTGCTTGAGGTTCAGGATCAGGTCGGTCGCATCTTCGACCACGCCCTGAATGGGCGAGAACTCGTGCTGCACACCCTCGATCTTGACCGCCGTCACCGCCGCGCCTTCGATCGACGACAGCAGCACGCGACGCATCGCGTTACCCACCGTCGTGCCGAAGCCACGCTCAAAGGGCTGCGCCGTGAACCGGCCGAACCGGTCCGTCAGGGTCTCGCGCTCAAAGTCCAGCCGCTTGGGCCGTTGAAAACCTTTCCACAACATCGTCTTTTTCCTTTCGCCGCACGAACCGGGTACTCCGGTTCGTCCAGACCTGCAATGATGTCGTCGGCCTCCCGCTGCAGGTCTGAAGAGCTGCGGGCCGGCGACTGGCGCGTGTGCGCTCTTACTTCGAATCCAACGCCTTACTT
>CAZAZR010000226.1:0-1848 GCA_964489685.1 uncultured Solibacteraceae bacterium | reverse complement strand
ACAGGCAGGTTGATCTGCTGTCGTGTCGGCAGCGACGAAATGCGCGCGCCCGATCCGGACGCATCAATGGTCAGCCACTCGGGCACGCCGCGGCCCTTGACCTCTTCCATCGCGTGCTTGATGGACGCGTTCTCCACGCTGCCCTGACGCACGGAGATCGTGTCGCCCTGCCGCACCGCATACGACGGGATGTCCACCTTCTTGCCGTTCACGGTGAAGTGCCCGTGTCGTACCAGCTGCCGCGCCTGCGCGCGCGATGTGGAGAACCCCACGCGGTAGATGACGTTGTCGAGCCGGCGCTCCAGCGACTGGAGCAGCAATTCACCGGTGACGCCCTTCTGCCGATCCGCCGCTTCGAAGTAGCGCCGGAACTGGTTCTCGAGCACGCCGTAGGTGCGCTTGACCTTCTGTTTCTCGCGCAGCTGGATGCCGTAGCCGGCTACCTTCGCCCGCCGCCGCGAGGGGCCGTGCTGACCCGGAGGCACATTGCGCTTTTCGATCGCGCACTTCTCCGTGTAGCAACGCTCGCCCTTGAGGAAGAGCTTCATGCCCTCACGCCGACACAACCGGCAAACCGGTCCGATATATCTCGCCATCTGTTCTCCAATCAGCGGGGGCCAAATGCACCCCGCCTGGCTTCGGCCCTCTCCGCGCTGACGCTACGAGGGCCTCCGCACTGCTGCTTTTAACTCACACCCTACGACGCTTGGACGGCCGGCAGCCGTTGTGCGGAATCGGCGTCACGTCGCGAATCGATTTCACATCAATGCCCACCGTCTGCAGCGCGCGGATCGCCGACTCACGGCCGGCGCCGGGTCCCTTGATGCGCACTTCGAGCGACCGCAGGCCGTAGGTCTTCGCCACGTTGCCCGCCGACATCGCCGCCTGCGTGGCCGCAAACGGCGTGCCCTTGCGCGACCCCTTGAATCCGATGCCACCCGAACTGGACCAGGCAATCACGTTGCCTTCGGTATCGGTGATCGTGATGACCGTGTTGTTGAAGGACGCCTGAATGTGGGCGAAGCCGTGGTGTACCACGCGCTTCTCACCGCGCTTCTTGAACGCCTTCTTGGGCTTGCCTGCCTTGCCCGACTTGCCCTTGGCTCCCTCGGGTGTGGCGGCGTCTGCTGCTTGCGTCTTGGCCATCTGCTACTCCGTCCTCTACTCTGTTTTCTTTCGGGCAACCGCGCCCTTGCGCGGGCCCTTGCGTGTGCGGGAATTGGTGCGCGTGCGCTGGCCCCGGACCGGCAGATTGCGCCGATGCCTCGAACCACGGTAGCTGCCGATTTCCACCAACCGCTTGATGTTCATCGACACTTCCTTGCGCAGGTCGCCTTCCACGCGCCCCTGCTCCTCAATCACCCGGCTGATCTTGCGGACATCGTCTTCCGACAAGTCCTTCACCCGGATGTCGCCACTCACCTCGGCCGCGACAAGGATGTCGGTCGCGCGCTTCCGCCCGATGCCGTAGATGTACGTGAGTCCAATCTCGATCCGCTTCGTGCGCGGAAGGTCGACGCCTGAAATTCGTGCCATGTTCTTATCCCTGACGCTGCTTGTGCTTCTGATTCGGGCAGATCACGCGCACGACACCCTGCCGACGCACGATCTTGCACTTGACACAAATTCGTTTCACCGATGCTCGTACCTTCATCGCCTGTTCCTCGTCTTCCCACTGGCGCGGCTACAGCCACGCCCTCCGTGCCGGGCGCCCTACCTGGCCTTGGGCAGACGCCGGATGACCCGGCCCCGCCCGTGATCCTTTGGCGCCAGCGCCACCACCACGCGATCCCCGACGATCAGGCGAATGAAGTTGGTCCGGGGCCCCGACGCTGCATGCGCCTGCAT
>CAZAZR010000225.1:0-4714 GCA_964489685.1 uncultured Solibacteraceae bacterium | reverse complement strand
AGTTGCCAGCGAATCAGTGAGACCGGGATCAGGCCCGCGCCGTTCAGTTCGTCGAAGAACTTGCGGAGCGTGAAGTCGTCGCCCAGTTGTTGGGCGCGGTCTTTGATCAGTTCATCGATCAACGCCTTGCCGGTGACGTAGCTGGTGCCGTATCCCGGCTGACGTAGATAGAGCTGCTGCTCGAACCCCAGGAGATCGAGATCGGGTCGCATCCAGCCGCGTGGTGTCCATTCCACCTGAAACGCCTTCGCCTGCTTGATGTCGAATTCGTTGGCCTGGGCGTAGAGAGACGCCAGGCCACGCGCGCAGCGCTGCGCGAGCATGATCCACACAATTTCGCGCGCCCTGGGGTTGTCGTCGTAGTAGCCCGCGTGAAGGACGATTTCCTCCATGGCGGTGGCCATGCCTTCCGACCGGCTGTCCCAGACGTTGTAGAGCGTGGCGCTGCGGCGGATGACGCTCGGATGCGGCGTGGCTTTCATCCAGGCGTGGTCGAACCAGTGGTAGAAGTGCGTGAACAACGTGATGGGCTCGTAGTGGCTGGCGATGCCGAAGAAATTGCGAGTGGCCTCGGGAGTGTATGAGCCGAGGTGCGCGCGCAATGCCGGATCGAGATAGTCCTGCACAGGGAGGACATCCTTGTCTTTCAGGAACGCCATGTACTTGGTGACCGCGGCGTTGGCGCGGCGTGTGTATTCCTCGGGACTCGACGCGGCAGTCAGGGGCGGCAGCCCGCGGTTGCGTTGCTCCTCGAGCCGCAACGACGCGTGGGCTCGCGCGAGTTCGCGCTTGAGCAGCACCACTTCCTCCTCCCAGGACATCGGCACCAGATGAACGTTGCGAAGGCTCCACGTGTAGTGCTCCTTTCCGATGCCTGACGGTCCGGTCTTTGAGGGGGCCTGCAATTCGAGCCACGACACGAATCCGCTCGTGGCCGCGCCAGCATCGCGAATGGCGGCCTTGAGTTCGTCGCCGGCCGTGGTCGTCCGGTTGGCGAGGGCGGTCAGGTCTTCGACCTGTGACTGCATCGTGCCCATGCCCGTCATCCAGAGGTCGCGCGCGTTACCCGTGAGGTTGCGCCGGGCCTGTCGCAGGAGCGATGGAATGCCGTGCAACTGACGAGCCAGCCGGCCTTCGTCTTCGGCCGAGAGCGGGAACGTGAACGTCCACAACTCGACGACCGCATGGTGCGTCGGCCCCTCGTGGGCCGGTGTGTCGCTTTGCGCCGTCCAGATCGACTGGTAGTACGCCGGGTCGCGCACCCACGGCTTCAGGACGCGGATGTAGAAGTCCATGCCGTGCATCTGTGCGCGGACCAGGTCGTAGTCCACGCGCTGCTCGACCGGCCAGGCTTTTGGGTCGATGGCCGCCAGCCGGGATTGATACGTCTTGAGCGCCGCGTGCCTGCGCGCGGTGGTCGCGGCCGTATAGTCGGGCGCGCCTTCAAGCAGTGGCGGGCGCTCGAACGCCGACCAGTCGGTGTAAAGCGTCACGAGATCCTGGTAGCCGCCCGCGGGTGCACGTTGCGCCAGCGTGGTCGCGCCAGCGACGAGTGTGACGCCCAGAGCCAGAATCCAGGGGGATTGACGTGTCATGACAGAAGCCTTCCGCAACGGGCGACAATCGCCGGCGCGATCATCGCACAGCCAGGCGGAAGGCGTTCGACGCTTGACAGGCCCTCCGGCATGACCATAATCGCTGCCGGAGCCCACACTGACTGACATCTTCCGCCAGGTCTACGACCCGGTCGCCGGCAGCGTGCTGCTGTCTGCCCTGGTCGCCTCACTGCCACCGATATTGCTCGCGGTCATGCTCGCCGTGCTCCGTGTGGCGCCCTGGCGCTCGGCCATCGCCGGCGCCGCCGCGGCGTTCGTGCTGGCCTGGCTCGTCTGGGGCATGCCGCTCTCGCTGACCGTGGCCGCCGCCACGCACGGCATGGCCTACGGCCTGTGGCCGATCTGCTGGATCGTGCTGAGCGCCGTCTTCTTCTACAACCTGTCGGTGGAGAGCGGCGACTTTGATGTCATCCGCCGGTCGCTGTCGCGCCTGACCGGCGACCGCCGCATTCAGGTGCTGCTGGTCGCCTTCTGCTTCGGGGCGCTCATCGAAGGCATTGCCGGCTTCGGCGCGCCTGTCGCCATTACCGCGGCCATGATGGCCGGCCTCGGTATCAACCCGATCATGGCGGCCGTGCTGGCGCTGCTGGCAAACACGGCGCCCGTGGCGTTTGGCTCGCTCGGCATTCCTGTCACAACATTGGGCGGCTTGCTCGCGCCGATGCTGGGCAGCGATACCCAGACCACCACGATGGCGCTCTCAAAGATGGTGGGCCGCCAGCTTCCGTTTTTTTCGCTTCTGATTCCCGCGTACCTGATTGTCATCTTCGCCGGCTGGCGTCGGATGGTTGAAGTGTGGCCTGCCGTCTTCGTCGCAGGTCTGACCTTTGCAATCGGCCAGTTCCTGGTTTCAAACTTCGTTGGGCCGGAACTGACAGACACACTCGCCGCGCTCCTGTCGCTTGCGTCAGTCGCACTGCTCCTGAAGGTGTGGAAGCCGGCCGGGGAGTACACCGGCGGCGGCGCGCCCGCGCCGGCACACAGTGGCGTGCCCGATACCGGCAGGCGGGTGATGCGCGCCTACGCCACCTACGGCATCCTCGTCGTCACCGTGCTCGTCGGTCAGTCGGGCAACTTCGCCGGCATGTCGTCGGTGCCCCCGCCCGCCAACGTCACGTCGCTTCTGCGATGTGGACAGATCGGCAATCGGATGTGTCCCGACCCGTGGCTCGGCGAACCGGCGTCGGTGAGTCCGCAGGGGCTGCGGTTCCCGGTGTGGGAGTTCAGTTGGCCGGGCGCGTATCGCATGGAGGGCGGCAAACCGGCCGCGGTGGTGCAGCGTGAAGTGCCCGTGGCGCCCAAGTCGAGTCCGTATCCGTTGACGTATCGTCTCGACTTCCTGGGCACTGCGGGCACGCTGGTGTTCCTGGCGGCGCTGCTCGCGTTTGTGCCGATGTTTGTGTGCGGCATCCGGCCTCAAGCGTTGGCCCGCGCGTTCGGGCAAACCGTCCGGCAGTTGCGATTGCCGATTGTCACCATCGCATTCATCCTCTCGATTGCCACGGTCATGAACTACTCGGGCATGACGTCGTCCATGGCGTTGGCGCTGGCGAAGACCGGCTGGTGGTTCCCGTTTTTCTCGGCATGGCTCGGCATGATCGGGGTGTTCCTGACCGGCAGCGATACGGCATCAAACACGCTCTTTGGGCCGCTGCAGGCCACAACTGCCGCGGTGATCGGCGTTGATCCCATCCTGATGGGCGCGACGAACAGCTCCGCCGGTGTGATGGGCAAGATGATCAGCCCGCAGAATCTGTCGGTGGGCGCCGCCGGCGTCGGGGCCGTGGGTCGTGAGGGCGAGATCCTTCGCCGTGTGGTCGTCCACAGCCTGATCCTGACCACGCTCATGGGGCTGCTGGCGATGTTGCAGGCGTACGTTGTCCCGTGGATGGTACCGTCACTCACACCATGACTTTCACACTTCGTCGTCTGATCTGTACTTGCGCGGTCGTCTTTGTCGCCATCGCGCGCGTTGGCGCCGACACCTACCCGCGACAACCCGGTGTTGACGCCGAGCACTATGTCTTTCGACTGACGCTGCTCACAGGGGAGTCCAACGACATTCAGGGTGAAGCCGCCGTGACCTTGCGCATGGTTACTGCTGATGTGCGCGAGATGTTTCTGGACCTCACCTCAGTCACCCCGGACGGCAAGGGGATGACCGTCGGTAGCGTCAGCCTCGCGGGGCAGCCGGTCGCATTCACGCACACGGCGAATCGGTTGCGCCTGCCCGTCCCCTCAGGGGCCAGAGCGGGAGAGCACCTGACGTTTGTCATCAGCTACCGAGGCACACCCGGCAACGGGCTTCGCCTGCTCAACAACATCCACGGCGATCGCACGGCCTTCAGTGAGAACTGGTATAACCGCGCGCGCCAGTGGCTGCCGATGATCGATCACCCGGCGGACAAGGCCACCGGCGAGTTCATCATCACCACCAAGGCCGACTATCAGGTGGTGGGGAACGGCGCGTTGATGGAGCAGCTCGACCTGACGGGCGGCCGGCGCCGCACGCACTGGAAACAGTCGGTGCCGATCTCGTCGTGGCTGTATTCGATCGGGATTGCCAGGTTCGTGGTGCGCCATGACGCCCCCGTGCGGGGAATTCCGATGTCGTACTGGGCGTTCCCGCAGGACACCGAGAAGGGGTTGGCCGCGCTCGAACGCGACGCCCGCGGTTCGTTCGAATTCTTCTCGGACCACGTCGGGCCGTATGCGTACGAAAAACTCGCGCACGTTGAGGCTGCCGGCATGGGCGGGGGCACCGAACACGCCAGCAATATTTTCTACGGCGAAAAGAGCATCACGGCCGGTAGTGCGCCTGTGGTTCATGAGACCGCGCATCAGTGGTTCGGCAATGCCGTGACCCAAGACGACTGGAACGACGTGTGGCTCAGTGAAGGATTCGCCACCTACTTCACGTTGCTGTACACCGAGCACGCGTACGGCCGCGACCGTTTCGTGGACGGTCTTCGCCGCAGCCGCGACACTGTGCTGCGGCTCGAGAAGACGCAACCCAATACGCCGGTCGTCCACGTCAATCTGAACGAGGCCACCGCCAGTCCCAACAATTCGTTCGTCTATCAGAAGGGTGGCTGGGC
>CAZAZR010000224.1:0-4800 GCA_964489685.1 uncultured Solibacteraceae bacterium | reverse complement strand
CGTGATTGAATCGTACCGGGATTGTCGGAGGGCGAATTCCCTGAGAGGATTCGCATATGGCAAGACCGAGCAAGTATTCAGCAGAGGTACGAGAACGAGCCGTTCGGATGGTCCAGGAGCACGGCCCCGAGCATGCGTCCCAGGGGGCCGCCGGTCGCCAACGTCGACGCTGGCCGGCGTACGCTCGAAGCAGCCGGCGTGGTGTTTCAGGGCGCAACGCTGCTGATTCCAGGCAAGGTCAAACTCGCGGGGTTCACCGACCCTGATGGCAACCGGCTCCGGCTGGCCGGGCCGCCGAAGTGAACATCTGCCTATTCGCGCCGGCTCGCCTTCGCGTCTGGCGAGCGCTTGTCGGCGACGCCGTAATACACGCCGGTATTGGGATGCACCCAGATCGTCTGAGCCGATCCCTGGACGCCGGCCATTCGCGCGTCATGCCCGAGTGCAATCAACGCCTCGAGTGTGGCGGGTGATACACCGTTGGCTTCAATCGACAGGCGGTCGGGAAGCCACTGGTGGTGCATCCGTGGCGCGGCGACCGCCTCGACACCGGTGAGACCCCACGCGGTGACGCCAAGGACAACGTCGAGCGACGTGTTGATGATCGTCCGCCCGCCGGGCGACCCGGTGACCAGCACCAGCTTGCCAGAGCGCGCCACGATGACGGGCGTCATCGAACTCAGCATCCGTTTGCCTGGCGCGATGATGTTGGCCGGCGTGCCAATGTCGCCAGTCAGATTCGTTGTGCCGGGCTTCTTGTTGAAGTCGCCCATCTCGTTGTTGAGGATGAAGCCCGTGCCCGGCACCACCAGGTGCGATCCGTATCCACCCTCGAGCGTGTACGTGTTCGACACCGCCATGCCGCTGCGGTCCACCACCGAGAAGTGGGTCGTTTCGTCCGGTTCAGCGGCGGGCATCGTGACAATGTCCTTCCCGAGCTCGGCTGACGACGAGGCTTTCGTTCGGCTGATGGAAGTGATCTGCTCGCGGGCATGTGGCTTGGAGATCAGCGTCGTCACCGGCACGCTGACGAAGTCGGGGTCTCCCAGAAAGCGCGCACGGTCGAGAAACGCCCTGCGGCGAGCCTCGGTCGTCAAATGAATCGCCTCGACGGAGAGCCTGGGCAGTTTCTGGATCTCCAGTGTTTCAAGCATGTTCAGCATTTCGATGAGCGCCACGCCGCCTGAACTTGGTGGGGGCATCGAGATGATGTCGAAACCGAGGAACGTGCCTCGCACGGCGGGCCGTTCTTTGGCTTCGTACGCAGCAAGATCGGCTTTGGAAATCAGGCCGCCGTTGGCGGCCATGTCCTTGTCGATGAGGTCAGCAATCCAGCCCTTGTAGAAGGCGTCGGGGCCATCAACGGCGATGGAGGTGAGCGTCTTCGCAAGTTCGCCGAGCACGATCCGGTCGCCCGCTTTCCATGGCGTGCCGTCGGGTTTGGCGTACGCGGCCACTGAACCCTTGAACGCTTTCATCGAGCCGGCCACTTCGCGATTGAGTCCGCCGGCCAGTGACCCCGACAGGGCGAAGCCATCGCGCGCAAGGTCAGCCGCGGGCATCACGACGTCTTTCCACGGCAACTTGCCGAAACGCGAATGCGCAAGCGCCATGCCGCGCACGGTGCCTGGCACGCCTGGCGCCAGGTACCCTGCCGCCGTGAGGTTGCGGACAATCTCCCCTTTCGCATCCAGGTACATCGTCGGCGTCGACTTGCCGGGCGCCCGTTCGCGATAGTCAAAGGTGGTGGCCGAGCCATCGGCCGTTCGAACGATCATGAAGCCGCCACCGCCGATGTTGCCGGCCGTTGGGTAGGTGACGGCCATCGCAAAGGCCGTGGCGACTGCGGCATCAACGGCGGTGCCGCCGCGCCCGAGAACCGCGGCGCCAATGTCTGACGCAAGATCCGACGAGGACACCACAACACCATCTTTGGCAGAGACGCCAAGGTCCGGCGCTTGTGCCTCGGGACGTACTCCCGACGTGGCCGAGAGTGTGATCGCGAGTGCGAATGTGCCGACGAGCGATGTATTCGTTTTCATAGCGGCCTCCCCGCGCGCCGAGTCTACCGTAGTACGGGCAGGGATGCTTCGCCAGGTGATGCTTGAGTTGCTGCACACGAGGCATGAAGGGCCTGAAGGAACTGCCACCGCTGGGCGGCAGTGGTCCTTTCAGGCGCCTTCACATCTCGTGTGCGCCTATGACTCCCGCAGCGCCGTTGTCGGCTCGACGCGCGCGGCGCGCCACGCCGGGATGGCGCTGGCGCACGCACCGATCACGGCCAGGCCAATCACCGACAGCGCGATCGTGAACGGGTCCGTGGCGGTCAGGCCAAACAGCAGGGATTCCGCGTAGCGGCTTGAGAACACGGCGAGCCCTGCTCCTGCGACCACGCCGATGGTCACCAGCACTGCCGACTCGCGCAGGATCATGCGTAGCACCCGGCCCCGTCCCGCACCGAGCGCCATGCGGATGCCGATCTCCTGCCGGCGCTGTTGCACCATGTACGACATCACGCCGTAGAGACCCACGGCCGCCAGCAGCAGGGCGAGTCCGCCGAAGAAGCCGGACAGCATCGCCATGAGACGCTCACGTCCCAGCGAATCGGCGATTCGCGTGTCGAGGCTCGTGACACGCACCAGAATGTTTACGTTCACCGCCGCCGCCGCATCGACGGCTGCCCTGGCAAATGGCGCGCCGGGTTGCGCGAGCCGCACCAGGGTTCTCAGAGACGCCCCCGGGTCTGGCTCCTGCGAGTAGGCCAGGAAGATGATCGGACCGTGCTCCCGCCGGATGTCGTTGTAGCCGGTACTCGCGACGACACCAACGACTTGCATCGAAACAACAGGTTCGTCCGCGCCCACCTCGAACGTGAAGGTCCGGCCAATCGGATCGCGGTCGGCGAGATACCGTTGCACGAAGGCCTGATTCACCACCGCGACCCGTGGGGACCCGACCGTATCGTGATCCGTGAACGTTCGCCCGGCGACCAGCGGGATGTCGAGCAGCGAGAAGAAGTTTCCGCCCACCTGGTTGATGTTCGGATATCCCTCTTGCCTCTTGCCGTCACCCACCAGAGTCTGGTTCTATCCGCCGCCACTCATGGGCACGATCGCCACAGGACTGACGCCGGTCACACCTGGCACGGCGCCGACGCGGTCGATCAGCGCCCGTTGAAACGCAGCCAGAGCGTCGGACGCGACGTTGGCTCGCCGGAAGTCAAACTCGGCAGCGACCACACCGGTCGTGGGGAAGCCCAGATCAACCGCGGCCAGATTCTGGAATGTCCGCACGAACCGCAAGGCGCCCACGAGCAAGACCAGTGAGACCGCGAGCTGACCGATTACCAGGCCGCGGCGAAGGGTGAAGGCGCCACGACCCTCAGTCATTCCGCGTCCGCTGGCGCGCATCGCGGTGACCGGCGCAGTTCGGGTGGCGCGCACGGCGGGGACCAGACCAAACAACAGACACGTCAGGACGGCCAGGCCGCTGGTGAATCCCAGCACCCGCTAGTTGTACGCCAGGTCCAGCATGAGTGGGTTCCGCGTGTTGACCAGTCCGCCGAGCCAAGCGCCGTGCGTGCATCGCCATTGAGTTGCCGTTCGGCGCACAACGGCAGTGCCACGTCGAACTGGCGACCGACTTCCACGCCAAAAAATCGCTCGGGCGTGACTCCGGCGATCACCATCGCGTGGCCGCCGAGCCGGATCGACTGACCGACGATGTCCGCCCGTTGGTGGTATTCGCGCGACCAGAACGCATGACTGATGACGGCCGCGGGCGTTGGGCACCCCGGTCGATCTTCGTCGGGTCCGATCAGCCGGCCGACGGCCGCCTGGATCCCGAGTGTCGGGAAGAACGTACCGCTCACCCAGAACCCCTGCGCCGGGCGCGACTCCCCCGTCGTCGCAAGGTCGAAGACGGTCGGTCCCCAGGCGGCCACGCTCGAGAAACTCTGCTGACGGTCGCGGATGTGTTCGTACAACGTGTTCGTCAGCTCTGAATACCGCGACGTGAATCGTCCGGTGCGACCGCCATCTCCGGCATCGATGCTGATGCGGACCAGTTCGTGAGGCACGTCCACCGGCAACGTGCGCAGGCGAACGGTGTCGATGAGCTGAAAGATCGCCGTGTTGGCGCCCACACCAAGTGTGAGCGACAGGATGGCAACGGTGGTGAATGCGGGTTGCCGCCAGAGGACCCGCGCGCCGTACCGCAAATCGCGCCAAGTCGTATCGAGCCAGCCGAGTGTGTTCATGGTGTAGACCTCTTCCAGTAGGAGCGTGCGGTTGCCAAGTTTTCGGAGCGCGGCCGATCGGGCCCCGGCTGGCGACATGCCACGCGCGATGTTGTCGTCGGTCTCGATGTCCACGTACGAGTCGAGTTCCCGACGGCGTTCCCGGTCCAATAGGCTCCGGCGGAGGTACCGCAGCCAGCTCATTCGCCGGACCTGGGCCCGGCCGGCGCCGGGCGACGGACGCGGTTGACGGCGCCCACGAGCGCCTCCCACCGCGACGTCTGATGCGCCAACTGCCGTCGTCCTGCCGGAGTCAGGCGGTAGTAGCGAGCACGCCGGTTGTTCTCGGAGGTGCCCCAGAACGACGCAATCCACTTCTTGTCTTCGATGCGGTGCAGGGCCGGATACAGCGAACCGTGCTCGATTTGCAGCACGTCATCCGATTGGCGTTCGATATCTACCTGAGTGGCTTGGACGCAAGGAGGCCTGGGAAAGTTGGGGAACTGGGGCTTGTCCCGCCGTAGCTCCGGAGGAGCGAAGGAGGAAAGTGGGGAAGTGAGGAG
>CAZAZR010000223.1:0-4905 GCA_964489685.1 uncultured Solibacteraceae bacterium | reverse complement strand
TAGGGGCCGTCAACCGAGCCGCCGCTGAATTTCAACAGCCGACGGGACATCCCCGAATGGTGATGGTGCTGCCCAGCTTGATCATGTCTTCCTTGCCGAGCTCGACCTTGTCGCTGCCAACCGGTTCGTCGTTGAGGAATGTGCCGTTCCTCGATTTCAGGTCCGCGATAAAAGCCTGCTCACCTTCGAAGCTGATTTCCAGATGCTGCCGACTCACGTTCGCGTCGTCGAACCGGATGTCGGCCGAGGGGTCGCGACCAAGGACGAACGTGCTGCGGCCTTCAAGCGGGTACTTTGTTCCCTGGATCAGGCCGCGGATCAGGATCAGAACCGGCGTGGTGGAGCAGGCGAGTTCGCGCCTGATCTTCATCGTCTCGCTGGGGATGTCGATCGCCCGCGTCGTCTCGGCCGCGAACTCGTCGTTATCGGGCTCGGTCATGCCTGCCAAGTCTAGCCCAGCCTCATCGGCGCGGAGCGGCCAGACGTCAGCTGAGGTGCTGACCCGCCCGTTGTTCGCCGGGCCGGCGCCCGAGCGGAACGGGCAACGGTGATGGACAGACACGCCGGGTGAGCTTATAGTCAACGCCGTATTCAGCAGAGGAGTCCGCGCATGCCCGCCACGCCTCGCCGCAGCACAAGGCCACTGCACATTCACGAGCATCCCCTGCCACCCAAGCCTCCGGAACTCGCGTGGCGCGACTACCTCATCATGTTGCTGAAGATCGCGGCTGAACTCGAGCAGTCGCTGATGGTCCAGTATCTGTACGCGGCGTATTCCCTGGGTGGCGACCAGGCCCGGAATCACGAGCGCACGGTGCACGAATGGCGCGACGCCATCCTCACGATTGCCCGTGAAGAAATGGGGCATCTGCTGACGGTGCAGAACTGCATTTGTCTGCTTGGCGGTCCCCTGAGTTTTGAACGCGAAGACTACCCGTGGGACACGCCGTACTATCCTTTTGAATTCTGCCTGGAGCCGCTCACGCGCCGGTCGCTGGCCAAGTACGTGTTTGCGGAAATGCCGGCCGTGTTCAGCGAGGACGAGAAAAAATATTACGAAGTGGCGAAAGCGGCCAGGCGCGAATTGGGGCTGCACGTCGGGCATCCAGTCGGCGAGGTCTACGACACGATCATCGCGATCATCGGCGATCCGTCGAAGATCCTGGATTCAGACTTCAACCCCGGGACCTACGGTATTCAGGCGTCGTTCGACGATTGGGGGCGTGGCTACCGGCCCGGCCCGTTCCCGCCCCACGCCGCGCCGAGCGACGCGCCGCCACCCCACGAGCGAAAAACGCGCGTGATCATCACGCAGATGGCGACGCGCACCGAGGCGCTCGCGGCGCTCAAAGACGTGGCCGGGCAGGGTGAGTCGCCGCACCATCGGGCAGCGATCAAGGATGAACCGTCGCACTTCGTCCGGTTCGCCACGGTCTTCCATGAACTGCAGCAGATCCAGAAGAAGCAGCAAGACTGGTCCCCGTCCCGCCGCGTGGCCGTGAATCCGGTGGTGGCCGAGCGCGGACAGGCCATCAAAGGAGCGACGCCGATTACGGCCGAGCCTTCCAGAACATGGGCCGCGCTGTTCAACGTGCGCTACCGCATGCTGCTGTGCTACCTCACTCACACATTCCAACTGCGTCGCATCAACCTTGGCAAGCCGGACGATTTGCGGCCGGCGATCATGTCAAAAGTCTTCGGCGAGATGTACAACATCAAGGCCATTGCCGGCATTCTCGTGAGGTTGCCGCTTGCCGGCAAAGGATCTGAACGAGCGGGTCCTCCCTTTCAGATGCCGTACACGCTGGTGTTGCCGGCGTCGGAAACGGATGTCTGGCGTCAGCATCGGGATCTCGTGTCCAGTTCCCAGGAACTCGTTTCTGCATTGTTGAGCCCGCACATGAAGCACCACAAGGATGAGCCCGCGGACGGGCGGCAGTACCTGGCCGTCCTCCGGGACCTCGACCTTCAGTCCGTCGCGTTCATTGACGAGGTGCTGGCCGGTCTGCGTCCAGCCGTCAGAGGAGGCCGCAAATGATTCGCGCACTGCGCATTCTTCCGCCGCTGGCGATCGGGCGCCTCGGCTCGGCGCCCGAACCGCTCGACAACTTCACGATGGTTGAACGCGAGGAGCATCCGCTGGGCTTCCGGCAGATCGTGCCGCAGGAAACGCTGAAGGTCGATCCGAAGACGGGCGCGATCTCGGGGAGCCACACGCCCAGCGAGATGACGTTCAAGGACGGGGGGCGCATACGCCCCGTGGCACCCTTCCTGGAAGTCTTCGCCCGGGTTGACCGATCAAAGACCTGGCAGCCGTTGACTCTCGGACTGCTGAAGCAGCACGGCTGCACCGTGAAGGATGTGTCCTGGCAGGTCAGCGTCGCCAACCGGAAGGTCGAGCGGCGCACGGCGAATCCCAGTGACGCCGTGCTGGCCGACACCGGCTGGTTCTCGAATCACGCACCGCACCCACTCAAGGGCCACTGCGCCAACTTCATTTCGCCGAAGCGCTTCATCGATTTCGGCAGCGTGCGGTTCATCAAGCCGACGCGACAGTACCCCGAGATCCGCTTTCGCTTTTCACCGGCGCAGGGCCTGATCTACGGTTCGAATCTCACCGATGCCGAGAGGGCCGAATTGAAGGCCGCGAACCCCGATATCTACGAGGTGCCGAAGAACCGCCGGATCTACAACAGGAAGAAGGGGTGGTACAAGTTCGAGCCGCCGGCCGGCATCGACGATGCCATTCCCAACTATCACGGCACGTTCGTCAGCGAGACCTTGCCGCCATCGCTCTATTCGATCATTCCGCCTGCGCCGTGCTGGCTCAACAACAACATCGCCATCTCTCGTGGCTATCTTGACGACGCGTGCGACGGCATTGTGGAAGTGACGCTCAAGGGCAAGAAGGGCGCAAAGCGCCTCTCGGCCGTGGCGCGTATCACGGCCGGGCCGCCGATGCTTGTGCCCGACTCCCTGTTCGTCCGCAACCTCTGCGACGACCTTGACCAGGTCATCTTCGGACCCCGGATCGAGCATGAGTCATTTGATGAGACGCGAGCGCGCGCCGAAGACATCATTCGCCGTGCCTTCGAAACGGTGCGCTTCCTGAACGTTGCCGTGATGAATGGCAACCCGGTGGATGCGCGCGACCCACTGGACTTCGACACCATGCCCGCTGAAGAAGCGTTCGACGTGCTGCGTCCCATGCGGCCGGTGTTCAGCGAAAAGACGGCCGACACGCTCGCCATCATGCGCCTGCACCAGCAGGTCTACGCCGCGCTGCGGGCCGGAGCGGCGCCCTGGTTCCCCTCGCTCCTGCGGAAGCCGGAGCAGGTGGCCGACTTCACCGACAACGGGCGCCGCAAAATGCCGGCGCTCATGTGTGGCGCGGATGGCAATTACCTGGCGCTGACCCATCGGCAGATCAACACGATCTACCGCGCAGCCGGGCAACCGATCGACATGGGAGCCGCCGCGTCGGCGACTTTTGAAGCCGACCCCCCGAAGGCCGTGTTGACCGCGCGGAATCTGTCCGCGCAACGCCACCTCGATATCAACTTTGTCGCCAGGGGCAATCCTGTCAGCACGCGTCCGATCAGCGCGATCGCAAACTGCACACCCGGGCTCGAGGTGGACCTGCGCGCGGTGTGGCGGCGGGTGTTCGAGGGCATCATGATCCGCGAGTACGACAACCTCGTCATCGATGTCACCGACCCGGCGCTCGCACACCTCAAGGGGTGCCGCCTCCTGCGGATCTCCTACGGAACCGAGAAGCCGTTTCTGACCATGGCGCAGGCCATCGGTCCGTCGCCGGCCGACACCGTCAATCAGTCAGTGGTCTATTCCACGGACGCCAATCCGTGGGGCCTTGCGCCACTCGAATGGTCCAACGCGCTGGCCACAATGCTGCACGAGCGCGTGGGCCAGACGGTCACCTGCGACTTCACCCGCACACCCGCGTGGTTCAGCCAGCAGCCCTGGAACGACGACCAGAGCAGCTACGTCACTCACGACCTCAAGGTGCGGCCGTTCTTCGAGGATGACACGGCCGTGATTTCGCGCGTGCTCGCCGAGGCGGGTGAGCTGACACAGGGGCTCTGCTCGCCGTGGCAGAATGACTACCGCGAATGCTCGTGTTACTACTGGGCTGCCGCGCGGCCCGACTTCGTGAATGTCGAACCCACGTCCACGGGCGCGAGCGCCGGCGACAACTGGCTGCAGAAGGACCGGACGGGCACGTACATTCCCGATGACTACGTGGACTCCCGACTGGTGCTCTACGATGACCTGTTCAAGGGGTGGGAGCAGTGGTTGCGCTTCGCGATCGGCGGCAAGGACGACACCGGGAAGGCCAACGGGTGAGTCGCGCCGACGCGCGTCACTTCATGTCGGCGTCGGCGCCCAGGTCACGCGACGTTCACCTGATTGAGACCACGCTCGGCCGGCATGTGTTCGTTCCGGACGGTAGCCGCCTGTTCGACGCCGAGTCTGAGCTGTTCGGACAGTTCGGTGACGCGATGCACGAAGGCCGAGTGGGCGAGCTGCTCGATCGCGTGGGGCTGGGCGGCGACCCGTACATTGATGACACACCGCTGGTCATGCCGCCGGTGCACGCGTTATCGCTGGCCATCGCGCAGAAATGCAATCTCGGATGCACCTACTGCTACGCGCAGCAGGGGGAGTTTGGCGGCGCGGCCAAGAACATGTCGGCCGAACGCGCCAATCAGGCCGTGGATCTCCTCGTGGACGGCGCGGCGCCAGGCGCCCGCCTGACTCTCGCGTTTCTCGGTGGCGAGCCCCTGGTGAACAGGCCGGTGCTTCAGGCCACGACCCGGCGTGCGGCGGCACGCGCGGCCGCGCGCGGAGTCACGCTGAACTTTTCCATCACCACCAACGGCACCC
>CAZAZR010000222.1:0-4930 GCA_964489685.1 uncultured Solibacteraceae bacterium | reverse complement strand
GGGGAAATGTCTGAAATGACCGAAATGGCGCCTACCTCGGCCAGCCTGTCTGCGGCAGCCCGGGCGTGACCCTCAGGGCGTTCTTGTAGTACAGCTTCTTGAGGACCTCATCAGGCAGGTCCATGCCGTACAACTTCCAGAACGCATGGTAGTCACGGTAGTAGTCGAAGTACTCGTCAGCCGTCTCGAACACGCGCCAGTAGTACGGATATTCCTCGGGATAGTAGGCATCTTTGCCGAAGAGGACGCGGTCCTGGTACTTGATGAAGAACTCCCGAGACCCCCGCGGCTGGCGGGCAAAGTCATACAGCACCGCGCCCACCTCCAGCACCGCGTTCGGCGCCTTGTCGAGAAGCTCGGCGGCTTTTTTCAGGTTGTTGCCGTAGTAGGCGAAGTGCGCGCCAATGAAGCGCGTCCTGGGGTTCGTGATGAACACCTCGTCGCGTTCGCGCTGCAGGTCGGCAAACTTCGGCCGCCCCGGCATGTAATTGCGGCGGTCCTCGAACAGCGCCAGCTCAAGCCAACGCTCGTTCTGAAAGTCCAGCGGCGAGAAAAACTCCTCCGGTTCGGCCGTGTGAATGATGACAGGGATGTTAAGCCGGGCACAGGCCTCCCAGATGGGCTTGAGCAACGGATCGTTCACTTTGACCAGCGACCCATCCGTCTTGACGTTCTGCAGGCCCAGGCCCTTTGAAATCTTCAACCCGATGGCGCCGTTTTTCACCGCGCCTTCCAAATCCGACACGGCCTTGGCCGCCCAGCCGGGCGCATCAGGCTGATTCCAGTTCACGTTGGCAAACACCGCAAACCGATTCGCATACTTCGAGCCCTTGATGAAGTCCACCCGGCCCTTGACCTGATCGGGCTGACTGCCACCGCTCAGGTTCACAAGGATCTGGAGGTTCAACGCATCCATCTCCTTGATGGTCTGCTCAAGAGTGAGTGCCGACACGCCAAGGTGACTGTGGATATCAATGACCGGATACTTGGCCCGCGGTACCTTGTGCTCAGCCACGACCAGGGTGTTGCGGGGGCGGTAATCAAGAATCGACGGTGCCGTGAACTCCGGGAACATGCAACTGCCCGGGCGCTGCAACGTGGTGCCCAACGGACACTCGCCATTGACTGGAGGTACGGTCCGCGAACACTGGTCCGGCGCAATCATCGCCGTGCCCACGGGACACTTGCCATCAACCGGGCGAATCGCCGCGCCACGGCCACCACGGCCGCGCCCCTGGCCCGCCGCCTGACCCTGTCCGGCCGCCTGCTCGGCGGTCACAGTCAGGTCGGGGCCCAGCCACACTGCCGCAACCAACACGGCAGCCCCGAATAGCAGGATTCGTCTGGAAGAACTCATACGCCTCAGCCTCCGGCCGTACTCTACCTTTGTTCGCAGTCGTTAGAAAGTAGCTTCCGTCGTGGCGGGCCGTAAGCCGAATTCTGTTTCCACCGTCGCCCACCCTCGCGCCTTGCGGCACTCAGGCAGGCTATGGCGGACGACGATCATTCCTCAAGGCCGGTGATTGCTCACCGGCTCCAGCAGCCTACCCGGAGGCATCGGACGGGCCGTCCTCAAGCGCCTCCCTATTTGGCCTTGCTCCGTGCGGGGTTTTGCCTGCCATCTGCCTTACAGCAAACGCGGTGCGCTCTTACCGCACCTTTTCACCCTTACCTCGCCATAGCTCAAGGTCCAAAGACCGAGAGCGACGGCGGGCGGTATATTTTCTGTGCCACTAGTCCTTCGAGTTGCCCCGACCGGGAGTTACCCGGCGCACTGCCCTGCGGAGTTCGGACTTTCCTCCCTTCGACTCGCTTTTGACGCGAGTCGAACGGCGATCATCCAGCCCACCACGACGGAAGTCTTGAGGGTACCTTATCCGTCGACTTCCTGCCCGATTCCATACTGCTCGAGTTTCTTATAGAGGTTGCTGCGCGGGGTGTCGATGACCTCGGCCGTTTTCGAGATATTCCAGGCATGTTCCCTCAGGCGGTCCACCAGCCAGGCCCGCTCGGTGGCTTCCTTGAACGCCCGCAACGTCGCTGCGGCCGGCACCGCCACGGCCGCGCCCGCCGCCGGCGGCGCCGCCGGGCCGCTGCCCGGCCCCAGGCCCACCACGTCAGTCACATCCCGAGCGCCGATCACGTCGCGCTCCGACATGATGAGCAACCGCTCAACCACGTTCTTGAGTTCGCGGATATTGCCACGCCACCGGGCCTGCTTCAGGGCCTCGATGGCCTCGCGCGAGAAACTCGCCGAACGGCGGTTGTGTTCCTGACTGAATTGGGCCGTGAAGTGGGAAACGAGCGCGGGAATATCCTCGATCCGTTCCCGAAGCGGCGGCGCCTTGATGGGAATCACACTGAGGCGGAAGTATAAGTCCTCGCGGAAGCGGCCTTCTGCGATTTCCTCTTCAAGGTCCTTGTTGGTCGCGGCGATGACACGCACGTCCACCTTGATGGTCCGCGCCGAGCCCAGCCGTTCCACTTCCCCCTCCTGCAGCACGCGCAGGACCTTGGCCTGGGTCTTCGGACTCATGTCCCCGACTTCGTCGAGAAAGATCGTGCCTCGGTCGGCCTGTTCAAACTTGCCCGTCTGTTTCTCCGTGGCTCCCGTGAACGCACCTCGTTCGTGTCCGAACAACTCAGACTCGATCAGTTCTTCGGGGATGGCCGCACAGTTCACCTGCACAAACCGCTCCTTGGCGCGCAGGCTGTTGCGGTGCACGGCGCGCGCAATCAGTTCCTTGCCGGCGCCGCTTTCGCCGAGAATCAGTACCGTGGCGTTGGTCGGTGCGGCACGGCGCACCTGATCCATGACCGCGCGCAACCCGCCGCTCTCGCCCACCACCTGATGCCGCGTTTCAAGCGCCGACCGCAATTGGCGATTCTCGCGACGCAGCGTCCCCAGTTCCAGGCCCTCGCGCACGGCGTCGAGCACGTAGTCCTTCGACAGCGGCTTCTCAATGAAACGAAACGCGCCGAGGCGACCCGCTTCAAGCGCGGTGGTCGTGTTGCCATGCGCGGAGACAATCACCACCGGCAATGAATCGTTCATCCCGCGCAACCGGCTGAGCACGTCAAGCCCGTCCATGCCCGGCATCTTGACGTCTAGAAACACCAGGTCCGGCGCCTCCTTCTCGACCAGCGCCAGGCCCTCCTGACCCGACGCCGCCACCTGCACGTCGTATCCGTCGTACTCCAGCAGCATGCGCATCGTGTCGCGAATGGCCGGCTCGTCGTCTATAACCAGAAGTCGTGATTTCATGAGGGGTCGATGATCACCGAATAAATCGCCCGCTGGTCGGTCACCGGGTCGAACACATACACCGCCACGGAGGCGCCGGGTTGAAGAGCCGCCACAATTCGGCGGAACTGGACCGCATTGGCAATCCGTTGCCGGTTGATCTCCATGACGACCTGACCGCGCCGCAGCCGCGCCTGCCGCGCCGGGCCTGCCAGGTCCACGTCGCTGATGATGACGCCGCTGACCGACTCGGGCAGCGCATTCCGCCTGACCGTGGCATCATCGATGTCCCGCACGATCATGCCGAGCGGGCCCTGCTCCTGACTCAGGGCCGGCCGTACCCCGCCGGGCGGCTGCGCCGGCCTCACCGTTGAGGGGAGCGGACGTTCGGTCAGCTTGAGCGTCACCATCTGTCGCGAGCGATCGCGCCACACGTCGAAGCGCACCACAGTTCCTGGAGCCTTGGCGGAAATGTATCGAATCAGGGCGTCATCGGACGCCACATCGATGTCATCGATCGCCGTAATCAAATCGTAGGGCCGAAGCCCCGCGCGGGCCGCTGGTGTCTCGGCCGGCACGTCCTGCACGAGTGCACCGCGGTCGCGCGCCAGTTGCAGCGCGCTCTGCAGGCGCGGCGTGGCGGTGGTCAGCACGACCCCCGCATACCCACGCGCCACACGCCCACGCTCCCGCAACTGCGGCAGGACCGTCACGATCTGGCTGATGGGAATCGCAAACCCGATGTTCGAAGCCTGCGAACTGATCGCGGTCGTCATGCCGACGACCTGTCCGCGGCTGTTGATCAGCGGTCCTCCGCTGTTGCCGAAGCTGATGGCGGCATCGGTCTGGATGTAGGCGTCAAGGCTCTGATCAAAGAGCTTGCGGCCCAGGAATGACACCACCCCGACCGTCACCGAATGGACGTATCCCATGGGGTTGCCAATGGCGCAGACCCATTCCCCCACGCGGAGCACATCGGAGTCGCCCAGCACCGCCACAGGCAGCAGACCCGACGCGTCGACCTTGAGGAGCGCCACATCGATGGCGGGATCCGTACCCACAACTGTGGCGCGCAGCGCGCGCCCATCGCCGAGTGTAACGGTCACCAGATCGGCACCTTCCACCACATGGTGATTGGTCAGGATGAACCCGGCGGCATCGATGATGAATCCACTGCCCGCCCCTTCGCGTGGCGCGCCATTCTCATCGGACATGTCGCGCTGAAACCGCCGCGGCGCGCGGCCACGCGCCTCGCGAGCCACGGCGTCCACATTGACCACCGCGCCGTTGACGCGGGCGGCCACGGCCGCGAAGTCCACGCCGGCCCCGGCGCTCACCGCGGAGGGCACGAGCGCCCCTGTGCTGATGGACAGCGGGCGGGTTTCAAGCGCCGCAGGCGTGACCACACCACGCCGCGACCCGGAGGGAGTGCCCCCGGCCGCGACGAGGCCCAGCAGGAACCCCACCGTGGCGGCCAGCGCGACCAGCGAAACTGCCAAAGCCCTCATATCGAATCCGCAGCGTTCAGTATAAGCGCCTCAAATTCCGCTTCATCGAGGACCTCGACGCCCAGCGTCCGCGCCTTGTCCAGCTTCGATCCCGCCTCGGCGCCCGCCACGACGTAGCGGGTCTTCCTGCTCACCGACCCCGACACCTTCCCGCCCAGGCGCTCGACCGCCGCGGCGG
>CAZAZR010000221.1:0-4989 GCA_964489685.1 uncultured Solibacteraceae bacterium | reverse complement strand
CTCTTGGCACCGCGGCTTGCCCGCGTCCTTCACCACCCGCGCGCCCTCCGGCGGCACCGGCCCCCCGGCCGCCACCACCACCGCCGCCGCGACCCGCGGGCACCGCAATCCCAAATTCGGTGTTCAGCGCGGTGGTCGCCGCCTGGCGATCGGCCGCCTTGTCATCAACCTTCACGTACGTGGCAAACGCCACGGTCTGCATGACGCCGCCGTTTTTCTTCAGCGCCATCAACAACTCGTCGTCCATGTTGCGCGTGTGATTCGCCAATGCCCGCACCGAGGAGTGCGACGCAATCACCGGCGCCTTCGACAACGCAATCGCCTGCAGGTTGGCCTGCGTGGAGGGATGGGAAATGTCCACCATGATCCCCCACTTGTTCATCTCGGCAATGACCTGCTTGCCCAGGGGACTCAGACCACCATGAATGCCGCCATTGGCGGCTTCGGTGCTGTTCGAGTCGGCCAACTGGCTGTTGCCATTGTGCGCCAGCGACATATACCGGCCGCCGCGCGTCCAGAATTCCTTCACGCGCTCGAGGTCGGTCCCAATGGCATAGCCGTTTTCGATCCCGATGACGGCCACCTTCTTGCCGCTCTTGGCAATGCGCACCACGTCGGCAGGCGTCAGCGCCAGTTCGATTTCGTTCGGCGCAATCTCCTTCGTCAGCCGATGCACCGCGTCAAACTTTTCCACCGCCTGGCGATACGCACTCGCATACCCTTCCTCCGTCAGCGCGCCCTGGCCGACATACACAATCATGAACGACACATCCAACCCGCCCTCTTTCATCTTCGGCAGGTTGACCTGGGTCGTCAGGCGCATCGTGTAGTTGCAGTCAGCGCGGAAGTTGTTCGCACTGATGTCGTCATGTGTGTCGAGCGTGATCACACGCTCATGGATACCGCGGGCCTTCGTGATGAGCGCCTGTTCCGCGGTGGGCGCCTGCGCGCCGACCGGCGAAATCGTGGCCACGACGGCAATAACGGCGACGCTCATCGCGACGACAGCAGCAGAACTCAGTTTGTGTGTGGCCATGCTGAAAACCTCCCCCCAGGAGGTATGAACACTGGGAATTGTAGCGCCGATTCCGGACCGACGCCCGAAGTCAGCCGATCAGTCGTTTCGCCTGCGCGTTGTGGCGCGCCACATGGGCCGAGGCCCAGTCGCCCACTTGATACACCGTGACCGGGCCGAGAATGGAATTGACCGACCACAGGCCGCGCGATTCAGGGATTTCGCGCAGAGCCTGCGCCAAACGCGCGTGCGAGGCGCGCGCACGCGCCAAGGCCTCGGCCCGGGTGACGCCTTCCGGGGGATGAAACGTGTCTGGTGCCTCGAGCTTGTCAGGCACAAGAGCGGTGATTTCCGAAAAGGGCGTCTCGACGAAATCGGCCTCAGGCGCAATCGCCAGCGGCACCGAGCCATCCACAAGCGCCGCGAACTGTTCATTGGTGACGGCCACATGCCAGACAATACCGGCCACCGACCAGCCGCCATCTGGTGGCACCCGTTCGGCGGCCGCATCGGTGGCCTGCTCCACGCGAGACAAGAACCGCGTCATCGACGCCTCAAAGGCGTCCGCAGTTGCGGCCACGCGCCGTGCGTGATCAGGGACGGACATCATCCAACGAGTCTATCGAACCTCCAGCGGGGAATCGATTCGCAGTCGCAGCAAGGTTCCGGCCGGCAGGTCCACATCCGTGCCATCGGTCGCCGCAATCGTGCCGCCACCGCCCACCAGCACCCCAACCAGCAGGCCCTTGCCGCCGCCGAGCAGTCCTCCGAGAATCGCCCCCACCACGGCACCCGTTCCGATACGGCTGACGTCTTCGCTCATCTTGCCGTCAAGCGCCTGCGTCACCGACGCTCGCAGGCGAGCAGGACCGCTCTTGAGCACCACTTCGTCAAAGGCCAGCGTCAGGCTTCCGCGCCGTTCCACCCGCCCCGCAGGATGCACCGAGCCTACAAACCCGCGGACGATGGTGCCGGCGGGCAGGACCACGTCACCCTCCATCTTCAAATCGACCACGGTCGTCGCCTCAAAGCGTTGCTCAATTTTTGCTGTGCGAGAGTTCAGCGTCGTCTGCAGCCGGACGTCCATTTCGGTTCCGACGGGCACCGTCCACTCGCGCGCGCCCTTGACGGGATCATCAGCAATGACGGGTTGCACGGTCACTCTCTGGCCGACGGCCTTCACGCGCAGCGTCTCCAATCGGTCGCGCAGGTCCGTGTACTCGGCGCGCGGCACGGAGCCCTCGCGGCGCAGACGGACGCGCAGATAAATGATCTCGTCCTTGAGCAGGGCCACCGCCTTGTCCACCTCAGAGGCCAACGTCGGGTCCGACGCTTTGAGAACAGTCGCCTGCCGGGTGACCCCGGTTGCGGCCACATCCAGGCGGCCCAGATCCGCCTCAGTCACGGCCTGCGCCATGGCCGATCCTGCCAGTCCCACCATCAACATCCCGACAACAGCGATCTTCATTCTGCTCATACGCACCACCCCAGATCATTCTATCGGCCCCACACCTGGGGTCCATCATCCCTTGTGACTCCGGTGAAGACGGGCTGGCCGTCGTATGATCGGTTCCATGGCCATTCCGGTGCGGCTGCACAAGACATTCGGCGTGCGCGTGGGTTCCGTCCAGGTCGGCGGCGGTGCGCCCATCGTCGTGCAAAGCATGACGATGACTGATACCAGTGATGCGGCGGCCACGGCGCGCCAGTGTGTGGAGCTCTTCGAGGCCGGCTCCGAGATGGTGCGGGTCACCGTCAACACGCCGGAGGCAGCCGCCGCGGTGCCGGAAATCAAGCAGCGGATGATCGACGCGGGGTGCACGGCTCCGCTCATCGGCGACTTCCACTACAACGGACATCAGTTGCTGACGCGCCACCCTGCCGCGGCGTCGGCCCTCGACAAGTACCGCATCAATCCTGGGAACGTTGGCACGGGGCGTCGGCGTGACGAGCAGTTCTCCACCATCTGCCAGGTGGCCGTGGAGCACCAGAAGCCGGTGCGCATCGGCGTGAACGGCGGGTCCCTGAATCAGGAACTCGTGATGGCGAAGATGCAGGAAAACACGGACCGCGATCTGGGCAGGTCGTCCGAAGACATCGTGAACGAGTGCATGGTGCTCTCGGCCCTGCAATCCACAGAACTGGCGCTCGACTGCGGCCTGCGCACCGACCAGATCATCATCTCGTGCAAGGTCTCGCGTCCTCGCGACCTGATTGCCGTGTACCGCGACCTCGCTCGCCGCACGCATCAGCCCCTGCACCTCGGGCTGACCGAGGCCGGGATGGGGATCAAGGGTATCGCCTGGTCCGCAGCGGCACTGGGCGTGCTGCTGGCGGAAGGGATTGGCGACACGATTCGCGTGTCTCTGACGCCGCGGCCCGATGGCGACCGTCGCGAAGAGGTGTACGCCGCGTGTGAGATTCTGCAGGCGCTGGGCCTGCGAGCGTTTTCGCCGGCCATCGTGGCGTGCCCTGGTTGCGGCCGCACCACATCCACAACATTCCAGGAACTGGCTGAGCGCATCCAGGGATACGTGCGAGAGATGATGCCCGTGTGGAAGACGCAGCACCCGGGCGTGGAGACCATGACCGTGGCGGTGATGGGCTGTGTCGTCAACGGCCCTGGTGAGTCGAAGGCGGCCAACATCGGCATTTCACTGCCCGGCACCGGCGAGTCGCCCAACTGTCCAATTTACGTCGACGGACAACACGTCACTTCACTCCGGGGCACCTACAGCGAGCTCGCGATCGCGTTCCAGTCCCTGGTGGACGACTACGTCGCGCGAAAGTACCCCGGCGCCTGACCGTGCGCTAGAATGGCCGTCTTCTTGTCACGTGGAGGGAATGCCATGCGCCGGTCAGTGATGTGTGTTGCCGCGTTTTTTGCGCTCGTTCTTGGCTGGACGATCTCACCCAACGCCCAGAACAAACCTGCTCTCACACCGGCCGACTACGACCAGTTTGAAAGCCTGGCGCCTGGTGCCCCGCGTGGTGGCCTGTCGCCCGACGGCAAGTGGCTCGCGTACGGGATCAACCGTGTCGGAGGCGACAACGAATTGCGGGTGGCCGCAACCGCGCCGGCAGCCAGCCCGAAGGTCGTCGCCTTCGGCGCGCAGGCCAGTTTCACCTCGAACTCAACCTGGCTGGCCTACGCCATCGGCCAGTCCGAGGCCGAGCAGGAACGCCTGCGAACCGCACGCCAGCAGATCCAACGGAAGTTGGGTCTGCTCAACCTCGCGACGCAAACAGAAACCGTCATCGAAGGCATCGAGTCATTCGCGTTCGATCGCACGGGCCAGTCGATCGCGATGAAGCGTTACGCGCCTGCAGCACCAGGCGCACCGGCCGCTGCAACGCCCGCGGCCCCGCCTGCAGCAGGCCGAGGTGGTGCAGCCGCAGCCGCGCCGCCAGCGGCGATCGGCACCACGGTGATGATTCGTGACCTTGCGTCAGGAACGACAACGACCTTCGGTAACGTGACTGAATACGCGTGGCAAGCCTCCGACACGGGCCGGCTCCTGGCCATGGTCATCAGCGCGGAAGGTCAGGCCGGCAACGGCATCCATCTGTTCAACGCGGCCACGTCGGTGTTGAAGGTGCTGGACGCTTCTGCCTCAGACTACTCCGCGATCGTCTGGCGAAACGATTCAGCCGACCTGCTGGCGCTTCGCTCCAGGTCCGACGACAAACGTGATGGCCCGACGCAGGTGGTTCTGGCATGGACGTCTGTGGGACAACCCGGCGAACGGGCGATCAGACTGGACCCCACGGCCGGCGCACTGCCGGCGTCGCAGCGCCTGGTCACCTTCCGACGGCCGTCGTGGCTCGATGTGAGCCCCGGTGACAGCGCCATGGTCATGGTCGGCGTGGCGGACTGGGCTGAGAAGCCTGCGTCGCCAGAGGGCGGACGCGGCGCCGGCCGCGGCGCCGCGGTGCCCGAGCGGGCCGACCTCGACGTGTGGCACTGGAACGAC
>CAZAZR010000220.1:0-5135 GCA_964489685.1 uncultured Solibacteraceae bacterium | reverse complement strand
GGGGATGGAGTTGGTCGCTGGCAGAGCGTTCTCCGATGCGGAGATGGAGTCGGGTGCCGAGGTCTGTCTACTGACCCAGAGAGCGGCCGCGCGGCTGATGGGCACCCCTGCGCCAGTCGGACAAGAGTTGGAAGTGTCGGCTGGGCTCAGGTGTCAGGTCATTGGTGTGGTCGGCGAGTCGGCTGACGCCGTCCGCGGCTCACGCTGGTGGGGTGCCTACGTGCCGTTCACCCGTGAGCGTTTTAGGAGAATGACGCTCGTGATTCGGTCGAACCAGTCGCGTGAGCAGGTGGAGACATCGACCGTGCCCGCGTTCAAGATTGGTAATGAACAACCTCGTGTGCGCGTGGCGCCCGCCGTGGCGTTTCTCGCAAACCGCGCTGGCGACCTGGGTTTCCTGGCACCGATCCTCAGCGGGCTTGCGATGGTGGTTCTTTGCGTGGCGGTGATCGGCATGTACGGAATAATCACCGCGCAAGTTGTGCGGCAATCGCCGTTCTACGCATTGCAACTGGCCCTGGGTGCATCGGCCAGCCACGTGTTCGCCAATACTATTCGGCAGATTGGATGGCCGCTGATTCGCGGAGCAGCGCTCGGCGTAACCGGAGGCTGGCTCTACCAACGACACCTGGCCGCGTCATTCGAGCATCTCGTACCCGTCGAGAGTTGGATGCTCTGGTCAACGCTCGCCGGAGCGACGGTCGTGGCAATTCTGGGGTGCCGGGTCCTGGCGTCGGTCGTTTTCCGAAGACATGGCGCAGGTGTCATGAGCCAGCTACATCGAGGGCGATAGGGTGCTGCGATGGCCTTGTATTGGTTGCTCCAAGAGGGTGTGACCGATTCGGTCCGAACGGCATTGAACAATCGGGAATCACCGCGATAGTAACTGGTTCGTCAACGCGACAGGGAACTCATGGCGGTCGCCCTTTGAGGCTGCCGGGTTCGACGTGTTTGTGACGACCGCCAAGAATCTTCGATATCAACAGAACCTCGCCGGGCGTCGAATTGCGATTGTCGTGCTGGCCACTCCGATTAGTTTCGTCAGGAAGATCCCGAGAAACGCGTTCGTCTTAAATGAGTCGCCGGCGGGCAACCCTCGCGGCGGCGCTGCCATGTCCAAGCCAGTACTGAGCCAACAGACTCATGTCCAGAGGCGGCCGAGACGATGACCGGGCCGACGTTCGCGAGACGTCGGAAGCCAGGAAGCCGCCCGAACGGGCGGTCCCTCGGGAACGGTCCAAACCCACTGGGGATGTCTTCACGCGCGGGCTGACCCTGCCCTGCGGCGAGGAGCGCGAGCCCGTCGAGTTTCGAGACCGGACGTACGCGCTCGACGGATCAGACACCCGGGCACTCGCCACAGTCGGCGCGTTCCGCGTCGTCGATACCGGCGACTTCGAGGCGCAAGAGCATGCCCGGGCCGGTTCTCGCGACGACTGGCGTCACCTTCGGGAAGAGGGACTCGTGACCCACACGACGCTGACGGATCGTGAGGGTTCGCACCACGTCGTGAGCCTCACGCGGGAGGGTAAGGACTTGCTGGACGCGCATGCGACCACTCGGGCCGACAGCCGGCAACAGGCCTTCTACGCCGGGGTCGTCAAACCCCGCGAGCTGGCGCACGACGCCCGGCTGTATGGCGTCTTCAGGGAAGAAGTGCGGGAGATCGATCGCGAGGGCGGACGCGTGACCCGGGTCGTCCTCGACCACGAAGTGAAGCGCGAATACCAGCAGTTTCTGAATCGCAGAGACCGGCCCGCCGACGCCGACTTGGAGCACGACCGGCTGGCGTTCGCCCGAGCGCATGACCTGACGGTGGTCAATGGACATCTGCAGTTGCCCGACCTCCGCATCGAGTACGAGACCGAAGACGGCCGCCTTGAGTACCGCGATGTGGAGTTGGTGACGGAGCACTACTCGCGGGGCCAGGTGTCAGACAAGACGCAGGCGGGCTTTACTTGCTACCGCGCCGGCGGCCGCAGCGGCGAAGCGCGCACCGGCGGCAGCCCCTTCGATCCGCGCCACCTGGAGCGCCTGCGATGACCTTCGACGAACGCGTAACCGCCCTCGCCTCGCTGGGCTTCAGCGAACGGCAGACGCGCTTCCTGGTCATGGTCGCACTGCACAGCGGATTCTGCCTGCGCCGGCACTACACGGCCTTTGCGGACTTGCAGTACGGCGCCGGCGTGCGCGACTTTTTGGATCGACTCGTGTCCCGACGCCTCGCCCGGCGGCTCGACTTCCGACGCGATCGCGGCCACGTCTACCACCTCTACCACTCGTCCATCTACGCCGCCCTCGAGCAGAACGACAACCGGAACCGCCGCCGGACCAGCGCGGCGCTAATCGCGCGAAAGCTCATGCTCCTGGACTACGTGCTTGCCCACCGGGAGGCCGACTGGTACGCGACAGAGGCGGACAAGGTCGAGCTTTTCACATCGCATCTCGGGGTGCCCGGCGGAGAACTACCCCGGCGCGTCTACCTGCCTCAGCGGCCGAACGTCGCGCCGACGACCCGCCATTTCATCCACAAGTTGCCGATCTCGCTGACGGGCCACCCTCCCGTACCCTCATTGGTGTTCCTCGTGACCGACACCGAAGGGCGGGCATTCGGTCAGTTCCTGAATGACCACCTCACCTTGTTGAATTGCCTGAGCGAATGGCAAATCGTGGCGGTCGCACCACGACACCTTCCCGGGCTCCGTGCCTGCGAGGCGGTCTTCAGCGACTTTGCGCGGGGCCGCCAAACCCGAGGGGACCTGATCGCTGACCTTGAAACCCACTTCGTTACCCGGGACCGGATCGAACGACAGGACTGGGCCGAGGTGTCGATGGAGCAGATCAACACGTTCCGGGAGACGCGCGAGCGCTTCGCCAGCGACAGAGTCGAGATGCTCTACGCGCGGTGGAAAGCCGGGGAGCGATTCGTGCTCAGGACGCCGTCCTCAGCCGCATGCCTGGGTGTCCCGGCGTGCTCTCGTGGGTCTCTGGTCACCTACCAGCTGCCCATCCGGTACGACCGCTTCGGCACGTATGCGGGGGTCGTGTGACCCGCTACCGTGCCCGGCGAACGGTAGCGGGCTCGGTGGCTATTGCTGTGGCGCGCAGATTTCGTCGCGCAGACCCAAATTCAGGCGCAATCCCTCGGCCAATGACGGCGGGTTATACCGTCAGTAGGACGTCCGTGGAGCCTGGGCTACGGGGAGGCGACCCCCTCGATTGCGGCCATCCCTGACCAGCGCGCCATGCGCGCCGGCCACGGATCGCCGACCGGGGTCGCTCTCCCCGTGGCCCAGGATGAGGAACCGTCGGTGGACACGAGAACGGACCAACGCGCGTCGCGTCGTCGATAGCCCGTATGAAGTGGCTGTTGCGGTGACATAACCTCTCCTTATCAGACACGGGGCCGATCACCTTGAGCGTCCCCCGATCCGCCGTGAGCCGCGTGGTGGGCCGATGCGACATCACGGAGGTCGAGGCGATCGCTGACGCGCTGAGGGGCTGGCTCCATCTTTGAGTAATCCGCTTGACAGTCACACTGTGTCTATCATGTAATGCGCAGGACAGTCACAGCGTGCTACTCCAATGCCCCAAACCCTTGGTGAGTTCGAACTGCTCCTGCTCCTGGCCATCGTCCGTCTCGGTGACGACGCGTATGGGGTGACCATCCGGCGGGCCGTCCTGGACCAGACCGGACGGGACGTGTCAGCCGGCGCGATGTACACAACGCTCGGCCGGCTTGAGGGACGCGGCCTCGTTTCTTCGCGTGAGGGGGAATCCGCCCCAGAACGCACGGGGATGCGACGACGTTATTACCAGATCCGACCGGAGGGGGCCCGTCAGATCCAGCAGTCGATGCGTCACGTGGAAGCCATGGCGCGAGGCCTCGGGCCGCAGCTCGCCGTGCTGGCGTCTGCGCGGCCGAGGCGCCGGCCATGAGGCCATGACTCACGCTGCCCCGCGCCCTCCGCGTCTGGCCCGCCGGCTGCTCCGTCTCGGGCTGGCTCCGGATCTTCGCGAATGTGTGCTTGGCGATCTCGATGAGGAGTTCGCCAGGTTCCAGGTAGCTCGGGGACGCATACGCGCGGGCGCGTGGTACTGGTCCCAGGCCGTGCGCAGTGTCATCAGGGCTCACGCACCGACACACGACCATCACCACTCCAGCAGGACTCTTATGCCTCAGCTCGCGCACGACCTTCGGCACGGCATCCGTCAACTGCGATCACAGTGGAGCGTCAGTGTGACCGCCATTGCCACGCTCGCGACCGGCATCGGGTTGTCCACGTCGTTGTTCACCGTGGTCGACGCGGCGTGGCTTCGACCACTCCCGTTTCCGAATCCAGAGCAATTGGTGAGTGTCAAGATCTCTGTGGACACGCCTGGCGGAGAAGCCACCATGTCTCCCTCGCTCAACGATGTGCGCGCCTGGCGGGCAGGCGGACGCGCGATCACCCACGGCGCCATTGACGGTGGCGCCAGACCGGTCATCGTCGATGCCGGTGGACCTGAGCGCGTGAGCGTGTCGGTCGTCTCGGACAACTACTTCGAGATGCTGAGTGTGGCACCCATGCTGGGACGCACGTTTGTTGCCGACGACATGAGCCGGTCGCGACCGCTGGTGGTCATGCTGGGCCACGCGTACTGGATGACCCGTTTTGATGGGGATACTGCCGTGGTGGGCAGGACCTTGCGCCTGAACAACCAGGTGGCCGAAATCATCGGCGTGGTGCCGGCGGGGTTCTATACGTCGGTCGCCGTCTGGAGACCATTTCAGGATGTTCCGGAATCACGACGCGGCCACGGGGCGCCGATTGTCCTGCGACTGCGTGAAGGCCTCTCGCACGACGCCGCCTCAACGATCCTTGCCGAAGAGACCCGCGCATCTGGTGCTGGCCGCGTGTTGGGCGTGCGTCTCACGTCGCTCCATGAAGAAACGGCGAGGGGCGGCCGAGTCACATTGCAGATACTCGCCGCCGCCGTCGCTGCCGTGCTGCTGTTGGCCTGTGTCAACGTAGCAGGCCTGCTACTCGCGCGCGGCACCACTCGACGTCGGGAGATTGCCGTGCGGGCATCGCTCGGGGGCTCGCGGCATCAGCTCATACGCATGCTGCTCGCCGAAAGCCTCGTGCTGGCCG
>CAZAZR010000219.1:0-5148 GCA_964489685.1 uncultured Solibacteraceae bacterium | reverse complement strand
GCCTCCGGCGTCGGAAGCGCTTCGCCATAGGGTGCTGCAAAATACGCGGCCTCGACACCCAGCTCACGCTCGAGCCAGACTCGACCATCGCGAATCTCGCGAACGCTTTGGGCAGACGACAGGCTTGTGTGGTCGCTGTGTGACCACCCGTGGTTCTCCAGGGCGACTCCGGCATCACGCAGAGCGACCAGTTCGTCGCGGCTGAGCGTGCGGAAGTGCGGCGGCATATCTGGCACCGTCACACCCCACTGCCCTGCCAGGCCGGTCACGAAGTCGAGACGCGCCTGCTCATCGGTCAGCGCGCACAGCCGTGCTTTGATGCGCCGGCGCAGCACCTGCCGCTTCGCGTGGGTCCCGATGCGGAACGCGGTGTCTTCAAATATGCAGACGCGGCGTGTGAGTCCATCGAGTAGCGCGTTCAACACCAGAAACGCATACGGCGCACCCGACTCAACCTGACTCGGATTCACGAACAAGGTCACCGCGTGACCGCGTTGTCTGGCAAGCAGCGCGGCGTCAGCGGCGCCACGAATGGCATCGTCAATCGTCAGCGCATCGCCGCGCCCGGCCATCGCGTCTCCGAGAGAGACGAATGGCGGGACCGATGTCAGGTACCGCAGCATCGCATCCGTGTCCCACATGTTGCGAAAGCAAAATGCATTCGGAATCACAGCTGGAGCGATCCCGTGAATGGTCAGTACCTGTCCGGTCATGAGGCCTGGCAGATGGTAACCCCGCCCTCGCCGCGCGCCCAAGGGATCCCGCCCGGCGGGCCGATCGGCAGCATCGTCGCGTGCGTTGCCGCTGCGCCTGGCGTCGCTCTCAAACCCGCTTTGCGACACGCAGCCGGCCAGGAACATGACGTGGATGTTCTACGCCGGGTACAGGCCTGAACAACCCGACACCAGGTGGCGCGCGTGGCTGTCACCCCAGATGATGATGTCGTTCGAGGAGCCGCGGTCATTCTGGCAGGTGACCAGTGCCGGCGGCATTTGGGGATCCGTCTGTCGGCAGTGCGCACATTCGAGCGATCGCCACTGGTCATTTGAGCGCGCCTGTCGCTCGGTGGGAATGCGCCAGTCCCAGCCGGCCTGCGGCCAGATCACAGCCGACGGCACCACGACGGAACGGCCGCTCAACCAATCGATACATGAGTGCCGCGCCGGCTGCAGTGGCCAACAGCAGCACACTTTTGTCGACGGACGTGACGTCTCTGAAGGTGTACGCACCGTGCAGAACAATCAGGGGCCAGTGCAGGAGGTACATCGAATAGCTGATCAACCCGACCGCCACCATCAGACGGTTGCGCAGAAGCCATCCCGACACCGGCGCCGTGCCCGCGTCACACCATCACCGCACCGATGCCGAACTCGAACACGCGAAAAGGGGTCAGGTAGAAGGCGGTTTCCAGAGCGACCCAGCCGCTCGACGCCAGGCTGACAATGGTCGCGGCCGCAAGGCCGGCCACCGTCGTGCGAGTCGACCTTCTGAGCAGCGTCATCAGGAAGATGGTCCAGATCAGGTAGAACTGCTCTTCGACACCGAGCGACCACAGATGCAGCAGAGCGCAGGGAGGATGCGTCGCGCTCGCCTTGCGTAGAAGCGGCCCAGCCGAAACCCACCCTCACTTCGATATTCGTCGACGATGAGGCGCGTGATGAGGAAGCCGCTGATCACGAAGAACACGTCGACTCCGACGAACCCTCCTGAAACGGGCTCGACGTTCAGATGACACAGGATGACCAGAAGCACCGCGACCGCTCGCAAGCCGTCGATATCCTGACGGTAGCCGGCTGCGCGTGAGGGCGTTGATATCATCCGGCGAGTCGGCGGCCCAGCCACGACCTGAGGGCGCCGAGGCCACTGGCATGGGCCACGAGGTTCCAGGCACGCCGTCGCCGGGACGGAACGCGGCGTGTCAGCCAGCGCCCGTCACGCTTCATGTCTTCATACAGCGTGCAGGTGGTGCAGGGGATATCGGCGCGCGCCGGCTGCCGCCCCTGCAGCATCTGACGGGCGTACGACATCTTCTCGCTGTTGATACTGCGCAGCAGGCCGTCACGGAAGGCATTCTCCGGCCCGAAGTCGCCCCAGAAATTCCGGCAGCAGCCAAGCACCTTGCCGTCCCAGTTGATCTGGGGCAGGTCCCACAACTGATGGCAGACCGACTGCATGTAGTCGACGCCACGCGTCTCCTTGAACTCACGACGGGACGCCGCCCCCGCCACCGACCGCAGAGCGTCTTCATCGGTGATCGGAGAGAAGTCGGAGTCCCAGGAGAGCTTCACGACAAAGCGCATGCCGAGCCTGGCGGCCATGGCACGGGCCGCCGGAATCTCGTGTTCGTTGTGGCCGAACGCGACGAACTGCCAGATCAGCTCTGGAACGGCAGACCCGTAGTTGCGCTTGTGTTGGTTGATCGTCGCGATATTGTCGAGCACCGCATCGAGACGGCCCCGGACGCGGTAGCTGGCGTAGGTCTCCTGCGAGGCGCCGTCGATCGAGCACCGGATGGTCCGAACGCCGTACGTGACCAGCCCCTCAAGCACCTCGGGACTCGCATAGTTCAGGTTCACGCCATTCTCGGCGTTCAACTCAACGCCTCGTTGGTGTGCGTACTCAAGCATGGCCAGCAAGTTGGGGTTGAGGAAAATCTCCCCGTAGTTGGAGAGCTCAATGGCCTTCAGCCAGGGGCTGTCGTCGAGCACCCGCGTGAAATCCTCGAACGACAGCAGTCCGCTGCCCACGACCGGGTGAATCGCCTTCGTCGTCGTCGGACAGGACGGGCATCGAAGCTGGCAGTGCGAGGAGGCTTCGAGCCTGATTGTCGCCGGCCTGACCTGCTCCATAGGCCGACTAGCATCTCACGGCTCCGGCCCGCGGCCTCCAGCGGTGAATATGAACGCGTGCCGCATGTCGTTTTTACGCCGCAACTCCAGCGGTTTCTCGACGCCCGTCCGCGCGATGTGGCGGGAACGACGGTGGCTGACGCGCTGGCGCGCATGTTCGCAGACAATCCGCGGCTCAGGAGCTACGTCCTCGACGAGCACGGTCAGGTGCGCACGCACGTCGCCGTGTTTGTCGGCGGCGAACGGGTGAAAGACCGGCGCGGCCTCACGGACGTCGTCTCTGCCGACGCGGAGATTTTTGTCCTTCAGGCGCTTTCGGGCGGCGGCAACGACTGGCCGGGCATTCACTCCATCCTCGTGGACCCGCGCAACAGCCGCCACGTGCTGGTGGGCGTGTCGGTGGGTGGGGCGTGGGAGTGCCGGGCGCGTGGAATGGTCGCCGAGGGCATGCCGCCAGAGCGGCAAGGCGATCCCAACGTCCAGGACCCGCACCGCATCGCTGCCTGCCGTGCGGCGCCAGACGTGTTGTGGACGCAGCATCACAACGGCGTCTTCCGTTCGGGGAATCGCGGACGACTGCGGACGCCGGTGCCGGCAGCGAAGCCGTCGGGGTTCGGGTTCGCGGTCGCCGCGCATCCGGCCGACCCGTCCACCGCATGGTTTGTGCCGGCTGTGAAGGACGAACGCCGCGTCCCGGTGAATGCCACACTCGTCGTTTCACGCACGCGGGACGCGGGGCAGACGTCTGATGTGATCGGCGCAGGCTTACCCGACCACTCGTACGACCTGATCTATCAGCACGCCCTGGATGTAGACGCGACCGGTCGCACCCTGGCGATGGGCTCCACGACGGGCGGCCTCTGGATTTCGAGCAACGGGGGCGAGCGCTGGCAGACAATCTCGACGCATCTGCCGCCGGTGTATGCCGTCCGACTCGGGCTATGACCGAGCCGCAGCCTCTGCAATGATCTCGAACGACCTGCGCCGAGCGGGAAAGTTGTATACGTCCGACACGACGATCAGCTCGTCGGCCTTCGTCCGGGCGACGAGCGCTCCGATACCGGCACGAACGGTCTCGACCGATCCGACGATGTCTCGTCGGAACATCTTGCCGGCCGTTTCCTTCTCGTGTGGCAACAGGTAGGCGTCGAAGTCGTCGATCGGCGGCTGCAGCAACTGCCGCGTGGTGCCGCGAAAGAGGTCGATGAACGACATCCGGTGTGATGTCGCCAGTCGTCGGGCCTCATCGTCACTGTCGGCCGCGACGATGTTGACGCCGACCATCACGTAGGGAGCCGCCAGCTGACGCGAGGCCTTGAAGCGTTCGCGATACACTGCGACCGCCTCGTCGAGATGTTTTGGAGCAAAGTGTGACGCGAAGCTGAACGGCAGACCAAATTCCGCCGCCAGCTGCGCGCCGAAGAGGCTCGAGCCGAGAATCCAGATCGGCACATTTGTGCCTGAGCCAGGCACGGCCTCGATGCGTTGCCCCTGCGCGACCGGCGCAAGGAATGCCTGAAGTTCGAGCACGTCCTGGGGAAAGTGTTCGGCGTTGGCGGGGTCACGGCGCAACGCGCGAAGGGTCACCTGGTCGGTGCCCGGCGCGCGACCGAGGCCCAGATCAATCCGACCAGGGAACAGGGTTTCGAGCGTCCCAAATTGTTCGGCGATGACATACGGCGCATGGTTCGGCAACATGATGCCGCCAGCGCCGACGCGAATTGTGGTCGTGGCTGTCGCGAGGTGCCCGATGACCACGGCTGTAGCCGCGGTCGTCACCATCGGCATGTTGTGATGTTCGGCCACCCAGATACGGTGATACCCGAGCGCCTCGGCATGACGCGCGAGGACCACCGCTTCGCCAAGGGCTGTCCGACGCGTCGAGTCCTGTCTGACACGTCCAAGTTCAAGTACTGAGAGCGGGACCATGCCTCATCGTACACACGTTGCGCACTCGGGTGTTGTGTACGCCCGACCCAGTGCGGGCTGCCGTCGGATGATCACCTCGGCGACGACGACGTTGATGACTACGGCATCGTGACACGCAGTCCGACCATCACCACCACGTCGTTTCGCGCGCGCGTCGATCCCTGGCCCCCAAGTGGCTTGAAGCCGGTGACATATTCGCGTACCTCAAGGCGCAGGCCGACGCGGCCGAGGCCAAGCGCACCGCCGGCGCTCACGTACGCACCAAGGTTATGCGTGGCGTTCACCTCCAGGCTGCGGTAGTTGTAGCTGCGCCCCCCGGCGCCGGCGCCGGCAAACGGACTGAACGTGAGGCGCTTGCGGGCGGTAAGTC
>CAZAZR010000218.1:0-5166 GCA_964489685.1 uncultured Solibacteraceae bacterium | reverse complement strand
TGGTGGGATTGTGGGACGGCTGAACTCGCTCAATCCCTGCACATCCGTCCCATCCCGATCAATCCTCAATTCCACCCGCCCCCTTTGCCTTGCGCGTACAATCCCGGTCGTGACCGTCGGCTCCTCCCGAACAGCCTGGATCATGGCCGGCCTCGCGGCCGTCACGCTCGCGGTGTTCGCAGACGTTCGAACGTTTGACTTCGTCTCGTACGACGACACCTGGTACATCACGAACAACCCGAACGTCACTGCCGGGCTCTCGTGGCAGGGCGTCTGGTGGGCGCTGACATCGGGCTACCTGTTCTATTGGCAGCCGATGACGTGGCTGTCGCACATGGCCGACGTGGAGATGTTCGGCCTGAACGCCGGTGGACACCATGTCACCAACCTGATCCTGCACATCGCGGGCACACTGACGCTGTTCGGATTTCTGCGGCGTGCCACAGGATCGGAGTGGCGAAGCGCCCTGGTGGCGGCGCTGTTCGCCGTGCACCCCCTTCACGTGGAATCGGTGGCCTGGGTTGCCGAGCGCAAGGATGTACTCAGCACACTGTTTTTCTTCCTGACGCTCTGGGCGTACGTCGTCTGGACCGGGATGCGGACGACGCGCAGGTATCTGATCGTGATCGCCTGCTTTGCCCTCGGACTCATGGCAAAACCGATGCTGGTCACGGTGCCGGTGGTCCTGCTGCTCCTCGACCTCTGGCCCCTTCGCCGGCCTCCCGCGGTTTCGCTGCTGGTGGAGAAGGCTCCCCTGTTCGCACTGGCCGGCGTCGTGAGCATCGCCACGCTGACCGTCCAGGCGCAGGTGGGTGCGGTTGGCACACTCGCGCAACTGTCACTCGACTACCGGGTGGCCAACGCGCTGCTCTCGTACGTGACATACATCGGGTTGATGTTTTGGCCTTCGGGGCTGGCCGTGTTTTATCCCTATCCTCCCTCGTTGCCGCCCTGGTGGCAGGTAGTGGGCGCCGGCGCGGCGCTGGCCCTTGTCACGGCCGCAGCCATTCGCCTCGGGAACCGCCGACCCTATGTACTCGTGGGCTGGCTCTGGTACCTCCTCACGCTCCTGCCGGTGATTGGCGTGTTCCAGGCCGGCGATCAGTTGATGGCGGACCGCTTCACCTACATCCCGCTCGTGGGCCTCTTCGTGATCATCGCGTGGGGCGGCACCGACGTGATCGCGCGGTGGCCGCGACTGCAACCCGCCGCGGCCGTGGTCGCCATGCTCCTGGTCGGCGTGTGTGCCGTTGCCGCGCGACAGCAGGCCACCTACTGGCGAAACAGCGAGACGATGTGGGGACGGGCGCTGGCGGTCACCACTGGAAATCACCGCGCGCATGCAGGCCTCGCCGAGGTGTTCGCCACACGCGGGCAGACCGACGAGGCCATCGCTCAGTATCGGCAGGCCCTTCGCATCGTGCCCGACCAGGCAGAGTGGCGAAACAATCTGGGCCTGCTGTTCACCCTCCAGAACAAAGTGGCCGAAGCGATGGGCCAGTTCGCCATTGCCACCAAGGTCCGGCCGGGCTTCGCTGAGGCGCACAACAACCTCGGCGCGATGCACGCTCGTGCGGGCCAACCAAAGGAAGCCATCGCGGCCTACACCGAAGCCATTCGCCTGGCGCCCGACAGCGCCCTCGCCCACGGCAACCTCGCACTGGCGTTGGCACGGGAGGGTCGCGTGTCGGAAGCCCTTCGCCAGTGTCAGGAGGCGCTCAGGCTGGACCCCGCAAACGAAGACTGGCGTCGTCTCGCCGCGTCCTTGTCACAGGGCCGGGACCACTGAGCGCGATGCCGACTCGCGCACGGCTCCTCGTCCCTCTGCTCCTCCTCCTGTTTGCGGTCCAGGCCGGCACCGGCGTCAGCACGAAGTCTGCGACCTGGGACGAAACGAACTACTTCGGCATGGGCGACTACCTGCTGCGGCATCAGCGATGGGATGTGCCCTCGGCCGTCATCCACCCGCCGCTGGCCTACTATCTCGACAGCCTGCCGCTGCTCTGGGAGCCGCTTGACCGACGCGTGTGGAACTACCCCGCCGACCTGTCGAGAGACCTCGCGTTTCTCGGTGCCGCCGACATTGCGCGCGGGCAGGCGCTGCTGTCTTCGGACGCGAACCGACACGACCGGCTCCTGAACCGGACCCGATTCATGGTCATTCTCCAAGCCCTGCTGCTGGGCTACCTCGTCTATCGGCTGGCTGCCGCGGTGTATGGCCTCGCGGCCGGATTGCTCGCACTGACGTTCTTCGCGCTGAGCCCGACCATGCTGGCGCACGGCGCGCTCATCACGCCGGATATGACGCTGACGGTCTTCTGTTTCGCGACGATGGCGCTGTTCCGACAGGCCCTGGTCCACAACACCAGGACATACCATGTGCTTGCCGGCGTCTCGCTCGGCCTGGCACTGCTGTCGAAGTTCCCCGCGCTGCTGCTGTTGCCGGTCGAAGCGATCATCCTGGGCTTCATGGCGGCCGGTGGCCGGCGTCTGCCGACCAGGGGACTCCTGATTTCAGCCGCCTGCACGATCGCCGTGTTTCTGCTCGGCTACGGTCTGAACCCGGCGCCCTACCTGCAGGGACTCACCATTCAAGGCGGCGCAGCCGGCCACTGGTCGTTCCTCATGGGCGAACTCTCGAGTGCCGGCTGGTGGTACTACGTTTACGCCGCATTCCTGCTCAAGACGCCGATCCCACTCCTGCTCGCCTTCGGCGTGGCGCTGGCCCTCGTCCTTCTAAAGGCCGTCCGCCGCGCGATCACGCTGGACGACCTGATCCTGTGGCTCCCCATTGTCGCGTTCTTCGCCTTCTTCAGCGTCGAGGTGCGATCGATTGGCCTGCGCTACGTGCTGCCCGTCTACCCGTTCGTCTTTGTCCTGGCAGCCGGAGCGGTTCTGCACCTGCGGACGTACCGGTTCCTGCTGATGGTGCCGCTGCTCTGGTACCCGGTCATCGCCTGGACGACATGGCCGAACTATCTGGCGTACTTCAACGAGTTCGCCGGTGGCCCGGCGAACGGGCATCGGTATCTTGTGGATTCGAACCTCGACTGGGGGCAGGACCTCAAGGGGCTCAAGCAGTTCATGGACAGCCGCGGAATCGACCGGGTCTACCTCAGCTATTTCGGCACCGATTCACCCGATCGGTACGGCATCAAGTACGACTGGCTGCCGAGCTACGAACTCAGAAACCCGAACCCGGCCGCCACGACTATTGATATCAAGCGGAAGAGATACGTCGCCGTCAGTGTGACGAATCTCAAGGGCGTGTATCTCGAGCCAAAAGACCTGTTCCGCTGGCTGGACGGTTACACACCGGTGGCCCGGATCGGGCATTCCATCTTCGTCTACTACATCGAGTGACCGCGGAGTATTCTCAGGGGATGCTCCTGTCCCTCCGGCTGATTGCCGCGTTTCTCGCGATCCTTGCGCTGGTTCCGGCGCATCCTGCGGCCCAGCAGTTCGTGCTGTCTTCACAAGACCGCGCGCGACTCATCGCGGTGGACTTTGTGGTTGTTGGTGCTGACGGCCAGCCCGTAACCGACCTGCGTGCCGACGAAGTCACGCTCAAGGTCGACGGCCGTGCGCGACCCATCCGGTCGCTCGAATATGTGTCGTTGTCCGCCGAGGCCGCGTTGTTGCCGTACGGCAGCAACGCCACCAGCGACGGGGGCCGGAGCGTTGTGCTGATTCTCGACCAGTTCACGATTCGTCCGGGCCGCGAGGCGGCCATCAAAGCCCAGGTGGCTGAGTTCCTGCGCCTGATCGGCCCTCGCGACCGCGTGGCACTGCTGACGCTGCCGCATGGCGCCCTCAGTGTGGACCTGACAACGGACCATCAGCGCGTGGTCCAGGCGCTGTCGCGAATCACCGGCCAGGCCCCGCCGCGTGAGAGCGCCGACGAGGCCGGGTGCCGATCCAGTGCCACACTCACGGCACTGCGAGCCACGCTCGACGACCTGCGCGGAGGCGAAGCGCCGGTCGCGATCGCATTTTTTTCTTCGCAGCTGTCGGCCCCCGTGGGCCCGACGGCCGCGCCGTCTCCCAGTGCCGCGATGCGCACACTCGCCCCGTGCGAAATCCGCACCGATCAGTTCAAGCAAGTCGGTGCCGCCGCCGCGTCCGCGCGCGCTCAGTTCTACGTCATCCAGCCGGAGCTGTCAGTGACCGATGGCGGCCGGGCCGGCCTGGAGCATCTGACCGGAGCCACAGGGGGGCCACTGCTCCACCTGGGTGAGGGCGCAGACGCGGCGCTGGCTCGCGTCGCCCGTGAGACGTCCGGCTACTACATCGCGCGAGTGGAACCTGAGCCTTCTGAAACGACCGGTACGGTCCGCGGCCTCTCGCTGACCGTGACGCGCCCGAACGCGACGGTGCGCCAGCGCCCGCAACTGAGTGTCATGCGGACCGCGGCCCGGTTCGTGAACACGAGCGCGCCGACACCGCTCGACATGATGAAAGACGCACGGGTCTATCGCGACCTTCCCCTGCGGGTGACGGGCTTCAGCTCACGGGACCCGGGCGGACAGATGATTCGCGTCGTGGCCTTGTTTGATTCCCCCGATCCGTCAGCCGCCCCATCGTCGGCCATCGTGGGCCTGTTCGACGATCAGGGCAAGCTGGTGGCGAGTACGCAGTTGGGCATCGCCGAGCTCACGACATTGCCGGTGGTCTCTTCGCTGGTCGTGCCGGCAGGGCACTATCGCCTTCGCGTGTCGGCCACGGAAACGTCTGGCCGGGGCGGAGCCGCGGACACCGGGATCAACGCCGAGTTGACCAGTGCGGGTCCGCTGATGATGAGCGCGCTGGTGATGGGCCTGTCGCGCAATGGGACGTTCCAGCCGAGACTGGATTTTGGCCGTGAAGCGTCGGCGATGGCGTACGTGGAGATTTATGGCGCTCGCCAGGGGGCTGCCGTCGGGGCGGTCTTTGAAGTGGCGCGCACCGCCAACGGTCCGGCCATGGCCACCATCAAGGGCACCTTTGCGGCGACGAGCGAGCCGGATCGGTTCGTGGTCACGGCGGCCGTGCCTATTGGCGCGTTGGCGTCGGGCGACTACGTGGTTCGCGCCATCATCGCCGCCCAGGATGGGCCAGGCGGTCGTGTGCTGAGGGCCATTCGGAAGAAATAGGCTTGCAACAAACGGCCTGCGATGGGGTTCCTAG
>CAZAZR010000217.1:0-5260 GCA_964489685.1 uncultured Solibacteraceae bacterium | reverse complement strand
CCTTCCTGGCAATCGCGCTCGCGCGCGGCTGGTTTCGGCGTGCGTGTGATTCATGGCGGCGTCTGGGGCTTTGCGAGCAGCCCGATCGTGACCGAGGACGAAATTCGTCGCATCGCGCGGCTGGCCGTCGAGGTGGCGCGCGCGAGCGCGATTGCCAGGAAGGTGGACGTGCGCCTGGCACCCGTGCCGCCGTACCAGGTCTACTGGCGTACCGAAATGACGATGGACCCGATGACGATGTCGGCCACTGCGCAGCAGTCGGCGCTGCAGGCCGTGGTGGACGCCGCGATGACCCACAAGGACATCATCGCGGCGACGGCATCGGCCAACTTCAGCACCGAGTGGAAGTACTTCGCGTCTTCTGAAGGCTCCTACATCGAGCAGGATCTCTTCGGCACGTCCGCGAATTTCACCGTCACCGCCAAACGCGGCGAGGCCACGGCCTCACGGTCGCTCGGCATCCCGGGTGGCATGGGCGGCTGGGAACTGGTGGAAGCGGACCGCATGCGCGCAAACGTCGATCGGCTCGCCGACGAGGCGCATGAACTGGCAGCCGCCACGCCCATCACGCCTGGCGTTCGCGATCTCGTGCTGGCGCCCTCGCACCTCGCGCTCACGATTCACGAGATCATCGCCCACGCCACCGAACTCGACCGCATCGTCGGCTACGAAGCCAACTATGCTGGCACGAGCTTCGTGAAAGTGGCCGACATCGGCAAGCTGAAGTACGGATCGAAGCTGCTCAATGTCACCGGTGACAAAGTGCGGCCTGGCGGCCGCGCGACGGTCGGATATGACGATGACGGCGTGAAGACGACGCAGTTTCCGATTGTGCGGGATGGGATTCTGGTGGGCGTGTCGAGCAATCGCGAGACCGCGCACTACATTGGTGACAAGGAAAGTCGCGGGTGTACGCAGGCCAGTTCGTGGCGCGACTATCCGTTCCTGCGGATGCCGAACGTGCATATCGATGCCGGTCCGAAGGGGTCGCCCACGCCCGAAGAGATCATCGCCGACACGAAGGATGGCGTGCTCATCGAAGGGTCGGGCAGCTTCTCGATCGACCAGCAGCGGTACAACGGCCAGTTCGGCGGCCAGGCGTTCTGGGAAATCAAGAACGGCAAAAAGACTCGCGCCGTGACGAACGTCACCTACAACGCGATCACCACGGACTTCTGGGCCAACCTCAACGCGATCTCGGGCCCCGAGTCATGGCAGCAGTTTGGTGTGGGTGGCGACGCCAAGGGGCAGCCGACGCAGGGCCAGGCGGTGTCTCACGGCTCGCCGTGGATGCGCATCGGTCGCATCATGGTGGGCGCGGCGTACCAATAGTCACACTGCATCACTGTCCACGGCGGATCACAGGAGACGCCGAGGCGCGGAGACAACTCATGATGTTCCCCGGATAGATCCGGCCGTATGTCCAAGGGTAAAAGGGGAATGATCACGCAAGTCAACGAGGCGCTGGCGCTCTTGCGCCAGAAGGCGACGCTGCACGACCTGGACAACCTCGCGACGTTGGCGCTTGCGCTGTGGGAGACGGGTTGGTACGAGGCCCGCATGCTCGCGTCGATGGTCGATGTGCCGGCCGAGGTGACGCCCGGGCTCAGTCTGCGCGCAACGCGTTGAGCGGATCGGTTGAGGCGGCCTGCCGTGCCGGCAGGTAACTCGCCAGGCCCGCGACCACGAACAGAATCACCGTGACGGCTGCGAACGTCGGGACGTCGAATGCGCGCGCGCCAAGCAGATAGGCAGATGCAACGCGTGTGGCCGCCACGGCGCCCGCAAGGCCGATGATCACGCCAATGCCGGCCAGGCGCAGACCATCGCCCACCACCATGTGCAGGACGTCGGACGGCCGGGCACCCAACGCCATACGCACGCCGATTTCCCTTGAACGGGTGCTGACCACAAACGCGAGTACACCGTAGAGGCCGGCACTGGCGAGGAGCAGTCCACTGGCGCCCAGCACACCCGTGACAATCGCTGCCACGCGCTGGGGGAAGACGGCAACCGTGATCTCATCGGCCAGGCGTGTCACGTGCGGCGTTGGCACATGGAGCGCCGCTTCGCGCACTGCTGTACGAATCGCGTCGGTCGCCCCAATGGATCCGGGTGTCGCGCGCACGAAGACCGTCTGTCCCGATTGCCACCTCTGCGACATGGGAAAGTACGCAAACGGTCCATCCGGCTCGTCCAGTGTGGAGTGCTTGATGCTGCGGACCACGCCGACCACAGTCACGCGTACCTCACCCATCGCGAACGAGTTGCCGATGGCAGCGCTGTTCGGCCAGACCTGGGCGGCGAATGTGTCGTTCACCACCGCGACCCTGGGTGCGGTGGCGGTGTCGTCACCGGCGAAGTCACGCCCCGCGACAAGTGGAATGCCGAGTGTGGTGAAGTAGCCCGTGTCCACGATGCCGGAGCGAATGCTGGTGCGTGCGCCGTTGACATTGACCGTGGTACCACTGGCGGTGGCGGCCAGCGGAATGAAGTTGCTGAATGACACGCTCGCCACGCCAGGCGCGCGCTCGAGGCTCCCCCGAATGTCCGTGAAGAAGCGTTGGCCCTGCGACTCATTAAACCCATAGGCCTCGGTGGTGAACGCAGCGGTGGACACGTCTTCGACAGAAAAGCCGACGTCGAGCGTGGCGCCGTGCGAGAGTGCGCGGATGAAGACGCCGGCGACGGCAAGCAACACCAGCGAACCGGCCAACTGTCCGACGATCAGCACCTTCGTGAGTCTCGATCGGCGCCCGCTGCTACCCCGGGACGAGTCGCGCAGCAGGCCACCGGGGCTGTGACTGGCGCCGCGCAGCGCCGGACCAAGGCCGAACGCGAGGCCCGCCACGAGCGACACGAAAATCGCGAAAGCCGCGACGCGCAGATCCGGTGACAGTTCAAGGAACAGCCCCGAGTCACCGGGGATGGGCAGGCGCTCAAGCGCCGACGTCGCGGCCCACGCCACCAGCACGCCGCCACCGGCGCCAAGCCCGAACACCGTCAGGCTCTCGGTGAGCAACTGTCGCACCAGCCTGCTACGCCGTGCACCCAGAGCCGTCCGCAGTCCCATCTCGCGTTGTTTGGTGGTGGCGCGCGCGGCGAAGAGAGAGGACACGTTGGCGCCGGCGATCAGCAGGACCAACGCGGCTGCGCCAAGGAGCATCCCGCCAAATCCAAGAATGGCCTGTCGCGCATCGTCGGGCAGCCCGGTCAGTGGCACCAGACGGATGCTGCTGTAGCGAGTGAACTGGTCTGGGCCCCCGGGCGCGGCCCAGGTCGCGGTCAATCCCGCCAGTTCGGTGCGCGCGCGATCCGCATCCATACCGTCCGCGAGGCGGCCGAACATCCAGAACCACGGCGCGTCCCCCAGGTCGCGACTCGGCTTGACATGCGGTTGTGCCGAGGTCAGCACCCACGCGTCTACGCGGACTGGAGTGAACACCCCGCTGAATCCTTCGTCTGCCACGCCGATGAGTCTGTACGGACGGCCGTTGACGGTCACGGACTGCCCGACGGCTTCCGGGCTCGCGTTGAGGCGTGTCTGCCAGAACCGGTGCGACACCACGACGACGGGTTCCGTGTTGTTGGTGTCGGCGGCGAAGAATCGTCCTGCGGCCGGCCGAAGGCCGAGCACATCGAAGTAGTTGGGGCTGACGATATTGCCGCCCACGGCGAGGCTCTCGCTGCCAGAAGCGATCGTGAGTGGCACCCGGCTCCACACCGCCACGGCGTCGAGCGACTGCGAGCGGTCGCGGATGTAGCGGTAGAAGTTGTGGGACGCCGAGACGCCCTCCGACCAGTCGGGCGAGCGGCGATCAATACCGACCAGCCGCGCCCCGTCTGTGGTGCCTGGAAGCGGGCGCAAGACGATCGCGTTCATCGAACTGAAGATGGTCGCGACCGCGCCGACGCCGAGCGAGAGCGCACCCACCGCGACCACGGTGAACAGGGGACTGTGGCGCAGGCTTCGGCGGGTCAGTCGCAGATCGGCAATCAGATCTTCAACGATGGGCAGACGCGTCCTGAGCGTCGCTTGGGAGGCGCGATGTTCACTCAGGGCAGCGGTGGACATGCGCAGGCCGGTGCGGAGCCAGAGGCGGATGACACCGGCGCGGCCGTCGCGGGCGCGTGTGGCGCGGAGTTGATCGACGAACACGTCGCTCATATCCGGGCCGTAGACCTCGCGGAAGGTCTGTGGGAACAGCGCGAGCAGCCATCGGAAGAACCGGGGTGCAGCCGCGCGCGTCATGGGGCGAGCCGCCTTGCCACAGCGCGTGTGGCGGTGGCATTCACCAGGCGCCGCAGGCGATCGAGTTCGGCCGCAAGCACTCGACCCCCCAATGGCGTCAGGCCGTAGTACCGCCGCCGTTCGCCGGCCGCATCATCTGAGGGCTTCCTGCCGGTCTCGGCCACCAGGCTGCTCTCGAGCAGGCGCTTGATCACGCGATAGAGATTGCCCGGGTCGAGCACGATCAGGTTGTTCGTATGTTCGCTGACGGCCTGGACGAGTCCGTACCCGTGTCGGTCCTTGTCGGCCAACGCGAGCAGGATCTCGAGATCGACGGGCTTGAGCGGCAGGTGGTCGTGGATGTCTGTCGGCATGGGTCTATAGTTAGTTTAACTATACGCCCGCACCTCGCCCTTGGTTCCCGGCCTTGATAAACTCTCGCGTCATGCGCGTTTCCCGTTTTGCACTCCCTATTGCCGCTGCGCTCGGATGGATGCCCCTTGCCGCGTCGCCTGCGTTTGCGCAGGCGCCGCCGACTGGGCCGCTGGTCCTGCACATCCCGTCGAGCGCCCGCACGGCCGCACTCGCCAACGCCTGGGTGGCCGGGCGCGATCAGGATGTGATCTTCCACAATCCTGCGCAGTTGATTGGCGCGCGATCGGGTTTCGATCTTTCCCTGGCGCGCCTCGGACCGGCGTCCACCATGGTGTCGATGGGATCGATTTACACCGGTGGCAAGTGGTCCGCGACGTTCGGGTGGGGCGCCCAACTGGTCGGGTTCAATGGTGACGCCGCGGGCTATCCGTATTCGCCTGATGTGACGCGCGCCGAGGGGGATCGAAGCGGTACCAGCGCGCTCTTCACGGTTGGAGGCGCCATCGTCTTCAAGGGGTTCCGTGTGGGCGCGGCCGCGAAGTACGTGTCGGATATTGCGTCGCCGGCGCCGACGGTGCTCAATCCGGTGCGCATCAACCAGCACATGCTGCTGGCGGACGTGGGCGTCGCGCGGAATCTGTTTGGCGGCGCGGC
>CAZAZR010000216.1:1646-5364 GCA_964489685.1 uncultured Solibacteraceae bacterium | reverse complement strand
GCCCGGAAGCGTCATCGTCCGCGTGAACCTGATGTCGTAGTACGAACAGCCTGCGGCCTTGCACTCAGTCAGCGCGATGTCGGCCAGCCCCTTGAAGCGCGACTGCAGCACGCGGCCCGGTGACTGGGCGAGCAGGTCGCCGATGAGGTCGCTCGAGGCGAGGACGATGCCGGAGGCGGCGGCGACCTTGATGAAATCTCGTCGTGTAGTTGCCATAGTAAAACCGTAACGCGTCAGACTGCCGGGGAAATGGACGTCATGTAGAAGTCTTCAAGCCGCGCGGGCGGAATCAATGCCGTGCCCCCGCCGTCGTAGGACTCGCCCATGTGCATGGGTACGGGTTTGCCCAACAGTGACACGTTGTTGTAGCCAACCAGTGGGGACATGTTCCAACGGAAGTTCTGAACAGGCCGTGTGATTTCACCGTTTTCGATCAGGAACAACCCGTCGCGCGTCATGCCCGTGTTGAGCAAGGTGTCATTGTCCACGCCGCGGATGTACCAGAAGAAGGTGACGAGCAGCCCGCGCTTGGTCTGCTTGACCATGTCGTCCACCGACAGGTCGGAGCCGTCCATGACCAGGCTCATGTTGGTGGTGGCCTTTGGACCGTCTGGCCCGCCCGCGAGGTTTCGCAGTACGCCCTTCTCCACCCACGTGGTCGGAGCCGCCGGGGTGTTATTCGCCAGCATGGTGGTCTGCCGCAGGATAGGATTGCCGACATCGCTGCGCAGGGTCACGAGGTCGCTCAGAATCTTGTCGCCTGGCTTCTTGTCGCGCATAAACGCGAGTCCGCCCCCGCCACCACCGAAGCCGCCTGGACCGCCTGGACCGCCTGGACCGCCCTGGCCGCCGCCTTGATTGAAGATGCCCGTCAGGAGAGAAAGGAATCGCGCGTTGGCGCGCGGCTCGAGGATGACGGTGTAGCGACCTGGCTCAAGGGCACGCGCGTTGCGGCTCCTGAGCGCCTTGCCGGCGGCGACCTCGGTCAGCGCGATGGGATCGATCATCGCGGGGTCCTTGATGCCCGTGGTACCCGCCCAGCCTGATCCGCTTCCGTCAGGCATGCGACACGTCAGCACGAATCCAGTCTCGGCAAACGCGTAGTAGGCAAAGAGGCCCTTGGTGTTGGCCGTGCAATTGGTCTGGTGCGTCTTGGGGATGTAGCCCGAGCCGAGCACGCCGCGTTTTTCGCAGATGTCGCTGCTGGCCTTCACCATCATCGCGCGCTCGCGCGGTCCGACGTTCACGCCGCTCGCAAGCGTGGCGTCCACCGGGATGTAGGTCTGCGCGCCGAGCAGCGCGGGCAGATTCGGCGTGTCGGGATTGCCCTTGGCCGTGGTGACGGCCTCGGTGACGGCTTCCTTCAATCCGTTGTCGCTGAAGTCACGCGTGAAGGCGCTCGCGACTTTGTCTCCCACACGCATCGTCAGTGTGAGCTGGCGGTCGTACTGGATGAGGTTGGTCGTGATCGTCGAGTTCGCCCACCGGGTGCCGGATCGTTCCGAGCCCGTGAGGTCTACTTCGACATCGTGGCCCTGCGCCATGTTGAAAATTTTGTCGGTGATGACCTTGACTTCGTCTCGTGAGTACATCGTGAGTGGAAGGGTAGGTGGCGACGATGCCATCCGTCAAGGGATCTGCGGCGTCATAATGCGCATCAAGGAGACACTTATGCTCACACGCCGACAACTCGTGACAGGCAGTGCGTTTGGTGCGATGGCGTCCGCCACCGCCGCGACGGCAACCGCAACCTCGAATACCGATACCCCACCCCTCGATGCGCCGCAGGACGCCATCGACAATGCCGCGCTCCGCCGTATCGGCGATCAGACCGCACAGGTCGCGGGCGCCCTCAATGGCGCCTTCCGGTCGAACACCCTGGCCTACGGGTTCGTCCCCAAGCTTCGTGAGGCGTACACGCTTTACTGGCGGACGAACGGAAAATTCCCGGAGTTCTGCGAAGTCGGCAGCGATGTGTTCTACGACTTGTACGACTGGCACATCAAGAACGCACTGCAGATTCCAGTGAGCCGGACGGCCGACGGTCGCATGGTCATCACCTTCATGTATACCCAGCTGATCGTGCGCGTGGACCAGCTGCCGGCGTACATCGGCGTGCCGTTCGACCGGCAGTAGTCATTGGCGCGGCTGAAGCCACGCCCTACTTTGCCGTGGTTTCGATCCAGGCAGTGACTTCGCGATCGAGCAGGTCGAGCGGGAGGGGCCCGTTCCTGAGGATCGCTTCGTGGAATGCCTTGATGTCGAAGCGAGTGCCCAGGCGCGCCTCGGCCTTCGCACGCAACTCGAGGATCTTCAACATGCCGAACGTGTAGGCCAATCCCTGACCGGCCTCGGTGATGTGCCGATCGGTTTCGGCGATGGAAGGACCAGACTTGAATCCCGTGTTCTCCGCCATATACGCGATGCCCTGCGCGCGCGTCCACCCGAGCGCGTGCACGCCGCTGTCAACGACCAACCGCACGGCACGCCAGATCTCATACGTCAGCCGGCCGAAGTCACTATACGGATCCTTGAAGAACCCCACCTCCCGGCCGAGACGTTCGGCATACAACCCCCAGCCTTCCGTGTACACCGTGATGCCCAGGCTGCGACGAAAGGCGCTGAGTCCGGTATTTTCCTGCGTGCGCATGATCTGCAGGTGATGCCCAGGCACCCCTTCATGGAATGCGAGGGCCTCCACCACGTAAAGCGGACGCGCGCGGAGGTCGGACGTGTTGATGTTCACCCAGCCGGCGCGGCTCCCGTTGGCGGCGCCGGAGTCGTAGTAGCCGGCTGACTGCCGAATGGCGATGCGCTCGGGCATCGGCCTGATGCCGTACGGAGCGCGGGGCACGAGCGAAAACAGTCGCGGCAGCTCACCATCCATCCGCTTGGCTGCGAGCGCAACGGCCTGCAGATACTGCTCCTCTGTCTCGACCGTGAACCGCGGATCGGTCTGCAGGAACGTCATGAACTCCGCAAGCGACCCGCTGAAGCCCGCGCGGGTCTTGACCTGCTCCATTTCCAGGCGCAACCGCGCCACTTCGCGCCGCCCGATTTCGTGCACCTCTTCGGGTGACAACTCCAGCGTGGTGTGCATCCGGATGCGGTGCTGATAAAACGCCGCACCTTCGGGCAGACTCAGGAGTCCGAGCGTCGTGCGCGCCCCCGGGATGTACTCGCGCCTCAGAAACTCGAGGAACGTCCGCAGGCCCGGCATGACCGAGTCGCGCAGCGCCGCCGCGCCGTCAGCCACGATGCGATCGCGGTCGGCGGCCGGCACGGTGGCCGGCACACGCGTGAACGGCGCGTAGAGCGGACTCTGCGTAACGTCCGCCACAATCTGAGCCGCAACGGGCTCGTCGTAACCGCCCAGCACATCTCTTGGCACAGTGCGGCCCGACGCTAATCCCGCGCGCAGCATCGTGATGCGTTGTGCCGCGTGGTCGCCAAACGACTGCAGCTTCGCAATGTAGTCGTCGTACTGGCCAACCGTGTCAAAGCTGTAGCGATCGGGCAGTGCCGGCAACTCGAAGTGAAACCCTTCGCGGCTCCCGATCGGAATCTCGAACGCCCGGAAGCGAAGCTCCTGCCGGCGGTCGCGCAGTTGCCGGCTCAGGATTTCCGCATCCATCTGCGTCTCAGGCGAGAGCGACGCGCGGTCGATGGCTTCAAGGCGCTCGGCAAATCCCGCGAGCGCCGCGGCCTCATCCACGAA
>CAZAZR010000216.1:0-1636 GCA_964489685.1 uncultured Solibacteraceae bacterium | reverse complement strand
CCTCCGCTCCGAGACATCTTCCATCCGCCGTGCGTACCGGGTCGGTGCTCCGGCAGGAAGTGGCAGCGTGAAACCACGGCCCCGGTAGGCCGACACCTCAGACAACAGGCGCGTAAATGCCTCCGGCACCTGTGCGCTGGGCTGGGTGGGCAGGGCGGCGATGATGGCACCGACGGCAACGAGCAGCAGGGAGAGACGGGCGCGACGCATGTGCAGACTCCTCGTGTGAACCTGCATGGTAGCAGCGTCGACAACGCGAGCTGAGGGCGCGGGTTACTCGCGTCGCAGGGCGGCGAGGGGATTCAGGCCTGCGGCTTTGCGCGCCGGCGCGGCATACGCCAGCGGCACACCAAGCACCAGACCGGCGATACCGAGCCAGGCGACCTGTTTCTGCACCATCCACAGGACTTGTCGGGACTGGGCACCCAGTGCCATGCGAATGCCGATCTCATTGGTACGACGGCTGACCGAATACGCGGTCACGCCAGGCAGGCCGATGCTGGCCAGCAGCAGCGCGAAGCCGCCGAAGATCGCGAGGAGGCGTGCGAAGACCCGTTCACGCGCAATGCGCTCGTCCATCTGCGCGACCTGGGAACGCACGTCAGGAACAGGCAGTGCCGGGCTGACCCCTGCCACGGCGCGACGAAGTTCCGGCGCGAGCTGTTCTATCGGCAGCGCCGAATCACACATCGTCGGCCTGACGGCCGCTCGCTGCGAATCGTACCGGGCGTCGCTGACCACGCCTATGATCTCGATCGTGCGGCGACCCGCCTGGATCGTCTGGCCGACCGCGGGACCGTCGCCGAAAAACAGTCGCGCGGCGGTCTCATTGAGCACGCCGACGGGCGGACCGCCGGCGACGTCCTGCACGCCGGGGGCGCGTCCTGCACGCAGGTGCATGCCCATCGTGCCAGAATGCGTGGCCGAGGACGGCCACAAGCGGCGCGCCCGGTTGATCGTCGGCGTCGCCTATGGCCCTGCCGAGGTGCATCCGGGGGCCGACCACCGCGAAGTACCGGCCGCCGGCCAGCAGTCCACCGGCCAGCATGGCGGGTTCGTTCCCAACCGCCACCGTGACGTCACGCAGGAAGTTGAAGCCGGCCACGGTCACTCCTGCCGCGGACCACCTGTCGCGCATCGAGCCCGACGCCGGTAAACCAGTGCGCAGACATTTTGGTCGTCGGCGGCTTAGACGATCTCCCGGCGTGCAGGGTTGGGGGCCTACAATGCTGCCCATGGTCACTCCCCTTCTGCGCACCCGTCACTGGCCGATCGCAATCTTTCTGACCGTCGCCCTGGTGGCCGCAAGTCCAGTTGCGGCTCAGGTCCCGGATGGCGCTGCGCGGCCACCCGCTTCCCCGGACGTCGTGGCCCTGCGCGCGGAATTGAACGATCTTCGCGACGAGGTGAGCGCGCTTCGTGCGGCCGTCGCCGAACTTCGCGCCGCGAGTGGCGCCCGGCAGACTGTTGCACACGCGCCGCAAGTGACTCCGGACCAGATCGAGATGCTTCGATCGCAGATGGCGGATCTGGCGCAGACCAAGGTCGAGTCGGCATCGCGCCAGGCCGTGAAGCTCTCGGGAACGATCCTGTCCAACACGTTCTTCAATTCGGGCGCCGCAAACTGGCTTGAGAA
>CAZAZR010000215.1:0-5374 GCA_964489685.1 uncultured Solibacteraceae bacterium | reverse complement strand
GTCTGGGATGGTGTGCCATGTGGTGCGTACTCAGAAAAACTTCAGGAAATCTGAAACCGTTTAAGTTGGTTTGGGGGAGCGACCGAGGACTTACCCGGAGAGTATACCACGGAGTCCTGGGGTCCAGCAGTCCTGGGGTCCAGGAGTCCGACGCTGAGTCAATAGTTCACAGGGGAATCACCGATGGCCAGGATCGAGCAGGCCACCCGGGGTTTGAGGCCCAGCGCATGGGCGCGGGCAATCACGTGGGGTTCATCGGCGCCCGGGTTGAGCCACAGGACGGCGATCCCCTTCCTGGCAATCTCCTCCAGCACCGGCAGGCAGGCGTCGGCATGCAGGTAGACGGTGGCTTCATCGATCGGCCCTGGATAGTCGAGCACGCTCGCGTAGGCCTTCTCCCCTTCCACGTCCGGGGCCGTGGGATGAATCGGGATAACAGTGAAACCCTGTTCACGAAACGCGCGGAGCGCCTTGTTGCCAAACTTGCGGCGGTCACGCGACGCGCCGATCACAGCTACGGTGGACATCCTGCCATTGTATTGGCTGTTGGCGATGCCTACTTCGACGAAACGAGAGCCTGGGGCTTTCGGACGGTCCGGAGGATGGTGATGGCCGGCGTCAGGGTCTGTGAACCAGGCCTCACGGATGAGGCCTGAATCTTCTTCACCACATCCATCCCGGCGACCACACGGCCAAAGACCGCGAAGCCCTGGCCGTCGGCATTGCGCGCGCCACCGAAATCCAGCAGCGGCTGCGCGCCGATGCAGATGAAGAAGTCGCTGGTCGCGGTGTTCGCCGCCGCGCGGGCCATCGAGACTGCGCCATCCACATGTGTCAGGCCCGTGACGCTCGTGGGTTCCAGCGCGATCGGCGGAAATCCAGGCGTGGTTGGTGTGCGTGGGGCACGGCCCGCCTGCACCACTTCGATTGGATGGACCTGGTTGGTCTCGGTGTCCGGTCGCACCGTACGGTGGAACCGTCCGCCGTTGTAGAGCCCCTCATCGACGTACTTCAGGAAATTCGCCGCCGAGATCGGCGCCTTCGCCACGTTGACCTCGATGGTGATCGCGCCCAGAGACGTTTCAAACACCACCACCACGGGCGCCGCCGGCGATTGCAGCAACGCCACCATTCCGACCACCGCAGACGCGATCACACTCTTCATAGGCTGGCTCAGGGCTTGGCGCAGGGGTTCACCCAGGAAACATCTTGCCTGGGTTGAGAATGCCGTGTGGATCAAACGCCACTTTCACACGGCGCATCAGATCGATCGTCTCGGGAGACAACTCCCACGCCAGGTATTTCATCTTCGAGAATCCGATGCCGTGTTCGCCGCTGATCGATCCCTCGAGCGCGATGACCCCGCGAAACAGCTCGTCCTCCGCGTCGTGCGTGCGACGGATCTCCTCTTCGTCACCCGGCGTGACCATGATGTTGACGTGGATGTTGCCATCGCCGACATGACCAAAACATGGAATGCGGAGGCGGTACCGCTCGCGAATACCGTCCACGAGTTCGAATAGTTCGGGCACCCGGGCTTTTGGCACGACCACATCGTGATTGAATTTGAGCGGTGTAATCACCTTTAACGACAGGGAGATTTCCCTTCGCACCCGCCACAACTCCTGGCGCTCGGTATCGGTCGCCGCGCGCAGGAACTCGGTTGATCCCGCCTCCAGGCAAGCCGCCTCCACGCGAACCGCTTCGGCGGCGACCTGCTCGGGCAGTCCATCGACCTCGAGCAACAGGATCGCGGCCGTCCCTTCAGGAGCGAGCGACCGCACACCGAGGTAACTCGCCACCGCATCCAGACACTCGCCGTCAATCAGTTCCAGCACCGCCGGTGTCACACGGGCCCGAATCAGGCCGGTCACGGCATTTACGGCGTGGCGCACACTGGGAAACGACGCCCGCATGGTGATCTGCACCGGCGGTTTGGGTATCAACCGCAGGATCACCTTGGTGATGATGGCCAGCGTGCCCTCCGACCCCACCAGCAGGTGTGTCAGGTCATAACCCACCACGTTCTTCACCACCTTGCCGCCTGTGCGGATGATCTCGCCAGTCGGCAGGACCGCCTCCAGGCCCAGCACGTACTGCTTGGTCACCCCGTACTTGAACGCCCGCGGGCCGCCCGCGCATTCCGCCACATTGCCGCCAATGACGGACTGCCGCAGGCTCGCTGGGTCTGGCGGATAAAACAAACCCACTGCTTCGACGGCATCCTGCAGGTCCCCCGTCACCACATGCGGCTCCACCACCGCCAGCAGGTTCCCCTCGTCAATTTCCAGAATCCGATTGAGGCGGTCCAGGCTGATCACAACGCCGCCCTGCGTCGGCACCGCACCACCGGTATACCCGGTGCCGGCGCCGCGCGGCACCAGGGGCGTGCGTGTCTCGTGGCACACGCGAGCCACCCTGGCCACTTCTTCAGTATCAGCAGGCCAAACAACAGCGTCCGCCGGGTGCCCGCGCTTGAGGGCGTCCACGCCAAACGCGTCACACGTGGCGGTGTCGGTCTTGATGTGATCGGCGCCGACGATGGCGCGCAGGCGATCGAGGAGGGCGTCGGTCACGACTGCTTGCGCGCGAAACGAATCAGACGTGTGACCCCTTCGCGCAGTCGCTCGAGAGACGTCGCGTACGAAAGCCGCAGGAAGCCCGGCGCATCAAACGCCTCACCGGCCGTGGTCACCACATGCTCTTCCGCAAGCAGCGCATCGCTGAATTCCAGGGAGGTGCGGAGCCCGCCGGGTGACAGGAAGTCACCGACGTCCGGGAACAGGTAAAACGCGCCCTGCGGCACGGCACAGCGCAACCGTGGCTCTTCGGCGAGCCATTCCAGCACCTGGTCACGGCGCTGGTGATACTCAGTCAGCATGTCCGTCACGCACTGCTGCGGTCCAGTGAGCGCTGCCACGGCCGCGTACTGCGAGATGGAACTCGCATTGGAGGTGGTGTGGCTTTGCACCGCATTCGCCGCCGCCGCAAAGGCCTTCGGCCCCATCGCCCAGCCCAGCCGCCACCCGGTCATGGCGTAGGCCTTCGACGCCGACCCGGCCAGCACCAGCCGGTCGCGCAACACCTCACCAAAGATGGCCGGCAGGTTGTGCGGGACACCGTCGTAGATGAGGCGTTCGTAACACAGGTCCAGCACCACCCAGAGCCCGCGCTGCGCCGCCTCCGACGCGACCAGACGCGCGTCGGCCTCGGTCATCAGCGCGCCGGTCGGGTTGCCGGGACTATTGATGACGATGCCACGGGTATTGGGCGTCAGCGCCGAGAGCAGCCGGCTGGCGGTCGGCACAAATCCCTCGTCGGCCCTCGTATGCACGATGACGGCTCTGGCGCCAGCCAGCTTGATCTGTTCGGCGATGGTGGGCCACCCGGGTGCGTGTGTGATGACCTCGTCGCCGGGCCCGAAGAGTCCGATGGCAGCATGGTACAGGGCCTGCTTGCCGCCGGCCGTAATCACGATTTCATCGGGGGCGTACTCCACGCCATAGTCGGCGCGGTAGCGCGCGGCCACGGCCTGCCGCAGATCCAGCGTCCCCATGTTCGCGGTGTACTTCGTCCGCTGGGCGTCAATCGCCGCGTGTCCCGCCGCGCAGATGTGTGCCGGCGTCGGAAAATCCGGCTCGCCGGCTCCCAGATCCACCACATCCACACCCTCGCGCCGCAGCTTCTCGGCCGCAATCGTTCCCTTCATCGTGGGAGACATCGCCACGTGCTGCATGCGCGCGGCCAGGCGTGCCGGGCTCGGGGTCGGGGTCATGACCGTGAACTCTTCTCTGCCCGAAGCCGGGCGACAAGGCGCTCGTGGATCGCGTCGGGAAGCAGGCCTTCGACCGAGCCTCCAAGCGCCGCCACTTCTTTCACCAGCCGGGAACTGACATGGGCAAGATGATCGGCCGCCATCAGACACACCGTTTCGATCTCCGGAGCGAGATGAGCGTTCATCAACGCCATCGGGCGCTCGTAGTCGAAGTCCACACCGCTGCGCAGGCCCCGAATCACCGCACACGCACCTTGACGAGCCGCATAGTGCACCAGCAAGCCTTCGAAGGCATCTGCCGTGACCTGTCCTGGTTGCCCAATCTGCGCGCACGACTCTGCAATCATGGCGACGCGTTCATCCACGGTAAACACCGCCCGCTTCTCGGGATTCACGAGTACGGCCACAATCACGCGGTCGAACACCCTGGCCGTCCGCCGGATCACGTCCAGATGTCCGTTCGTCAACGGATCAAATGACCCTGGAAAAATGGCGATGCGGGATGGCGGCATACTTCCCTACTTGTAGAACGACAATGCGCTGTCGCCGGAGACCAGGACACGCGTCCGAACAAGGCCGGCCTCACTCGCCGGCGTTTCGCGCGACCGCCGATGCTCGATCACAACCGCGCCGTTCGTGGCCAGATGCGTCACAGCCACGAGCAGCGCCGACTGCAGATGGTCATCATCATACGGGGGGTCAAGAAAGACAAGGTCACAGTTGGCCGCTCCACTCGATCGCAGGAAGTCGCTGCGCACGAGGTGGCACTGCGACTGGACCCCGCAGTGCGCAATATTCGCCTCGACCACGGCCCACGCGCGGCGATCCCGCTCGTAGAACGTCACGTCCGCGGCCCCCCGACTCACGGCTTCAAGGCCCACGGCCCCGGTCCCCGCAAACGCATCCAGCACGCGCGCACCCTGTACGCTGGTGCCCAGAACGTTGAATAATGTCTCGCGCAGCCGGTCCGACGTCGGGCGCACATCGTCTGTGGCGGGCCCCTGCAAGCGGCGTCCCTTGAGTGAGCCGGCGACAATGCGCATGGTTACCCTACCGCCACAAGGCCGAACCGCTGCGCCCAGTTGGCCGACAGGTAATCGACCAGGGGTTGTGCCTCAGTCGTCCCGTCAAGCCAGGCCACGGCCTCGCGGCGCGCCTCTTCCATCAGGACGTGATCGCGGACGAGATCACCCACACGCAGGGTGGGCAAGCCGGACTGGCGCGTGCCGAAGAAGTCGCCAGGCCCGCGGATTTCCAGATCGCGCTCAGCAATGACGAAGCCATCGCTCGTTTCCACCAGCGCATCGATGCGCGCGTGACCCTGATCGGTCAGCGGCGCCTGATAGACGAGCACACACGTGGACGCATGCGCCCCGCGGCCGACGCGCCCGCGCAACTGGTGCAGTTGAGAGAGACCAAATCGCTCGGCGTGTTCGACGACCATGATCGTGGCATTGGCGACGTCGACGCCCACTTCGACCACGGTCGTTGCGGCCAGCACGTGGATGTCGCCACGGGCAAAGGCTCCCATGACCTGATCTTTTTCGTCGGACTTCATCTTGCCGTGCAGCAGCGCCACGCGATATTCGGGGAACACGT
>CAZAZR010000214.1:0-5402 GCA_964489685.1 uncultured Solibacteraceae bacterium | reverse complement strand
CAGGCTCCTGGATTGTGAAACCGGTGAGGCGGCGCAGATCACCGTGACGCCTCACGTGATGGAGCGCTATCGCGAAACGTACGCGCAGTTCAATCGCGACCTCGCGGCACTCGTGAAGTATCACCACGGCGGGTTGCTGCGGCTGGATGTCGAGCAGGATCTCGTCACGCAACTCAACACCCTGTTCGCGGCGGGAAGCCTGGTGGTATGAGCTTCGCCAACCTGTCTGCGCTTGGCGTGGTGGCGGGCCTGGCCGGGCTCGCGGCGCTGCTGTTTGTCCTGCAGCAACTGCGCACGCGCTATCGCGACGTGACGGTGGTCACCACGCTGTTCTGGAAGCAGGTGACGCACGAAGCACCGGTCCGGAAGCTGCGCGAGCGTTTCCGCCACCCGCTCGCGTACGCGCTGATTCTGGCGATCTGCTCGCTCCTCTGGCTTGCACTGGCCGAGCCGCAGTTGGGAACCAGGCCCGACCAGACGTTCCACATCCTGGTGCTGGACGGGTCCGCGGGCATGGCGGCTGGAAGCCGTTTTGAGGCGGCTGTGGACGCGCTCGAGGCGCGGGTCGCCCAGTTGCCCAGCGACCGTCGTCAAGTGATTTGGAGCGGCGCTCAGATTCGGCCGCTGCTCAACCCGGGTGAACATGCGCTGCTGCTGCGGGAACGGCTGGCACGCATGGCGCCAGACGCCGCACCGGCATCACTCGAGCGCCTGTTGCGACAGCTCAGTGCCACATCGACGGGCGGCACCAGCGAAACGCCAACATCGATCCTGGTGTTCGGCGATGCGCCCGTGCGGCAACAGGTGCTCGATCTGGTGCCTGCATCCGTCACCGTGAAGCGGGCCACAACACCGGCGCCGCTTGTGGGCAACAGCGGCATCACGGCTCTTGGTATTTCGGATGCCGCGTCAGGCGCCTGGGACAAAGTTGACGTCTTCGTGCAGGTGCAGAGCACCGGAGACCGCCGTGCGGCTCCAGTGGTGACTGCCGAGCATGCGCAGTCCGTCCAGATCGAAGTGAACGGCCAGTCCATCCCCGGCAACGCGATCGCGCGGGTCGGCCAGGGTGTTGTGGTGGCTGATCTGCCTGCCGAAGGCGGCCTCCTGACCGCACGCATAGTTGCGGATCGGTCGGGCGCAGACAGCGTGCCGCTCGACAACGTGGCCAGTCTTCGGTTGCCCACCAAACCCATTCTCAAGGTGCAACTCTCCACCTCGTTGCAAGCGGTGCTTGGCCCGCTACTTGGAGCGGACGGTGGCGTGACGATGGTGTCCGGTCAGCCCGATGTGGTCATCCGGCGACGGGGGGAGTCGGTGGGCGGCAACGCGCCCGCACTCGAATTCGTCCCCGCGGCGTCGCAGAGCCAGGCGTTCCTGCTGACGCACCCGGCCTCGCTTGATTCGAACGTGGTGTTTACCGACGCAGTCGCGGACATCGGGCTGCAGCAGATCGATGCCATGAGTCTGGCGCGGTCGTCGGGCCGTCCGATCGAAGTGTCGATCACCGCAGGGAGTCAGTGGCGCTTCTCGGTCTGGGAGGAATTGCTCGCAGACGATTTCGATTTCACGCGGTCGCGGGCATTCCCATTGTTCGTGGCCAATGCTGTGCGATGGCTGGCCGACACCGAAATGTGGCATCCGTACGTGGCTGCCGGCCGACCGCTGATCGCTTCATCCACTGGAAAGCGCGCGGAGATTCTGGGGGCGGGTGGTCGCGCACTGGATCCGGTCGGCGTCGATTTTGTGCCTTCCGCTGCTGGCGAACTTCCGGTGAGCGGACGCGCCGCCGCGTTGTCCGTGTCGTTGCTTGATCCCGATGTGACCACTGGCGCGCGCGACGAGTCGCTGGACACAGCGACACGTGCACAGGCGGATCTCACGCCGGCGACCGGGCTCGTCACGGGGCTCCTGATCCTCGCGCTGATTGTGCTCACGGCCGAGTGGTATTTCTTCCAGATGGGCCGGATGCCGTAGGCGGCCATGACTGTCAGCTTCCTGTATCCGTGGTTTCTCCTGCTGGCGCCAGCCATCGCACTTCTCTGGTTTCTGCCGCGCCGCAGCCGCGGCCGTGGCCGTACCCAGCGGGTGCTGCGAACGCTGGTGTTCCTCCTGGTCGTACTGGCTCTGGCTCGGCCGGTGTTGTTGACCACCGACTCTGAGACCTATCAGGTATTCGTGGTGGACGAGTCTGACAGCGTGAGTGCTGCCAGGAAGTTGCGACAACGATCGGCGGTCGCGCAGCTTCGGGAGAAGTTCGATGCCGCGGCCATGTCGCTGGTCGTGGTGGGTGCAGCACCCGCGGCCCGGTCCGCTGATTCTGCGGATGCGACGTCGCGTGTGGATCGCGCCGGGTTCAGCGCCGTGAGCGAGGTGCATGACGCGTACAGTTCTTCGCCGCTCGGCGCGGCCCTCGCTGCAGCATCGCGACAGGTGCCGGACGGCGCTCGCGGCGTCATCCATTTGTTTTCCGACGGGCTGGCGACCGATCGGCGTTGGGCGCCAGATGTGCAGCAAATCATCGATCGCGGCATCACGCTGCATACCTACGACCTTGGCTACGATCCGGCGGATGTCTACCCGGCCGGTCTGACTGCCAGGGGCATCCTGCGAGTGGGGCAGACCGCCAACATCGAGGTGAGTGTGGCTGGTACCGGCAAGGGGTTGCGCGTGCGTCTGGTGGGCGCAGGTGGCGACGCGATCGCGACCTCGGCGCCGTTTGACAGCGACGAACACACTATTGTGCCGTTGACGTTCGAGCCGAAGTCGGCGGGCTTTCTTGATGTGACAGCGCAGATGGTGGCTGACCCCGGCCAGGATTCGAACACCGGGAACAACGAATTGGATTCGGCGCTGGCCGTTCAGGATCCGCTGCGCGTGTTGTATCTCGGTGATCGAGTCCGCGGTGCGGCCGCGCGGATGGGGGGCTTGCTCGGTCGCGGCTTCGCTGTGTTGGATGGGAGCGCACAGGCCCTCTCGCCAAACGTCACCCTGTCGGCGTACGACCTGGTGCTCCTCGACGACAGACCGGCAAGCCTGGTACCGGAGCCGTTCCAGCAGCATCTGGCAGACGCGGTGGCGCATCAGGGACTGGGGCTGGTCTTTTCGGGCGGCAAGTCCGCATTCGGCACGGGCGGCTACGATGGCACACCGGTGGCCACCATTGCGCCAGTGGAGTTTGTGCAGCGCACCGAAAAGCGCGACCCCAGCACGGCACTGGCGATCATCATGGATACGTCGGGGTCCATGACCGGCACGCGGCTTGAGTTGGCCAAGCAGGTGGCCCGCCTCGCGGTCAGGCGCCTCAAGGCCCACGACCGCATCGGCATTGTCGAGTTCTACGGCAACAAACACTGGGCGGTGCCGCTGCAGTCGGCCGCGAACAAGATCACCATCGATCGCGCGATCGGCCGCATGCAGGCGATTGGTGGCACCGTGTTGCGACCGGGTCTTGAGGAGGCGTATTACGGACTCAAGAACGTGGATACGCGCTACAAACACATCCTCGTCATCACCGACGCCGGCGTGGAGACGTCCGACTACGAGTCCATCATCCGGCAGCTCACCAAAGACGGCATCAATCTGTCCACGGTGTTGGTGGGCGCGCAGGCACACAATCAGCTGCTGATCGATCTCGCGTCGTGGGGCAAAGGCCGCTTCTACTCGGCCATCGATCGCTACAGCTTGCCGGAAGTCATCCTGAAGCAGCCGTCCACAATGAAGCTGCCGGCCTATAAGACGGGCGCCTTCGGGGTGCAGAGTCGCGGCGGCGAGGGCTGGTGGAGCGACATTGACCGTCGCGCCATGCCCGCACTGAACGGGTACGTGGAAACGACGATGCGTGATGGCGCCGACGCGCTGATGGAAGTGGCCGGCAGCGGCGACCCACTGCTGGCCACGTGGCGCTACGGTCTCGGTCGAGTGACGGCAATGATGACCGAACCGGTGGGCGAGGGCACCACCGGATGGGCGCGCTGGCGCGAATACGGTCGCATGATGGCGCGCATTGTGTCTCGCACCGCTGACGACTCGCGGTTGTTCGACTACGAGATCCGGCGCATCGATCATGAAGTGGAGGTCACGGCCCGGCGGACGAGCCGCGACTCCACGCTCTATCCGGACGCCGCGGTCCTCGATGCGCAAGGGCGCCCGGCAGGCGTCGTCACTTTCCGTGAGTTGGCTCCGGGGTACTTCACCGGGCGCCTCGCCGTGGATCCGGCTGAGGCCGTCCGGGTGCTGGCGTCGGCGTACGTCGTTGACGGGACGCAACAAGGCCAACAACCGACGCGCCTGATTTCGCCGGCGCTCGACGATGTGGCCCGTGAACAGCAGGTGGATCCGGTGAAGGGACTCGACCTTGAAGCGCTCGCGGCGGCGACAGGCGGAGCCTATACCGATCCCGAGCTGCTCACGGCGGGAACATTCACGAGCATCACCGCGCTCGGTCCCACTCAGGATGCCAGCGCGTCACTCTCGGCAGTGCGGCTGTGGCCAGCGCTGCTCGTGTTGAGCCTGTTGCTCTATCTTGCAGAAATTACCCATCGTCGTTGGCCGAGTCACTGACTTCCACGGAAAGGGAACTGGTCATGAAATCACTCTGGGTCGTGTTCACCAATGCGTTCGTGTTCTTCGGCACCACGCTGTATGTCGGCGTGCTCTGGGCGCTGCATTTTTTCTGGTTCCCGAGCTGGACCAATCTGACAGCCGAGAACTACTACGATCAGTTCATTCCCCAGACGTCCACGGCCACTGAATTTTTCACAGTGCTGGTGCCGCTGATGTTTCTGGGGCACCTGATCATGTGCTGGAAGGAATGGAAGACCCGGATGCGGTGGACGAGCCTCGCAGCTCTGGCGTGCCTGAGCGCGGCGACCTACGTCGGTACCTTGCACATCATCCCGGTGAACAAGATCCTGGCCGGACGCCTGACCGATCAGGCGCAGGTGACGGACCTGCTGAAACAGTGGATGTCGCTCAACGACATCCGTATGGTGCTGATGACGCTTGGCTGGGTCGTGATGATGTATTACTTCGGTTCGAAGGCGTACCGGGCCGATCGAGCCGGACTGTAACCGCATGAACATGTTCGTCCTCGTGTCCCTGTTTGTGGGCGTGGTGGGCGCGGCGCCCCCCCAGGCCCGGTCGGTCGCCGTGCCCGCCCGTATCGAACCTCGCGTTGTGGAACGCCTGTACAACGAGGCGATCATCAGGGACGGGTCCATCGATCCGGTGGTGACCCAACTGGGCGCAATGTGCGCGCAGATCACACGCGCCAGGCGGCCGCGGGCAAACGCGTGCCTGCTGCGCAGCCATCTCGAGTGGCGCCACGGCAGAATGGCTCCCGCGATGGCCGCGGCCGATGCGGGCCTGGCGGTTGACGCCTACGACGACATGGTGTTTCACAA